>CAZDLX010000345.1:0-1558 GCA_964506005.1 uncultured Anaerolineae bacterium | reverse complement strand
GGGCACCACGCCGGAGAGGGCGCAGGAGTGTCACTTTCCCCCACACACGCACGACCCTCCCACAAAAAAACCACCCTACTGCGCCGGACCCCGTCACGGCAGGGAGAGCGCACCGCCGGCCCCCGGCACGCCCTCCCTTATGCACCTATACCCCTATTAGTTCATGCAGAAGCGGTATGCCTGTATGGTTGCTTCCGTATCCGTGCTGTTGGGGTCCGGCATGAGGATGATGAGATGTACCGTCGCCCCCTGCCCCGTGGGTCTGACGTAGGTGTAGCCGATGTAGCCGGGGCTGAAGGTCAGGCCGGCCCCCTGCCGCGCCGCCCACTGCCACCACATCCGCCAGTGCCCGTCATCCCCGGCCATCGGCGTCCTCCAGCGTCGCAACCGGCATTGCGACGTCCCCGGCGACCCTCTGCAGCCACTCGAGCTGGGAGAGCCGGTAGCCGGCGGCCACCTGTCTCGAGCAGGCTCCCTGGACGAGCAGAGCGGCGTTCTCTGCTACCCTGAGCGCTGCATCCCGCATCTGGCCCGGCAGCCTATCCTCCAGCAGCATCTCCTCGACGAGCTGCCGGATGCGCCGGGGCGGAGGACGCAACTTGCCCAGCGTCTCCCTGGCCCGGCTGCTGGCTACCTCGTACCATCGCGTCTGGTACACCGGCGTCAGGAAGTCGACGAGCCAGTCCCGCTCGGCCTCGGACAGCCTGGCGTTCTCCAGCACCGTACGCAGCCCCTCGACCGTGCAGATGAACGCCCACTTCTGGAGCTGGTAGGCGGTCGCCCTGCGGAGGCATGGCCAGCCGGCCTGCTTGAGGTCTACCATGGCCGCCTCCCCCTACCGCGCCCCGACGGCGATGTACGCCTGCGCGAGTGTCTGCGCCTGCTCCGCGGTGTCCGCGGTGATCTCGGGGATGCCGTTGGCCGCCAGGTGCGCCGCCACGTCCTTCATCGGCACCTTCGCCGCCTTGCACATGTTGGCGACAGCCTGGCGCGCCGCCTGCTTCTTCGCTTCCGCCGCCTTCAGCTCGTCCTCGCGCTCCTTCGCTTCTGCATACTGGAGCCTGAGCTGCATCTTCTGATCCGGCGAGAGCGTTCCCTGGAGGATTGCCAGCTCCTCGTCGTTCAGCATCTCGCCGTCTTTCGGGTTCCGCCAATCCGGGGGGTTCTGCATGTACCAGCGAACCGCCTTCCACGTCGCTTCAGGCAGCCGCCGCGGCAGGAGGGGAACGGTGATCGTCTCCCCGTAGGGCTCGATCCCCCCGTACTTCTTGACGTGCGCGGCGATGGCTTCGTCCAGCCGGGCACGGACAGGGGGCGGCAGGTTGGCCGGGGTGATGTCGTAGCCCTTCTTACCGGGCACAACTTCTGCCTGAAGGGAGAGCCGGTCCTTCGTCAGAATGGCCGCGGGAACCGGCGTAGCTGTGCGGCGCAGCCAGAAACCAACTGATGCGACCCGCTCGATGATGTCGAGGACCTGCATCTGCTTGATGCCCGTCGGGCCGTTGTTCTTCCACTGGTCTTTCAGGTGCGTGACGATGATCAGCCGAAAGGGGCAGCA
>CAZDLX010000344.1:0-1566 GCA_964506005.1 uncultured Anaerolineae bacterium | reverse complement strand
CCAACCGTCGTGCGGGCCCCGACCCCCGCGAAGAACGCGAACGCCGCCAGCGCGCGGATGACGCTCGTCCAGTAGCGGTCACCGCTTTGCACGTGGTAGCGGCATACGCCCACTGCCCCGACCGCCGCGCCACGGTCGTCCGGCCCGAACTGGACGTACTTCGAGCGCAGCTTGTACTTGCTCGCCACGATGCGCTCCTCGGCGAAGCGCCGCGCATCCGGGTGCAGCGCCACCGGCATGAACTCATTCCACTTGTTGACCAGACTCCCAAAGACCAGCTCCGGCAGCGGGAAGGGGATGTTGCGCCCCTGCGAGCGGAAAGTGGTCGCCGAGGCGAAGCGCATCGAGAGGCGGCGCGAGTCGCCGGGGGCCAGCGAGTGCGAGACGAGCAGCGCCTGCGGGCTGGCCTGCCCCGCCCAGCGGTGCTCCGAGGGCTGCGTGGCGACCCCGTCCACACGCACGACCGGCCCGCCGAGGTCGAGCTGCGTGCCGGGCAGCGCCGGGACGATCTGCTCCAGCAGCACGCCGGAGAGCTCCGGCGTCAGCGCGGTGATGCGCAGCCAGCCCTGCCGCTCCGGCGAGAGCTGCCGCCGCCCGGCGCGGATGGGCCCCGCGCCGACGAGGTCGCTGACGGTGTACGGGCGCGTCGCATCCCCGGCGTGTATGCGCGCCGAGAGCTCGGGGTCGGCGGCCCGGACCTGGTTGAGGAACCAGGCCTGCACGGCGCGCCCGGTAAAGGCCGGGCCGGTTACCTCGGCGACGGGGGTCACGGTGATCACGATGGCGGTCAGCATGGGCGTATCATCCCGGTGATGAGGGTTGGACGGATTGTGCGGCCATTATACCGCGGAGCGGCTAGCTGCTCTCGCCGCGGACGCGGGCGGCGGGTAGGCCGCCCGGCAGCCGGATGGGCCGCTGCACGTCGTCGAGGTCGTCGTGCTCCAGCCGGCCCTCGGCGAGCGCCTGCTGGAAGGTGAAGCCCATCTCGAACCCGAGGCGCAGCGCGTCGTCGGGCTTGAGCCAGCGCTCGATGCCGGGCATGGAATCCAGCATGTAGCCGGTCAGCTCGTTGGCCGCGATGGCGATGGGGCGGGGGAGGTTGTCGAGCTTCTGGACGAACAGCCGCCCGCCGAACAGCCGCCACCAGCGGGCGGCCAGCTCCTGCCCCCGGAAGCGGATCACGCCGTAATCGTCGTCGTTGACCGGTGCCATAGTGCCCTCCTCGCCAGCCGTGCGGTGATGCAGTACGGGCCAGTATACGGCCCAGGTGGAAGGCCGGCATCGGGAGGATTGCCTATTTGTGGGGAATACCCCTCAGGGTATGAGCAGTTTTCTGATCTAGTCGACCTCAAAGGCGGGATCGAGTTCTACGAATATAAGTCTTAATACCCCTCAGGGTATGAGCAGTTTTCTGATCAACTCTCATATTCTGCACGTGCGCATAGCGGGTGTAGTCTTAATACCCCTCAGGGTATGAGCAGTTTTCTGATAGATTGCACCAGGCGCAGCGGCGATCCACGGCCTCACGGCGTCTTAATACCCCTCAGGGTATGAGCAGTTTTCTGA
>CAZDLX010000343.1:0-1576 GCA_964506005.1 uncultured Anaerolineae bacterium | reverse complement strand
GCAGGAGATCGGGAGCTGGCTCTCGGGGTGGAAGGTGATGGCGTTGCCGGGGCAGCCCTCGAAGCACTCGGTGCAGTCGGCACCTTCAGTCACACGCAGGCACTTCGTCTCATCGTAGATCATCGTGCTGGTCGCCGGGTCGATGCTGATCGCGCCCTCGGGGCAGGCCTCCACGCACGGCGCGTTGCCGCACTGGTAGCACAGCACCGGGAATTCAAGACCCGGATAGTACTCGTGGACGCGCACGCGAGAGGCCGCAGGCCAGATCTTGTCGTCCTCATGGAACTGGGAGCAGGCCATCTCGCACAGGCGGCAGCCCTCGCAGCTTGTGAGGTTGCGGCCGATGTAGTTCACCGGCGTCGTGTTGAGGTGCGCGATCTCCTGCACCACCGGCGCGGCGGCGGGGGCCGCAGCCTCGGCCTCGGGCGCCGCCGGCAAGGTTGCCGGATCTGCGGCAGGGGCCTCGACGGGCGGCGCTTGAGCGCACCCACCCAGGAGCAGGCCGGCCAGGCTGCCGCCGCCCAGGATGAGCGCATCGCGCCTCGATAGCTTCTTCTCTTCGTTGTGGTCGGTCATGCTTTTCTCCTTAAAGTTCTGGGGACGTGAGGGGAACGTTCCTGAGAGCATCGCTGGTGACTATGCTCGAAGGAGAATAGGGGTAAATGTACTTACATTATCGTTGTGTAATTGCTGTGGCTCTATCGGGCAGAGATATGAGTCGCCAACGGTCGGTCGCCCGATTCTGCGACTGCACATAACTGATACTTACGATCTAAGTACCTAATATCTGCTGGCAGTGTGAGGCGTTTTGCCAGTTCAGCAGCGTTCGATTCCGGGGCTTCGAGCGGGTGGAAGGGGGGATCGATAGGCTGTGCAACCTAAACGCCCCTCGGGTGCAGGCCCTAGTACTGCGGCAGAGGCAGAGTCCTGCACCGGAATGATGCGCGGCGGCACACCCTAACACAAAGAGGGCCAGCCGTTGTGGCTGGCCCTCTTGACTTGCGTGGTTCTTCTAGAGCAGCCTACGCCTCTGTTGCGCCGGCGCGTGCCGCTTCCAGCGCACCGTCGAGGAACTCAAGGCCGTACTTGGCGAGCGTCTCGCTCGTCGGGATGCCGTTCGCATCCCAGCCGCGGAAGGCATAGGCCTCAGCCATCTTCGCCTTCTCCTCAGCCGGGTCGATAAGCTTGCCGGCATCGGGCCCATCGGGCAGCGGCTCGTAGAAGCGATCCGGGTTGCGGTCGTCCTCAGCCTTGAAACCAGCCAGCACAACCGAGGCGCGCTGCAGGTTGACCCAGCGCGGGATCATCGTCTCGTTCAGCTCTTCCTCGGTGATGTCGAACCCGGTGATGGCCTTCAACCAGGCCACGTTGTCGAGCCCCATTCCCCAGAAGAGGCAGCTGCCGACGGTGTCCACGAGCATTGACGACTCGTTGTAGGACTCAACGCCGCCGACGGTGTTGCAGTGGTCGCCGCCCTGCGACTGGATGCCGTAGGCCAGCTCGCGGCCCATCGTGAGGCCGTCCTTGCCGCTGCGGATACCGTGCGCGCCGACCGCGATGCCCTTGACGTGCACGG
>CAZDLX010000342.1:0-1597 GCA_964506005.1 uncultured Anaerolineae bacterium | reverse complement strand
CCAGCTCTCGGGCGGCCAGCAGCAGCGCGTGGCGCTGGCGCGGGCGCTGGCCGACGGCCGCGACGTGCTTCGGCTCGACGAACCGTTCTGGGCTCTGGACGTGAAGATTCGCGCGCAGCTCCGCCAGAGTCTGAAGGAGATTCAGAAACGACTGGGTATCACAACGATTCTCGTCACGCACGATCAGGAAGAGGCGTTCGAGCTGGCCGACCGCATCGGGCTCATCGAACGTGGCGCTCTGATCGAGGTCGGCACCTCGCAGGACCTCTATTACCGCCCCCGGACTGAGTACACTGCCGTGTTCATCGGCGGGGGCAACGTGCTCGTCGGGCGCAGCGTCGACAACGCGATCAGCCTCGGCTCCGTCCGGCTGCCCTTTCCGCCGCATTCACCCTCGCACGAGCCGGGTGCGCCGGTGCGGGTCATGTTCCGCCCCGAGACCGTCACCGTGCGATCTACGGTGGACGAGATCGGCCATGCTCACGTGCTGGGAAGAGCGCGGGTGGTCGAACAGGTCTTCACCGGCCCGGCCCGGCGGATGCGGCTGGAGATAGAGGGGTTGCAGGGCGTGCGGCCCCTCGTGCCGGCTCCGGCGTATGGCCAGCCCGCTGCCCAGATTGAGGCGCTCGTTTCCGGAGGGGAGGACGTTCCTGCCCAACCGGCCACGGACAGGCTGTGGGTTGGCCTCACCGATTACCATGTCCTGTCGCCAACCGGCCCGAAGATCCTCATCTGCAGCAGCGGCGCCGAGCTCGACGAGGCAGCCGCTTACGGCCTGCGGCTCGTACGGGCTGCACACGGCCCCGGGACGCTGCTGTCAGTCGTGTCGGCTCCGGACGAGGTCGCGCAGGCACAGGCACAGCTCCAGGCCCTGGTTGACCTGCACGATATGCAGGGCAACCCCCAGCTCACGACGAGCGTTCGCCAGGGAACCGCTCACGCCGAGATTCTGACAGAGGCGCAGGAGGGCGCCTATGAGATGGTCGTGCTGGGCCGGCCACACGACACGGCGTCCAGGGCACTTGGGATCGGCACGACGGGGCAGGAAATACTCGCACGGGCTCGCGTGCCGGTGATGCTTGTTTCATCAGGGCGCGACACGATCGAGCGCATTCTGATCTGTACCGCAGCCGGCGAGCCGGGCAAGAGTGATGTCCTATTTGGCGGTCGCCTTGCCCGCTGGACGGGCGCTCGCGCCACCATATTTCACGTTCATGCCGGCGGCATTCCCTCCCGGCAGCGTGCGCGCTCCGAGAGGCACTTGAGTCAGGCTCGGAGTTCTCTGGAGATGCTTGGCGTCAAGAGCGAATACCTCATCCGGGACGGCGACCCCCTCCCGGTGATTCTTGAGGAGGCCGAGACAGGCGATTATGACCTTCTGGTGATTGGAGCGCCTGCGCCGCGCGCTGCACAGCGAGCCATCTGGCGCGATCTGGCAACCCAGATCGTCGCCGGCACGCAGCGTCCTGTGGCCGTCGTACCGATGCGGGAGCAGTGAGTGGTCGTGAGCAGCCCTACCCGCCGCTCGCGCTGAGCACGGCTTCCTCGCACAGCGGCGCTTCGGCGCAGGCCGGCACGATGGGCGCGCACGCGATGT
>CAZDLX010000341.1:0-1597 GCA_964506005.1 uncultured Anaerolineae bacterium | reverse complement strand
GCTCTGCCAATTGAGCTACATCGGCACGATAACGGCTCGATTATAACACGCCGCCAGTTGCCACTCAAAAAAAGGCGAGCAATTTCGCCGATTCCGACGCGCTTCAGATACGTGCCGGGGGCTCTCTCGTGAAGCCGGGCGGATAATACCCCACTTGCAAAGCGCCGTCAACTCTCTTACATGAGAATCACACATGAGTCGTCGCCAGGCCTAGCAGTCGGTGAGCCGCACGACCTCGACCACCTGCCCGCCGCGCACGAAGACGCGCGGCACACGCGCCGAGAGCGCCGTGACGACCTCGTAGTTGATCGTCTCCGCGTGCCGGGCAATCTCCTCGGCGGTGATCGTCTGCTCTCCCTGGGAGCCGAGGAGCACGACGTCGTCGTCCTGCTGGACACCCTCGATGCCGCTCACGTCAACCGTGATCTGATCCATCGACACCCGTCCAGCCAGCGGCGCGCGCTGCCCCCGGATCAACACACTGCCCCGGTTGGAGAGCAGCCGGTGAAAGCCGTCGCCGTAGCCGACGGGCACGAGCGCAGCCCGCATGGGCTGGCTGGCCGTAAACGTCCGCCCGTAGCCCAGGCTGTCGCCGGGAGCGACGTCCCACACACGCGCCACGTGGCTGTGCAGGGACATCACCGGCCTGAGGGCGATGGGCTGTGCGACCTGATCAGAGGGGTACAGCCCGTACATCGCGATGCCAACGCGCACCGCGTCGAAGTGAAGGTGCGGCATGGCGAGCGTCGCCGCACTGTTGGCGGCGTGGCGCAGCTCGAAAGTGAAGCCCGCCCCGGCGAGCGCCTGCAGCGCTGCCTCGAAGCGCCGCCCCTGCTGCTCGGTGAAGGCGCGGTCGGCGGCGTTCCCATCTGCCGCGGCGAAGTGGGTGAAAACGCCTTCCACTCGCAGACCGGGCAGGCCGGCGATCTGCTGCATGAACAGCACGGCTTCTTCAGGCCGCAGCCCGTAGCGGCCCATGCCTGTATCGATCTTAATGTGGGCAACCGCCTCCCGGCCCAGCGCTTCGGCCCGTGCGGACAGCGCGCGAGCGCCCTCGACCGTCGTGAGCGTCGGCCTGAGATCGTGCCGTATGACAGTTTCGGCTTCGGCGGGATGGCTGTAGCTGAGCAGGTGGACGGGCGCGCTAACACCGGCCCGCCGCAGTTCCACGCCCTCGTCGACTCGTGCCACGGCCAGCCGTGCAGCCCCGCTCTCGACCGCAGCGCGAGCCACCTGCGGCGCGCCGTGCCCGTACGCGTTCGCCTTCAGCACGGCGATGAGACTCACCCCCGCGCCGACGTGCTCGCACAGCGCCCGGACGTTGTGGGCGAGCGCGTCGAGGTCGACCCGCGCGCGCGTCGGCGGAATGCCGTTAATCTGCGTTTCGGAGATGCCCGCGGGCGTGGGGTCTGGGCTCATGACGGCATAGTGTACAGCGCATGCGGCGCGCTGTCCAGATAGTTGACGCTCCACCGGGCCTATGGTAAACTCGACAGGAATACTGGGCGGCGCGAACCGCGTACGCCCTTTGAGGTTGGATTATAGTAGAAGGGGCCACTGCGATAAGCAAGTCAAACTATCGCGTTAATGATGCTAT
>CAZDLX010000340.1:0-1636 GCA_964506005.1 uncultured Anaerolineae bacterium | reverse complement strand
GCTCAGGCAAGACGACGCTCACCCGGCTCGTCAACCGTATTTACGACGTAACCAATGGGCGTGTGCTGGTGGACGGCGTGGACGTGCGCGACTGGAACCTCGAAGCGCTGCGCTCGCAGATCAGCATCATCGAGCAGGAGATCTTCCTGTTCAGCCGCAGCATTGCCGACAACATCCGCTTTGGCCGGCCCGAGGCCACGATGGAGGAGGTCGTCGCGGCGGCGAAGAAGGCCCAGGCGCACGACTTCATCATGGGCTTCCCTGATGGCTATGACACGGTGATCGGGCAGCGCGGCGTGACGCTCAGCGGTGGTCAGCGCCAGCGGCTGGCCATTGCCCGCGCCTTCGTCGTCGAGCCCCGCATCCTCATCCTGGACGATAGTACCAGCGCCATCGACAGTGCCACCGAGGACCGCATCCAGAAGGCTATCTGGGAGGCGGCGAAGGACCGCACCACCCTGCTCATCACGCACCGGCTGTCGCAGATCCGGTGGGCGGATCACATCGTCGTGCTCAAGCAGGGGCGGGTCGTCGCACAGGGCGACCACGAGACGCTGCTGAAAACCTCCGAGCCATACCAGCGGATTTTCGCCCGCTACGAAGGCGGCTCCAGCCGGCAGCAGACTCCGGCGCGCCCCGCTGATCAGGCCGCCAGCTAGCGCCAGGAGAGCACACGTAATGGGTTTTTTTTCCGGGCTCGAATCCGATAAATACGACCGCCAGTACTCCGATGCCTACCTCTTCCGGCGGCTGGGGCATTACTTGCGCGGGCACGTGGGCCAGCTCGCCATCGTCACCGTCGCGGGCGGGATCGTCTCGCTGGCCCAGGCGCTGCTGCCTGTTCTGATCGCCGAGGGCATCGCCTACCTCCAGCAGCAGGAAGCCACACGGGAGCTAACTCTGCTCATCGGCGCGCTGCTGTTCACGGTTGTGATCCAGTACGGGGCCAACTGGACGCGGCGTCTGCTCATCAACCGGGTGGTGGCAAACCTCGTGGCCCGGCTGCGCAAAGATGCGCTCGGCGCGGCAGTCGAGCGCGACATGGCCTTCTACGACGAGAACAAGTCGGGCAAGCTGATCAGCCGCATCACCAGCGATACCGAGGAGTTCGGGCAGGTGCTGCTGTTCACCTCCGACGTGCTGACGCAGATCGTGCAGGCGGCGATCCTCGTCGGGGTGCTGTTCACACGGAGCGTGTATCTCACGCTGGTGATGCTGGCCTTCCTGCCCGTGATTATCGGCGTGACGCTGCTGTTCCGCCGCTTCGCCCGTAATATCACGCGGCAGGGCTCGCGGGCGCTGGCGACCGTCAACGACAAGATTCAGGAGACCGTCACCGGCATCACGGTTGCCAAGAACTTCCGCCAGGAAGCCATGATCTACGACGAGTTCGCTGATGTCAACACGCAGGCCTACGGCATCAACATGCGGCGCGGCATCGTGCTCTCGACGGTGTTCCCGGTGCTGAATGTGCTCTCCGGTATTGCGACGGGTACCGTCGTCTACGTCGGGGCGAACGCCGTCGTCGGCGGCATCATCCCCATCGCGACGTGGTACCTGTACATCCAGGCGGTTGACCGCTTCTGGTTCCCGTTCATCAACATCTCGACGTACTGGAACCAGTTCCAGCAGGCGC
>CAZDLX010000339.1:0-1646 GCA_964506005.1 uncultured Anaerolineae bacterium | reverse complement strand
TTGGCGTGGCCCTCGGCATCGGGCTCGGCGTGGGTATGCACAGAGCGGCAGGTGGGTGACCTGTCCGGCAGGGGCAAACGGCATCCCCGGCGGTAAGCTCACGCAGATGCGGGACGAGGCGGGTGGCTGTTGAGCCGCCCGCCTTTTGCTTCCGCCGGGCGTTCGGAAGCTCTGTCTTCCGCTCAAAACGTGGCATAATAGGGGGAGGGAAGAAGACGAGGATGGGGCAGTGCATATGGTGATGCGACGCCGGGCGTCGTGCGAGGGGGATGGCTGTGTATCTGCACGCTGACTCGCCGCTGGGGCGTCTGATCCCGCGCCCGCGCCCGCTCTCCACGCTGGCGCTCGTCGTCGGGGCGCTGGTGCTCGCGGCAGCGGTGACGGCGGTTGCGCTCGACGCGTTGGAGCGCACCCGGACGCCGCGTGCCTCGCCGCTGCTCTGGGTGGAGCTGTACACCACGGGCGGCACGATGCTGCTCGTCCCGGCGGTCGCGGGGGCTTTCGCGGCGATGGCCACGAAGAGCTATATCAGCACCGAGACGTACCAGCTGCTCCGCCTGACGCGCGTTCCGCGGTGCTCGGTGGTGCGGCTGCTGGTGTCGGCGGCTGTACAGCGAACCCGCGGGCTGCTGGCGCTCTCGGCGGCGCTGCTGCCCGCGCTTGTCGTCGCGATGATGCATCGCACGCTGCTCAGGGCGATGGCGCTGTATCCGGGCGGGGCGCTGGCCTCAAACCGCATGAGCCCCCTGCCGCCGCCGCGCGTGGTGAGCGCCGCGTGGCGCGTCTCGATGCTCGGCTGGACGCCGGAGTTCGCCGGATGGGCGCTCGGCCTGCTGCCGACCGTGCTGCTGGGCGTGGCGCTCGGCGTGGGGCTGACCCTGCTCACAAAGCGGCCTGTGCTGGGAGCTGCCGGGGCAGCGGCCGGCGTGCTGATCGTTCCCGCCGCCCTGCTTCTGCCGCTGGTCATGCTGCCGGTCGAGCGCTGGGGTGAGATACAGCGCGGCCTGCTGGTCGTCGCGCTGGCGCTGGCCCCGTATCTGCTCACCCTGGCGGTGATGCACGTCTCCCGGCGCTGGGTGTAGAATAGGCCCACAGACCTCATAGATCGTTCAGGCCCTTCTCCCCTCTCCCAGCGACCGAAGGGAGCGACCGGGAGAGGGGTTGGGGGTGAGGGAGCCTTTGCGCGCGAATGGTACGACTGAAAAGACGTAAGAATTCTTCGTATCATTCGTGGACCTTTTCCGCGGTTTCTCTCTGTGTCATCTGCAGAACAATTACCTTTTCTGCTCACCTGTTAGCCTGACCCGAGGTTGCTTCTCATGCGAAAACGCAGTGTCTACCTGCACGACATCCCCATGGACGAGGCCCGGGCGGCGTTCCGTGCCGCGCTGGAGGAGGCCGGGCTGTGGGGGCCCTTCCCCGGCGAGGACGTGCCGCTCAGCGAGGCGGCAGGCCGTGTCACGGCGGAGCCGGTCTGGGCGGCGGTCAGCGCGCCGCACTACCACGCCAGCGCCATGGACGGCTACGCCGTCCGCTCGCGCGATACGCAGGGCGCTTCCGAGACTCAGCCGGTAACGCTGCAGACCGTCGAGGACGACGCCGACCTGGAGCGCAACGTGCGCCCCGCGAAGCCCGTCAACACCGGC
>CAZDLX010000338.1:0-1650 GCA_964506005.1 uncultured Anaerolineae bacterium | reverse complement strand
AACCTGCGATCTTCGGCTCCAAAGGCCGCTGCCTTGCCACTTGGCCACTCCCCAGTGCGGGGCCTATTTTACCACACGCCAAGCTCCGGGAACAACGGGCCCTTTCTCGTTTTTCATTGGTGTCATTTGTGCCATTCGTGGACTCATTTATCGTTAGCTCAGCCAGTCCTAGACTCTCTTCTTCGTCCGGCGCTATGATAGGGGAGAGCGTTCTGCCACTGCTACTGCCTGCAAGGAGCGTCAGCCTATGCCATCCCCCGTGTACGACACGATCAGAGCCAAGCGCGCCGTGCGCAATTTCCGCGACGAACCCCTGCCGCCGGAGGTCGTCGAGCGCATCCTGAACGCCGGGCGGCTCTCCGGCAGCGCCAAGAACATGCAGCCCTGGCAGTTCGTCGCCGTGCAGAACCGCGCCACGCTGCAGGCGCTCTCGGAGTGCGGCGCATTCGCTAGACACCTCGCCGGGGCGGCGCTCGGCATCGCGCTCGTCACGCCCGACCCATTCTACCGGCTGACTGTGCCCTTCGACCTGGGCCGCGCCACCCAGAACATGATGCTCACCGCCTGGGAGCTGGGCGTCGGCTCCGTCATGGCGACGATGTACCGGCCCGGCCGGGCACGGGAGGTCCTTGGCGTGCCGCCGGAGTACACGATCCCCTGGTGCATCTCCTTCGGCTACCCGGAGGAGCAGCAGAGCGGGCTCGCCGGGGTGCGCGGCGGGCGGCTGCCCGCCGAAGATGTAGTCCATTACGAGAAGTGGTGAGAGGAGCCGCTGCATGACAACCGAAGTCTACAGGATTATCAAGACGAAGCGTGCCGTACGCCAGTTCACCGATGAGCCGATTCCCGAAGAGATCGTGCGGGAGATCCTCAACGCGGGGCGGCTCTCCGGCAGCAGCAAGAATACCCAGCCCTGGCACTTCGTCGCCGTGCAGAGCCGCGACACGCTGGCCGCGCTCGCCGAGGCGGGTACGTATGCGGGACACTTGCGCGGCGCGGCGCTGGGCATCGTGCTGGTCAACGAGGTCAGCGGGCCGGGCCGACCGGAGTTCGACTTCGGGCGCGCCACGCAGAACATGATGCTCGCGGCCTGGGCGCACGGCATCGGCTCGGTGATTGCCTACTTTCACCAGCACGAGAAGGCCGCGGAGACCCTGGACCTGCCGGAAGGCTATGAGGCCCGCTGGGCGATTTCCTTCGGCTACCCGCGCGAGACGCAGGACGCGCCCGACCCCGGCGGGCGCCGCCCATTTGAGGATGTCGTGCACTGGGAGCGTTGGTAGGGGGAAGCCGGCGGGCGGCCTGCCTGCCAACGCCTGACGCTTAAGCGTCAGGCTAAGGATGATGCGCCGGCTGAAGCCGGCCTGTAAGCTGCGCGGCAACTGACAGGCCGCCTGTTGAACTCTTCTTACAAAATAACAGGACAATCTGTGTTGGTAGGGGCGGCTCTCAGAGCCACCCAGGGCCGCCCGAGAATGAATTCTCGGGCTATGGGTTGCGAAGCAACCTTCAATTGTCCCCTGGCGGGGACAGCCGGCGCTGCGCGCCGGTCCGCCTGCGGCGGGGGCAGGCGGGTCTCGTCGGTTTCAACCGACGATTGTGGGTCGCGAAGCGACCTTGTAGCCCGGAACTTCAGTTCCGGGCGATGCC
>CAZDLX010000337.1:0-1654 GCA_964506005.1 uncultured Anaerolineae bacterium | reverse complement strand
TACAAGTTCGGCCAGTTCACCAACCCCGACCCGGCGATCCGCCAGTCCGCGCTCGACCTCGCCAAGCGCACCACCGACATCGCGCAGCATATGGAAGCGCACATCATGGTGTACTGGCCCGCGCAGGACGGCTACGATTACCCCTTCCAGATCGACCACCGCCGCGCGCTCGACTGGCTGGTGGAGAACCTCGCCGCCTGGTGCGACCACAACCCCGAGCAGAAGATCGTCGTTGAGTACAAGGCCTGGGAGCCGCGCTCGCGCATCCTGCTGCCGACCATCGGGCACGTCATGACCATCGTCAACGAGATCAACCGCCCGAACTTCGGCGTGAACATCGACGTGGGTCACGCCTTCATGATGAAGGAGAACCTCGCCGAGTCGTTCTCGCTGGCCTGCCGCTACGGCAAGCTGTTCCACACGCACTGGAACGACAACTGGAAGCTGTTCGACGACGACGTGATCGTGGGCACCGTCAACCTGTGGGAGACGCTCGAGGCGCTGTTCTGGCTCGACGAGTGGGGCTACGATGGCTGGTTCGGGCTGGACCTGTTCCCCTACCGCGAGGACCCCGCCGACGCCGTGCGCGAGAGCATCCGCAACCTGCAGTTCGGCTACGAGCTGCTCGACCGGGTGCCGCGTGAGGCGTGGCATGAGGTCTTCCGCAGCGCCGATGCCGCGAAGATCGCGCAGCTCCAGCGCCAGATGCTCGGCGGGTAGCGACCGCCACAAGGAGGCCTAATGCCAGCACAACCGGTTCTAGACACACCCGATCTGAAAGAGAAGGCCCGGCAGATCCGGCTCGACATCCTGGAGATGACCGTGCGCGCGGGGTCTGGCCACCCGTCGAGCTCGTGGTCGGCGACGGAGATCGCCGTTGCGCTTTTCTTCGGCGGCGTGCTGCGCTATGACCCCGCCGATCCGTGGTGGCCCGGGCGTGACCGCTTCATCATGAGCAAGGGGCACGCCGCGCCGCTGCTGTACGCGGTGCTGGCCCATGCCGGCTACTTCGACCGCGAGCGTCTGTGGGAGCTGCGCGAGGCAGGCAGCCCGGTGCAGGGGCACCCCATCCAGGGCGCGATGCCCGGCGTCGAGGCCACGACCGGCTCGCTCGGGCAGGGGCTCAGCGTGGGGCTGGGTCACGTCCTCGGCGGGCGGTTGAACGGACACGACTACCACGTGTTCGTGCTGCTCGGCGATGGCGAGTGCGAGGCGGGGCAGATCTGGGAGGCGGCGATGGCCGGGGCGCACTTCAAGGCGGGCCGGCTGCACGCCATCCTCGACTACAACAAGTACCAGGAGACCGGCCCCATCGCGCGAGAGATGGCGCTCGAGCCGCTGGTGGACAAGTGGCGGGCGTTCGGCTGGCGCGTGGACGAGGTTGACGGGCACGACGTCGCGGCGCTGGTCGAGAAGCTGCGGATCGCCCGGCAGCGTGAGGATCAGCCCTCGATCCTCATCGCCCATACGGTGAAGGGCAAGGGCGTCTCATTCGTCGAGCAGGATTTCACCTGGCACGGGCGCGCGATCACAAAGCCCGAACAGGTTGAGAAAGCACGGGAGGAACTCCATGCAGCTAGGAGCTAAGGCAGGGCTCAGGCCGGGCGGCAAGCCGCTGCGCGACCACTTCGGGGATGCGCTGCTGGAAGTGGCC
>CAZDLX010000336.1:0-1672 GCA_964506005.1 uncultured Anaerolineae bacterium | reverse complement strand
CGGCAACCCCGAGCTGGCCCTTGCCGCCATCCACGATCAGCAGGTCGGGCAGCACGCTCCACGTCGCATCGCGCTTCTGGCCCGGCATTTCCGGCTCGGTCTGCGCATCCTGCCAGCGCTGGAAGCGGCGGCTCAACGCCTCGCGCATCGAGGCGTAGTCGTCGGCGTGGTTCTGCACCGTGCGGATGTTGAAGCGGCGGTACTCACTCTTACGCGGCACGCCATTGACGAACACCACGCGGCTGGCCGAGATCGCCGTGCCCTGCGTATTGCTGATGTCGAAGCACTCGATGCGGGCGGGCGGCTGCGGCAGGTTGAGAAGCTGCTGGATCTCCTGCAGGGCGGTTTCCTGCTTCAGGGTGTCCGCCTCCCACTGGGCGCGCAGCAGCGCCAGCGACTCGGCGGCGTTCTCCGCCGCCAGCCTGACGAGGTCGCGCTTCTTGCCGCGCCGGGGCACCGTCAGCACAACCTTGTTGCCGCGCTTGCTCCGCAGCCAGCTCTCGATGATCTCCGCCTCCTCGATCTCGTGGGGCAGCAGCACCTCGGGAGGGACCTCGGCGGCACGGTCGTAGAACTGCTTGAGGAAGCCCGCCATCACCGCGGCTTCGTCCTCGTCCGGCGAGGTTTCCTCCAGCACGTAGCTCTCGCGCCCCACGATGCGCCCGTTGCGGATGAAGAAGATCTGCACGGCAGCGTCGCCGTTGCCGCGCGCGAACGCCAGCACGTCCTGATCGACGTTGGCGGAGGACACGACCTTCTGCCGCTGCGTGACCTGCTGCATGGCCTGGATCTGGTCGCGCAGATGGGCGGCGCGCTCGTAGTCCATCGCCTCGGACGCCTGCCACATCCGCTGCTGCATCTCGGCCAGCACGTCGTCGGAGCGGCCCTGCAGGAAGTCCATCAGGTCCTGAATAACGGCGCGGTACTGCTCCTGGTTCACCGCGCCGATGCACGGGGCGTTGCACAGCTTGATGTCGTAGTACAGGCAGGCGCGCTCGTCGTTGCCGTCGATGACGCGGTCGCAGGTCAGGTACGGGAAGGCGCGGCGCAGCACGTCCAGCGTCTGGTAGACTGCCGAGACGTTGGTGTACGGCCCGAAGTAGCGCGAGCCGTCATTCACCATGCGGCGCGTGACCGTCACCTTGGGGAACGGGTCGGCCCAGTGAACTTTGATGTACGGGTAGCGCTTGTCGTCCTTGAGGCGGATGTTGTAGTGCGGGCGGTGCGCCTTGATCAGGTTGATCTCGGTAAGCAGCGCCTCGATCTCGGAGTCGACGACGATGATCTCGATGTCGGCGACGTTCTCGACGAGCCGCGCCGTACGGCTGTGCCGGTTCTGCACGGTGCTGGCCTGGAAATACGAGCGCACGCGGCTGCGCAGATTGACCGCCTTGCCGACGTAGATGACCTCGCCCTGGGCGTCTTTCATCAGGTAGACACCGGGCCGGGCGGGCAGGTTGTCGAGGATATTCTGGATATGCGGAGGGGCGATGCTCATCTTAAGCTGCTTCTAGCGGCACGGGCGTATGGCACATTTTGATTTTAGCTCAGATGGGCTATCAGAAGCGAAAAGAGGGGCCGACCGGGAATGGAATTCCCGGTCTATGTGCAATCGTCGGTTAAAACCGACGAAAAAGCGCTTGGCTCGCCTCCCGCCGCAGGCGGGCAGAGC
>CAZDLX010000335.1:0-1681 GCA_964506005.1 uncultured Anaerolineae bacterium | reverse complement strand
AGAACCTGCGCGGCAAGCACGGCCGGATGCGGACCGTCAAGCTGCCGGCGATGCTGTGGGAGCTACTCGAGGACTATGCCAGACTGGCCGGGCTGGACACCTCGCCGGATGCGCCGGTGTTCGTGGCCATCCACCGCTCGGACGCCGTGCAGCACGGCCAGCGGCTGACGGCCAGCGCGGTTGCCTACCTCGTCAAGCAGTACGCCGAGCGGCTGGGGCCGGAGGGCATCACGCCCCACGATCTGCGCCGGACCGCGGCGTCCCTGGCGAGGAAAGGCGGGGCGAGCATCGAGCAGGTGCAGCTGATGCTGGGGCACGCCAATCCACAGACGACCAGCCAGTACATCGGCGAGCGGCTGAACCTGCGCGACCATGCCGTCGACTACAGTCCGGTGGAGATCTGTCGGCGCGAAGGTGGTGCCGGGCAAGCTGAGTCATAATCACCGGCGCGTCGCAAAATGAGTTGCGACGCCCCCTGGCGCCCGGACGGGTACGTCCTGAGAATGCGAGAGTGTTGGCTGTCAACGGTACTGGAAGAGGAGGCAGGTATGAAGGCAGAGCAGACGACGCCAGACACGATCGACGAGTACATTGCCGGGTTCCCGGCTGACGTCCAGGCTATCCTGGAGCAGATACGGCAGATTATCAGCGAGGTGGCGCCCGGCGCTGAGGAGGCCATCCGCTACCGCATCCCCACCTTCCGGCTGGGCGGCCGCAACCTGGTGCACTTCGCCGCCTTCGAGAACCACATCGGCTTCTACCCCACGCCCTCCGGCATTGAAGCGTTCAAGGAGCAGCTGGCCGGCTACCACAGCGCCAAAGGCTCGGTGCAGTTCCCGCTGGCGGAGCCCATCCCCTATGACCTGATCCGCGAGATTGTCACCTACCGGGTGCAGGAGCTGTCGGCGTAACATACCAATCATGAACACGGCGTCGCAACATGAGTTGCGACGTGATGACCTAGCCACCAACCTCAGCACAGGAGCGAGGCATGATGAGCAGCAACCCGAGGACCCTCTTCTGGGTGGACAACAAGCACGGTGAGAGCAGCGGTGAGCCGCCCGTCATCGACGGCAGCCAGCGGGGCAAATACTACAGCTACTTCGAGAACGAGTACGGCGAGCAGGCGGTCTTCGTGTACGACTACGAGACTGAGACGGGCACGCTGTACATGGGCGACCTGGGCTGGGAGGAGCCGGTGACCATCACCGAGGATACGCGCAGCGAGATCATCCTGAACGAAGCCGAAGGGCTGTGGCTCGGCGCCTGCTGGATGGCTGCGACGAGCCGGAACGGCTGACTTGCGACGTCGCAAATCTGGTAAAGGACCGCCGCTGTCTGAGCCAGTATGCCCGGTGGTGCGTGTTCTCTGAGGGTGCCGGAACTGCTGGACAGAGCAGATAACACGGATCAAGCGAATCGGCTTTGTCGGGTTCTCCCTGGGATTGGGTGAAAATCTGTCCCATTGTGTCCCACATTGTGTCCACTTCGTACCACCGGGAGTCCCCCTCTCAGCGAAAAGCAGCGTGGCGGGCGCTCCGACTGCCGTCGGAGACGCCCGCCATTCCCCCGCTCCTGCGACCAGCCAGGTAAGACCGCGACCCGGCGGCACAGGTCCGGCAGGCGGTGCTGCGCTTTTGACTGATCATCGTCACGCATCTGAAAGACCAGTGGAAGAACA
>CAZDLX010000334.1:0-1704 GCA_964506005.1 uncultured Anaerolineae bacterium | reverse complement strand
CGACTGACATCCCCCTCCCCGCCAGCAAGGAGGGGAAGACACCATCCTCCCTTCCCTGCTGGCGGGGAGGGGGACGGGGGATGGGGTCACACTACAGCGTCTTCAACACGACCCGCTGGATGTTGCGCAGCCGCTCGCCGATGATCTGTGCGACGTGGTCCATGATATGGTAGCCCATGTGCGGGTTTGCCTGGAGCGCCGCGTGGAGCTCCTGCCCGTTGATTGCCAGCAGGCGGCTCTCCGACTCGCAGACCGCCGAGGCGGTGTACGTCTGCGAAACCAGCCCCGACCACCCGACGAGCTGGCCGGGCCGGTTCAGCGAAGCCACGACGATGCTCTCGGGCCGCGAGGAGAGCATCACACGGATGGAGACGCTTCCTTCCAGCAGAATGTAGATCTGCGAGCCCAGGTCGCCTTCCTGGAAGAGCGTGTCGCCCGCCGAGCAGGCCAGCTCGCGGGCCATGCCGCTGATCTGCGCCAGTTCCTGCTCGTCAAGCGCCTCGAACATGCCAAGTCCTTTGAGTTCCTGAGGGGTAACCAACGGTTGACTCTCCTTGTCATCAGGTCAATACGGGGTAAATGGGGCCTTACCGTCGATGTTGCCCACGAACTGGGGCAGCCGGTCGTGCCCCAGCAGCTGGCGAATCGCCATGTTTTCGCCGGTATGGTACCAGTAATGGTAGATCACGCGCTGCAGCAGGTCGCCCATTATGCGCTTGCCGGGCTCGCCGTTCATCCTGGTAAAAGGCTGCAGCAGCCCCTCCGTCGTCAGCGTGTCCAGGTAGGGATCGACCGCCGCGGTGATCTCCGCCCACGCTGCCAGCATCTCCGACAGCGGTGGGGTGCTCGCCGGGCCGCCCGAGCGGAACTGCTTCTCGATCTCCGGCAGCAGGCGGGGCTGGCCCTGCCCGTACACGAGGAAGTACTCCTGCTCCTGCCAGGCGAGATGCCCGACATTCCAGCCAATGCAGTTCATCGGCATGAAGCGCCGGCTGGCGTCCTCGTCGGTTAAACCTTTGAGGGCGCGCTTGAACTCGCTGCGGGTGAAGCGCAGCTGTGTCACAAGTGGATGCGGTGCGGGCATCGAGACTCCCTTCCCCGCCAGGCCGTACCGGGCAACCCCAGTTTACTCCATCCTGCCGGGGCCTCCAAGTGTGGGCACGTGATCCCCGGGGCAAAAATGGTATACTCTCTGCACGCCACCAACCAGCTACTACCATGAGGGGAACCCTATGATTCAGGCTGACAGAACGGTGCGCAGCACCTGTCCATTCTGCGGCGTTGGCTGCCAGGTCGACCTGCACGTGCACGACGACCGCATCTACCGCGTCGACGCGCCGTTTGATGCCGCGCCCAACTACGGGATGCTCTGCGTCAAGGGGCGCTTTGGCATCGACTACACGATGCACCCGTCGCGCCTGACCAGGCCGCTGATCCGCGTCAACACCGGCGAGCCGCGCTCGGCCAAACCCGTGTGGCGCGAGGCGAGCTGGGACGAGGCGCTCGACCTCGTCGCCGACCGGCTGGGGCGCATCGTCGAGACCTATGGCGGCGACGCCATCGCCACCTACGCCTGCGCGAAATCGACCAACGAGGACAACTACCTGTTCCAGAAGCTGGTCCGGGCGGTGCTCGGCACGAACAACGTCGATCACTGCGCGCGGCTGTGCCACGCGGGCAGCGTGACGGGCCTCCAGCTTGCCA
>CAZDLX010000333.1:0-1746 GCA_964506005.1 uncultured Anaerolineae bacterium | reverse complement strand
CTTTATTCTCGTCGGGACGATGAACCCCGAGGAGGGCGACCTGCGCCCGCAGCTGCTCGACCGCTTCGCGCTGTCCGTCAGCGTGGAAGGCATCAAGGACGCCGAGGCGCGCATGGCTATCCTCGAGCGGCATGTCGAGTTCGAGCAGGACCCGGTCGGCTTCCGCGACGCGTGGCTGCCCCAGGAACAGCGGCTCTCCGGGGAGATCGCGCGGGCTCGCGAGCTCGTGGAGCAGGTTGAGTACAGCCGCCTGGACCTGGCGACGATTGCGAACCTGACGGCAGGGCTCAGCGTGGACGGGCACCGTGCCGACCTGGTGATCCTCAAGGCGGCGCGGGCACACGCGGCGTTCGAGGGGCGCGGCGCGATCAGCGAGCGGGACATCCTGCTCGCCGCCGAGCTGGCGCTTCCGCACCGGCTCAAGCGCACGCCCTTCCAGGAGGCACAGGTCAGCTCGCAGGAGCTTGAGCAGCGCGTCGAGCAGGCGCGGACGGATGCGGACGCCGCCGAGATGTCGCAGCCTTCGAGCGAGGCTACGCCCAACGTAAAAAAAAACCTCAGCAGTCGCTAGAGCAGGACGCCGAGGCTGAGCAAAACCCCGAAATCGAGCCGACCGAGCCGTCGCGGCAGAACGTCTTCGAGCACCAGGACGCGCACTGGTGGGAGGGCGGCAAGACGGTCGAGGCCGGCGACACCTTCAAGGTGGCGAACCGCAAGCAGGTAGTGCTCGACAGGCTCACCCGCCGCCAGAGCGGGCGCCGCACGCGCACCCGCACCGACCGCAAGCGCGGGCGCTACATCCAGGCCCGCCCCGCGAACGGCAAAGTCACCGACATCGCGCTCGACGCGACGATCCGCGCGGCAGCGCCGTTCCAGCAGCAGCGCGACCGCGAGGATGTTGCCTTCGCCGTCGAGCGGCAGGACCTCCAGCGCAAGGTGCGCGTCACCAAGCAGTCGCACCTCATCCTCTTTGTGGTCGATGCCTCGTGGAGCATGGCGGTCGCCGAGCGAATGCAGGCGACGAAGGGTGCTATCCTCTCACTGCTGACCGATGCCTACCAGCACCGCGACCGGGTCGGGCTCGTCGTCTTCCAGAAGAACCGCGCGCTCGAAGTGCTGCCGCCGACCAACTCGGTGCAGCTTGCGCAGAAGGCACTGGCCGATATCCCGGTCGGGGGCAAGACGCCGCTCTCGGCGGGGCTGTCGCTGGCGCACGAGATCATCCACCGCGAGCGGATGTCAAACCCCGACGTCATGCCTATGCTCATCATCCTGACCGACGGGGCCGGCAACGTCTCGATGGGTCGGCGCCCGCCTAAAGAAGAAGCCCATTTCATCGCCGAGCAGATCAAGCTGGACAACATCAAGACGGTGGTGATTAACATGGAGCACGTCAGCTTCGACCAGGGGCTGGCACAGAACCTGGCAGAGCACCTCGGCGGGCCGTGCTACGCCCTCGCCGAGCTGCGCGCCGACCTGCTGTACCAGACGGTCCGCGAGGAGATGAATTTCTAGGGGCGGCCTTCGGAGGGTGCCATTGTTCGCCCTGTGAACAAGGCCGTTATCCCAGAAAATGTGAGTAGGGGCGGGTCTCAGACCCGCCCCTACTTCCCCTTACGGAGAGGCAGAATCAATGTGCCGGCGTGCGCACTCGCCCTCTGTATGTAGATAACAAATTCAGTCCGATAACCGCACCTTTGTAGCTTGGTTATCCGGTATCACGAGAACCCCCTCCGCCCGACCCAC
>CAZDLX010000332.1:0-1748 GCA_964506005.1 uncultured Anaerolineae bacterium | reverse complement strand
CTTCCCGTGCTGCGATATCCCGGGTGGGAGCGTTCGCCGTTGTAACGAACGCGCCGTTATCGTGTGAGGTGCCAGGCAGCATTAGCGCGTTGTGCAGCGCGCCCTGTGTTGCTGCCCCTAGTCTGGTTGGAGGGGCCAAAATGAGAGGCAGTCTGGCGGGGGTTCGAGCCCACATACTGCTGCTCAGTCTTCTCGTTGTCGCGGGTTCGTCGCTTGTGGGCTGTTCCTTGCCTGTGGGTAAGGAAGTCGAAACCATCGTTCCCAGGCACGCCGGCACTTTGATCGCGGAACGGGGCGATACAGACTGGGATCTCGTGGCCCTGGGCGATTCCACCCCGGCGGGCTACGGCGTCGGCCCCGAGCATTCCTTTGTCCAGATCTACGCCGGCTACATTGAGGAAGATCTGGGAGTAACTGTCAACGTCCACAACCACGCGACGGGCAGTATGCGCACAGTTACCGGTTGGGCGCAGCAGGTGCGCACCAATGAGAGTCTGCGTGACGACCTTGCCGATGCGGAGGTCGTCACGCTGTGGGTGGGCTCGCATGACATGGTACGCGCTGTTGGCGTAGGCAGAGGAGGTCCGTGCTACCCCAGCGCGGGTGAGATCGACTTCGATTGCCTTCAGGAAACGACAGACCGTATGCGGGAGGGGTTTGACCTGCTCTTCTCCGAGATCGTAGCCCTGGCCAATCCAAACGATACCCTGATCCTCGCCGCCGAGATGGGAATCCCGCCTCCGATATCTGCGGCGTGGCGGGAGGACGGCACGTTTCACCTGTTGAAAGGGCCAGCCTACGAGGTCTGGCGCGAGCACCTTATCCAGGCGGCCAACCGGCACGGCATCCACGTGGTCGCTACCTATGAGGCCCTCAACGGGCCCAACGGGGATCGCGAGATGCCACCGGAATACCTTCAATCAGACCGGACTCACTTTAATGAGCGGGGCCACAGGCTCGTGGCCGATCTCTACCGGAGCGTGGGATACGAATACTTCAGCCAAGCCACTGAACGCTAGACATCGGGCAAACCGCACAGGATATCTGGCCCGAGCGATTCGCTCGTCGCTGCCATCCTGAGCCGCAAGCAGACTGTCCTCTTTAACCGGTTGATCGGGAATCCTGAACTGGGCTCTTCGGACTGAATAAGGCATGCCAATGACACAACCCACCAGGCAAGAGCTTCTAGCCGAGATCGAGGCGCTCCGGGCGCAGATTGCGGATCTGCAAGCAGGGGCCCGGGAAACCGCCCTGCGCGACGGCGATCAGCTGTTCCGCGCTATCTTTGAGCGGGCCCCGGTTGGCATTGCTCAGGTCGCCCTCGACGGTTCCTGGCTGCGCGCCAATGGGCGGCTGCACGAAATCCTCGGCTATACGCCAGAGGAGCTCAGCCGGCTCAACTTTCAGACCGTGACCCACCCCGACGACCTCGCCGCCGAGCTCGAGGAGATCGCCCGGCTGGAGCGCGGCGAGATCGGTGCGTACGCGATGGAGAAGCGCTATATCAGGAGCGATGGCGAGGTCGTCTGGGTGCAGCTCACGCGGTCGCTCGTCCGTGATGCCCAGGGCCGGCCCGCCTACTTCGTCACCATCGCAGATGACATCACCGAGCGCCGCCGGACCAAGCTGGAGCTTGCCGAGAGCCGGGAGCATCTGCGCTTCGCCCTTGAGGCGGCGCGTCTCGGCACGTGGGAGTGGGACGCCAGCCGGCAGCAGTTGAGTCTCGCCGATTATGCCGCCGAGCTGCT
>CAZDLX010000331.1:0-1758 GCA_964506005.1 uncultured Anaerolineae bacterium | reverse complement strand
GGCGAGTGGATCACGCCGGGCGCGGTGCTCTTCGACGTGGCGACGGTGAAGGTCGAGGACCCGAACGCGCCGAAGGGCTACGTGTGGAAGGGCGACTTCGAGGCTGAGGCCGCTGCCGAGCGCGCCGCGGCGATCACGCCCGTGCCGGGCGGCGTCGGCCCCATGACCATTGCCATGCTGCTGAAGAATACGCTGCACGGCGCTGAGATCGCGATTGCGCAGGGTCAGACGGCTTAGGCAGCAGGAGCTTGTTGACGTGTTGAACCCCGCCTCTGCTGGCAGTTTCAGGTGCACGGCCTGGCCTGATCCTGCCCGCAGAGGTGGTTTTGATTCCCGGCCCGGGTGCTGGTGACAGCTCGGGCCGGTTGGCGCTTCGCGCAGTCCCGGGTATAACGGGGCCACACCACACAGCGCCCACGACCACGGATAAAGGAGAGCACAGCATGGCGACGATTCTGCTCAAGAACGCCCATATGCTCGTCACGATGGACGACGAGCGCCGCGAGATCGCCGGGGGCGGGCTGTTTATCCGCGACAACGTGATCGAGCAGGTCGGGCCGACCGGCACGCTGCCCGCCGAAGCCGACGAGGTCGTCGATCTGAGCGGGCACGTCGTACTGCCGGGGCTGGTCAATACGCACCACCACATGTACCAGACCCTCACCCGGGCGATGGCCCAGGACTCGAACCTGTTTAACTGGCTGAAGACTCTGTACCCAATCTGGGCTGGGCTGACGGGCGAGGCGGTGTATGTCTCGGCGCTGACGGCGATGGCCGAGCTGATTTTGAGCGGCTGCACGACCTCCAGCGATCACCTGTACATCTTCCCCAACGACGCCCGCATCGACGACGAGATCCGCGCGGCGCAGGAGATCGGGCTGCGCTTCCATGCAGCCCGCGGCTCGATGAGCCTCGGCGAGTCGGAGGGTGGGCTGCCGCCTGACAGCGTCGTCGAAGACGAGGCGGATATTCTGGCGGACTGCCAGCGTGCCATCGAGACCTACCACGACGCCTCACCCTATGCGATGACGCGGGTGGTGCTGGCTCCGTGCTCGCCGTTCTCCGTAACGCCCGACCTGATGCGCGAATCGGTGACGATGGCCCAGCATTACGGGGTGACGCTGCACACCCACCTGGCGGAGACGCTCGACGAGGAGGCATTCTGCATCGAGATGTTCGGGATGCGGCCCGTCGAGTACATGCAGGAGCTCGGCTGGCTGGGCGAGCATGTGTGGCACGCCCACTGCGTGCACATGAACGACCGGGAAATTGAGCTGTTCGGCGCGACGCAGACCGGCGTGGCTCACTGCCCGAACAGCAACATGCGGCTGGCCTCGGGCATCCCGCCGGTGCGGGCGCTGCGCCAGCACCGCGCCCCGGTGGGGCTGGGCGTGGACGGCTCGGCGAGCAACGACGGCGGGCACATGCTCGGCGAGGCGCGGCAGGCGATGCTGCTCCAGCGAGTGCTTGGCGACCCCGGCGCGATGAGCGCCCGGCAGGCGCTTGAGCTGGCGACGCTGGGCGGTGCGAGCGTGCTGCGCCGTGACGACATCGGCGCGCTGGCGGCGGGCAAAGCCGCCGACGTGATCGCGATCAAGCTTGACCGCGTCGAATATGCAGGCGCGCTACACGACCCCGTCGCTGCGACGCTGTTCTGCACGCCGGTCGGCGTGGACTTCTCGATGATCAACGGGCGTACGGTCGTGAGGGAAGGGCAGCTCACGACGCTGGACATCGGCCCGGTGGTCGAGCGGCATA
>CAZDLX010000330.1:0-1759 GCA_964506005.1 uncultured Anaerolineae bacterium | reverse complement strand
CCGCCTCGCCGGGGATGCGCTCCACCTGCGCCAGGTAGACTTTCGGCAGGTGGTGGCGCGGGTGCGTGACGAGGTGCGCCAGCTCGCCGTCGTCCGAGAGCAGCAGCAGGCCCTCGCTGTCCTTGTCGAGCCGGCCCATCGCGTACACATCCGGCACGGGGATGTAAGGCGCGAGCGTCGGGCCGCCGTCGCGGTCGGTGAAGGCGCTGAGTACGCCGTAGGGCTTGTAGAAGGCCAGCGTGGGCACGGTGGGCAGTACCTCCCGGCAGCGTGTTTCTGCGAACTTGATCCTGGCCTGATTATAGACCGGCGCGGAATCAAAAATGCGCTCCCGGGAGCGCATTTTTTGTCGTCTGGCCGCCGGCTTGAGGCTAGGCGGTCTGCTTCGTCGCCTCGACGATAGCGCTGAAGCCAGCCGGGTCGTGCACGGCGATGTGCGCCAGCACCTTGCGGTCCAGGTCGATGTTCGCCTGCTTGAGGGCGTGCATCAGACGGCTGTACGATACGCCATTCTGGCGCGCCGCGGCGTTGATGCGCGTGATCCACAGCTGCCGCAGGTCGCGGCGGCGGGAACGGCGGTCGCGGTAAGCGTACCACAGGGACTTCAGCATGGCCTCGTTCGAGCGGCGGAACAGCCGCCCGCGGGTCCCGTACTGGCCCTTGGTCAGCTTGAGAACCTTCTTGTGGCGCCGGCGTGTGACGGGCCCACCTTTAATACGCATGGCTATCTCTCCGTTACAGTCTTAGAATTCGGTCGCTCGCCGGGCAGCGGGCCGCCCGCCGGCAGTTGGCTACTTCTTGCTGCCACCACCCCGGCGCGACGAGGTAGTGCTGTACTTCTTCAGGTAGGGCGCCAGCCGCATGATGCGCTTACGCCGCTGGCTGTCCTGCACCGGAACCATCTGGTCGAACTGGGCCTTGGCGCGGGCCGACTTGTTGCGGCGCAGGTGGCTCTTGGGGCCCCTCGTGCGGACGATCTTGCCCCCACCCGTCATCTTGAAACGCTTGGCCGTAGCCTTGTGCGTCTTGAGCTTGTACTTCTTACCCACTGTTTGTCTCCCTTGTCCGATCATCTCTGAGCTTACCGGGCCCTTCACGCCCTGCGAAGCCTGGCTTCTCGCACCAAAAGGTCGGACGCTAAACGCATCCGACCGCAACCAGATGTCAAAGCCTGGTTTACACTGCTATGGGGCTGCCAGAGCCGGCGGTTCGATCGAGGACTACTCGGCCTCTTTCGCCGGTGCAAGGACCATCAGCATGGTGCGGCCTTCCATGGCCGGCTGCTGCTCGACGGCGGCGACGTCGTCCAGCTCGCTGATAATCCGATCCATTTGTTCACGTGCGATCTCCGGGTAGGTAATTTCACGACCCCGGAAGCGGACCCGTACCTTGACCTTCATGCCATCCTCGAGCCACCGCCGCGCGTCGCGGATCTTGAACGAGAGGTGATGGTCGGTCGTCTTGGGGCGGAGGCGGATCTCCTTAACCTCGATCTGCTTCTGCTGCTTGCGCGCCAGCCGCTCTTTCTTAGCCTGCTCATACTGGAACTTGCCGAAGTCCATAATCTTGCAGACGGGCGGGGTGGCGTTGGGCGCGATCTCGACGAGATCCTGTCCTGCCTCTTCAGCACGCCGGAGCGCCTCTTGCAGTGGCAGAATTCCGACGTTCCCCTCGTCAGTGACGAGCCGCACCTCGCGGGCACGGATAGCATCATTAACGCGATAGTTTGACTTGCTTATCGCAGTGGCCCCTTCTACTA
>CAZDLX010000329.1:0-1765 GCA_964506005.1 uncultured Anaerolineae bacterium | reverse complement strand
CTCCACAAGGGCGACGCGGGCGGGGGGCTGTTCGTGCAGTTCCTCGGCGGCGACGGGCGCGACGCGACGATTCCCGATGAGGCAGGCTCAGACGCTTCCTCGATCACCTTCGGCGTGCTGAAGCGCGCCCAGGCGCTCGGCGACCGGCAGGCGCTGCTCGACGCGGGCCGCCGCGTGCTCAGCTTCGACCTCGACGGCGACGTGCCGGGCGGCCTGAAGCGCCTGCTCGACGCGCTGCGCTGATTATCTGCTGTACAGCGGCGGAAGGTGATTTTCACCCTCCGCCGCCTGCTACCAGCGACAAATATCCGCACACAGGATGACAGTCAATACTATGGCCGCGCTCCCTCCTCGTCTACACTGGTGAAACGAGGAGGGATTTGACCATGACCGAGCTTAAAGAGCCGACGCTCCGCATCCGCACGACGGCAAGCTGCTACCAATGCGACGCCTGCCCGCCTGACCGCGTCTGTGCGTGGGCTTGCCTGCAGGGCGCCAGCCCCGAGGACATCGTCATCGCGGCGTCGCTGGTGCTGGACGGCGTACCCGGCTGGTATACACCCGTCGTGGAGGGCGCCGAGCCCACCCACGATGCATTGTGGGGCAGCTTCAACGCCTAAGCGGCCTTTCGTTCCCTCGCACGGAGGGCCGCGCCTGACCCGCCGGTCTGTTCGGCACGGCCTCGGGAGCTTTTCCGCGTTACCGGGTGACAGACTTCACTGTCCACACGCCCGGCGCGGCGTTATCCTGACAGATATTATCCAATTCATTTGTCCACCGGCGCCTGCCAGGAGTTAAGGAAACCAACTCATGCCCATTTTCACGCCTGCCCGACGCTGGCAGCCCGCCTTCCGCCCCTTCAAGCGCGAGCCGTTTGGCCGCCGCGCACTCGCCACCATCGAGCTCATGGTTAAGGGTCCGCTGTTCGGCTGCCGGATGTGCGGCAACTGCCTGCTGCAGGAGACCGCCTTCATCTGCCCGATGGAGTGCCCCAAGGGCGTGCGTAATGGGCCGTGCGGTGGCTCGACACCCGAGCACTGCTATGTGGACGAGACGCGCCCGTGCATCTGGTACAAGATCTACGAGCGCGCTTTCAAGATGGGCCGCGAGGAGATGCTGCTCGAAGTGCTGCCCCCGCTGGACTGGGACAAGGTCGGTGGGGAAACCTGGCTCGACGTGGGCGAGCAGGTGCGCGAGGTCGGCGTGAAGAATTTTGCCGGCGGCATGCTCTCCGGCGACAAGGACCGGCGCTCCGAGACGTGGCAGTCGGTGTTCCAGCCGGTGCGCCAGCCGGACTGGTGGCGCGGCGACGCGGAGTATCACGCCCCGGCTTACGACGAGCCGGTCTCCGAGCTTGAGCGGCGGCTGAAGGCCGGCGAGTTCGTCGTCACCGCCGAGGTCGCCCCGCCGATGAGCACCGCGACCGGCAAGCTGACCCGCAACATCGAGATGATCAAGCCCTACGTGGCGGCGATCAATTTCACCGACTCGCCGTCAGCCACCGCCCGTATGTCCAGCATGGCCTGCAGCGTGATGACGCTCCAGGCGGGCGCGGAGCCCGTCATGCAGATGGCCTCGCGTGACCGCACGCGCACCAGCCTGCAGGCTGAGGCCATCGGCGCGAGCGCGCTGGGCATCCGCAACGTGCTGTGCCTCTCCGGCGACCACGGGCGCATGGGCCCCGCCCCGATGGGCCGCCTCGACATTATCGACCTTGACGCAGTGCAGATGCTGTGGGTGCTGCGCCGCATGCGGGACGAGGGCA
>CAZDLX010000328.1:0-1776 GCA_964506005.1 uncultured Anaerolineae bacterium | reverse complement strand
CCGAGCTTCGCAGCAAGGAGACGATCAGCGCGATGTTCGTGTTCGCGCTGCTGGCGATTATGCTGTTCAGCTTCGCGCTGGAGTTCGACCGCAGCGGGCGGCAGGCGAGCGCGGCGGGCGTGCTGTGGGTGACGCTCATTTTCGCCGGGACGCTCGGCCTGGGCCGCTCGCTGAACCGCGAGAAGGATCAGGGCTGCCTGGACGGCCTGCTGCTGACGCCGGTGGACCGCAGCGCGCTGTACTTCGGCAAGCTGGCCGGGAACTTCGTCTTCATGATGGTCGTGGCGGTGGTGCTGCTGCCGCTGATCGCCGTGCTGTTCGACGCGTCCACGTTCAAGCCGCTGGTGCTGCTCGTGCTGGTGATGGGCATTCTCGGTTACGCAGGCGTCGGCACACTGATCTCGTCGATGTCGGTCTATGCGCGGGGTCGCGAAGTGCTGCTGCCGATCCTGCTGCTGCCTATCGCACTCTCGATCCTGATCCCGGCGGTGCGCGCCACGCGCGGCCTGCTGGAAGGCGTCGCCCTGGCCGATCTGCAGGTGTGGTTCAACCTGCTCCTGGGCACGAACGTGATCTACATCGCGCTGGCCTACATGCTGTTCGATTTTGTCGTCGAGGAGTGAGGCGCGGCTGAGCCGCGGATATTTGCAAACGGACACAATCACTCTAAAATCTACGCAAAGCTGAGGTTATCTGAGAGGGGACAACGTCGATGGCTGCTTCCACTGCTTCAGCGGTCTCATCCCCACAGGTGGATGAGCGGCAGCCGCTGCCCGCCGGGCTCGCCGCGCTGACCGTTTTCACGGCGCTCATGCTGCTCGCCGCCACGTACATGGCATTCATCTATGCGCCAACCGAGCTCACGATGGGGGCCGTGCAGCGCATCTTCTACTTCCACGTCGGCGCCGCCTGGGCGGGCGCACTCGCCTTTCTGGTGACGGTCGTTGCGGGGATCGCATATCTCATCACGGGCCGCCGGAGCTGGGATATCGTCGGGCTGTCGTCTGTCGAAGTCGGGCTGGCGCTGATCACCATCACGCTGGCCAGCGGCCCGGTCTGGGCGCAGTTTGCCTGGGGCAAGCCCTGGACGTGGGACCCCAAGCTCACGGCGTCGGCGGTGATGTGGCTCTCGTACGCGGCCTATCTGATGCTGCGCCAGGGCATCGAGGACCCGCGCCGCCGGGCGCGCTTCGGCGCGGTGTACGGCATCATCGCCTTCGCCAGCGTGATCATGGTGTTCTTCGGCGTGCGCCTCATCGAGGCGACCATCCACCCGACGGTGATCGGGCAGAGCGCCAGCACGGCTGAGGGCGATTTCGGGCTGGCCCCGCGCATGCTGCACGCGATGATGTTCAGCTTCCTCACCTTTACATTTGTGTTCGCCACGCTGACGTGGCACCGCATCCGGCTTGAGCACCTCGCCGACAGGGTTAACGCGATTCGCGCGCGCCTGATGGCCGGTTAGGAGAAAGTGATGCTGCTCCCACTGCTGTTCCAAGCGCCCACGCCAAACACCGTCAGCTATCTGATCCTCGGCTACGTCATCATCGGCGGCATCGGGCTGGTGTACGTGCTCTCGCTGCTCTGGCGGCAGCGCAACCTGCGCCGCGATCTGGACGTCATCGAGCGCCTGCACGGCGACGAAGACTAGCGCCGGGCAGCCCCGGCGACGCGAAGCGGCTGGCTGCGCTCGATGGGGCGAGCTGGCCGCTTTTTGATTCGACCCCACCCCAGTCGAGGAGCCGATGCGTCTCGAATTACCCACCCCCCACGCCA
>CAZDLX010000327.1:0-1788 GCA_964506005.1 uncultured Anaerolineae bacterium | reverse complement strand
ATGAACACCGCCGCCCACACCCAGGACGACCTCGACAGGGGTCTGGAGGCATTCGAGAAGGTTGGCCGCGAGCTGGGCGTGATTGGGTAACTCATCCCCGGATACTGTCCAAACCGTCGGTAGGGGCGCAGCATGCTGCGCCCCTACGTACATTGGCCCGGTAGACAATTCAGATTGAGACCCTCTTCGTAGCCGTGCGCCGAGGAAACCCCTTCGCCCCCTGCAAGGGGGAGATGGGGTTGCGAAGCAACCTCAGAGGGGGTCGTAGGTTGGTCGTCAGATACCCTGGGGCACCAGCACAAAAAACCGGGCGAGATCGCGTTGATCTCGCCCGGTTTGCTCGTCTGCCTTAGCCCTAGAAGCCCACGTGGTTCGTCGGGGCGTCCGGGATGTGGTTGATGCGCAGCTCGAAGTGCAGGTGCGGGCCGCTGCTGTTGCCCGTCGAACCCACGCCGCCGACGAGGCCGCCGCGCGGCACAGACTGGCCGCAGCCCACCGCAATCGAGCTCATGTGCGCGTAGTAGCTCGTCCAGCCGTTGCCGTGGTCAAGCACGACGAGGTTGCCGTAGCCCCAGTTGTTCCAGCCGGCGAAGATCACCACGCCGCCATCTGCCGCCACGACAGGCGCGCCCACCCCCGCCGCCAGGTCCACACCCGAGTGGCCGGGGTAGAACGGCTGCGTGAAGGAGTAGCCGCCCTGCAGCGGGTTCGTGAAGACGTAGGAGCCGCCGCCGCCGGCGATACCCGCGCGGCACGAGCCGGGCATGCCGGGCATGAAGGCCCGTACGATGGTGCCCGTCACCTCGTCCTCGATCTCCTGGATCGGCGGGCGCCAGTCCGCAAACTCGCCCTCGCCGCCGGGGATCACGATGCGCGTGCCCCAGTTCGGCATGTCGGCGGGCGTCATGCCCTGGAGCTCGTTGTACTCCGACTCGATGATGACCTCAGGGTCAACCTTGAACTCGTCGGCGATGGACTGGATCGTACGTTTGCCATCCGACTTGTAGTAGACGCCGTCCACCGGCAGGATGTACAGCTCCATGCCGGTCTGCAGCATGTGGACGTCGCCCTGGAGCTTGTCGGCGTTGGCCCAGAAGACCGTCGTGCGGTCGATGCCGAACATCTCCGCGATGGTCGTCATCGTGTCGCCCGGCTGCACCGTGTAAGTGATCACGTCGTCACGCGGGCGGTCGGGGATGATGGTGTAGGCGACGAGGTGGCGGCTGACCTGGCCCGTCGAGATGGCCATGTCACTCGCACCGCCGATGGCGAGCGGGCTGCCCTCAAGTGCATCGGCTGCCCCACGCAGGATACGGTTCTCGCCGCCCCCGGCAAGCAGCATCCTCACCGGCCCGGCGGCGACCAGCCCCACGCCGATTGCCACGGCGGCAATCGCGGCGATGGTCAGCAGCCGGTCGGAGCCGCCCCGGAAAAGCTGGCCGATCTTCCGCCCGAGGGAGCGGGGGTTGAACGGCCCTTCAAATCGGCTCATGAATTCTCACCCTTGGTTGGCAATCGAACGGCCCGTGCGATGGCGGGCCCGAATTGCATCGACCCGTATGGTAGCGTGCCGGGGGCGGCTCGTCAACCTGTACGCAGGTCACGGGCGGGCACAGCCCTGCCGGAATTCTGACGCGAATTCTACGCCAGCCTACCGCCAAGGGTCGCCAAACTGCGGGGTGGATGGTATAATGAGAGCCGTTCGAGGGCATGCCCCCATAGCTCAGTGGATAGAGCGCGGCCCTCCGGAGGCTGAGGCCCAGGTTCGAGTCCTGGTGGGGGTACCAA
>CAZDLX010000326.1:0-1794 GCA_964506005.1 uncultured Anaerolineae bacterium | reverse complement strand
CGGGGTCCCCCTTGCTCACGATGAGGGCTCGATGCCCGAATCTTGAGGTATTCGGCACGGTGAGGATGGCGGAGGGGCAACTGTAGAGAGACAGGTCTTAAGGACATGGCTTATAGACACACTCAGCAACCCCCTTAGCCCACTGTGACGACGTCCGCGGGCGAGCTCCGTGCAGGTGGCGAGCGCGTGTCGGCAGGGTTAGACAGTGCGTTCTCCTCGATGACACGAACAGCCTCTCGGTACGGTACACCATGTGCCTGGGCGCTCGCAGCTCGGAACGCTTCGACCTCCTCGGTGCTCGCGCTGTAGGGTGGAATGGTCATCGTCCAGATCTGCGCCGTCCGCCCGTCCTGGCTCGAGACGAGGGCCTGGCGCGCCGGCTGACCCTTCAACCGCACAGTCCACGCTTCCCACTGCTCGGCCAGCGGGGAGAAGACGGGGTGCTGCGTCTCGGTCTGAGGCTCGTGCTTGACAGTCTCCCCGTCTACCCAGCCAACCTCCCGGGCAAACCACTCCGCGTCTCGCCGGGCCACGCCGAAGATCACCCGAGTCTGGATGTTGCCGATGGCGCCCAGCATGCGGCTGTTGAGCTGGCTGAGGTTCTGGTGAGCGAGCGTTAGGTGCAGTCCGAACTTGCGGCACTCGGAGAGGATCTGAGCCAGGCTCTTGACCGAGCCAGGGTTGGCGGCGAAATCTTGGAACTCGTCGATGTAGGCATAGCAGGGACGCCGCGCATCAGGCGGGATGTCGTGGCGGCTGGCAGCGGCTTGCTCGAGCCCGGTGACCAGCAGCGAGCCGAGGAGGCGCCGGGTCTCTCCGTCACAGCGCCCGAGATCGACGAGCAGCACCTGTCCCTCATCCATCACGTTCCGCAGGTCAAGGCGGTTCTGGCGCTGGCCGAGTACCAAGCGCAGGGAAGGGTTGAAGGCGAAGGCCGCCACTTTGTTGAGCGTACTCTCGCGCAGTGCCGGCGCGTCGCGGCCCCAGCGGTCGTAGCGATCCCGGAAGAAGTGCACCACTTCGGGATTTGAGACGTTCTGCAACAGTGCGCCGCGCCATGACTGGTCCACCAGCAACCGGTGCATGTCGATGAGGGTCAGCCTATTCTCGGCGAGGGTAATGAGCGCGGCGGTGGCCACGTTGGAGAAGTGGGGTGCTTCCCGCAGGCTCTCCGGCCAGGTACGCCGGAAGGCCTCCACGACGCGCTGGGCAGTCGCGTAGGAGTCATCACCCGTGGCCAGCACGTTGAAGGGCAGGATGTAGTCGCGCCGAGTGGGGTCGAAGTAGATGACCCGGCTGGCGTCGCCTGGTGACAGGAGACCTTGGCTCAGGCAGGAGCGTAGGGTGTCGCCGGCCAGGTCGCTGTGAGGGTCGATAAGCACACAGCCGCGCCCTGCCCCGGCGTCCTGCACCAGGCAGTGCTCGAGCAGCTTGGACTTGCCCTTGCCCGTGATACCGATGACATACATGTGCGCCCGCCGGGTGCGGGCCGGTACCCGGTAGCGGGAGAAGATCGGCAGCGGACCCGTGCGACCGAGCTCGAGAGCGTCAGCATTTGGGCGTAAGAGGCGCGATAGCCACGGCAGCATACGCTTGGCTTCTCCCACCCACCGCAACTGGGGCTTGACCACACCCCACCCAGAATCTATATTAATTTTGCTGACGCAAAATTCGTGTTTTTAATTTCTCTCAGCAACATGGCTGCAACTGGGAGAAGTTTTCCACAATAGATCCCTAAACGACGCCTTGAGTTCGCTTGAGGCGTTTTTTGTGCCTCGCGTCTCGGCTCATTCT
>CAZDLX010000325.1:0-1794 GCA_964506005.1 uncultured Anaerolineae bacterium | reverse complement strand
GCGCATCGGCGGGGAGGGTGGCGAGCAGATTGACATCCCCGGCGAGCCGGAGAGCGTGCCGATTCAGGAAGGCGAGCTGGCCGAGAACCCGACCGGAGAGGTCCGGGTGCCCTACAGCGAGGTCTTCGGAGATTACGCGGAGTCGGTCAACGAGGCACTGGAGAGCGGCTACATCCCGCTCGGCAGGCGCGGCCTGATCCAGCAGTATTTCTCGCGGCTGAACCCGGAGGAGTAGGGGACATCGCGATCCGTCCGTAGGGGCGCAGCATGCTGCGCCCCTACCTAAAACCAACGCGTGATATCGCGGCCCAAAATGAAGCACAAAGGGGAAGGCATGTCAGACGCAACCGTAGACACCGAACTCTCGCCCGCCGAGTTCCGCGAGGTGGCGGCGGCCATCGAGCAGCAGGTCGGGACGGTCATCGTGGGCCAGCGCGAGGTCGTGCGCCATGTGCTGATCTGCATCATCTCGGGCGGACACGCATTGCTTGAGGGCGTGCCGGGCCTCGGCAAGACGATGCTCATCCGCACGCTCGCCGACGTGCTCGACCTCGACTTCGCGCGCATCCAGTTCACGCCCGACCTCATGCCGGCGGACATCACCGGCACGGACATCCTCGAGGACGACGAGGAGGGGCGCAAGGTGCGGATCTTCCAGCGCGGGCCGGTCTTCGCCAACCTCGTGCTGGCCGATGAGATCAACCGGGCCACGCCCAAGACGCAGTCGGCGCTGCTGGAGGCCATGCAGGAGAAGTCCGTCACGGTTGCGAACCGCACCTACCGGCTCGATCTGCCGTTTTTCGTGCTGGCCACGCAGAACCCGCTGGAGATGGAGGGCACGTACCCGCTGCCCGAGGCCCAGCTCGACCGCTTCATGTTCAAGATCGACGTGCTGTTCCCGTCGTCGGATGAGCTTGTCGAGATTCTGGCCCGTACGACCGGCGCGGACACTGCCGCCGCCGGGGTCGCCGCCGACGGCCCGGCGATCCTGCGCATGGGCGACCTGGCCCGCCGGGTGCCGATCCCGACACACGTCAGCGAGCACGTGGCGCGACTGGTCGTCGCCACGCACCCCGACGCGCCCGAAGCGCCGGAGATGGTGCGCCAGTACGTGCGCTACGGGGCCAGCCCGCGCGGTGCGCAGGCGATGATCCTCGGCGCGAAGGTCCACGCCCTGCTGGACGGGCGCTACAATGCCTCGTTTGACGACGTGCGCGCCGTCGCGCAGGCGTCGCTGCGCCACCGGCTGCTGCTCAACTTCGAGGGGCAGGCGGAGGGCATCCGGCCCGACGACGTGATTGCGGACCTGCTTGAGAACGTGGTTGTGAAGGCGTGAGGCGAGCGCATGAATCTCGCCCGGATCGTCTGGCCTGTGCTTATTCCCGCCGCAGGCCTTACCGTCGCGGCACTGGTGGCCCCGGCGGGCGTGCTCGTCGCCGCCAACCACCGCAGGGACTAGAAAGGACCGATACTGTGTCAATCTTCCCGTTGGCGCTGGTTGTCGCCGGCGTCGTCGTAATTAGTATCGCGGCGCTGGCAATCCTGGCGGCGGTCGTCATCGCCGCCAACCGCCGCAAAGACTAGAGAGGGCAGACATGGCGAACCTCGGCATGGTGGAGTTGCTTATTATCCTCGTCGCGTGCGGCAGCGTCGCGGCGCTGGTGATCCTCGGGGCGGTGGTCGTCGCCGCGAACCGCCGGAGGGGGCGTTAGGGGCATGCATCGCCGGCTCCTCAGGGCGCTGCTGGTGGGCGCGGCGATTGTCGCTGTTGGCCTGTCTGCCTGCACCTCGTCG
>CAZDLX010000324.1:0-1797 GCA_964506005.1 uncultured Anaerolineae bacterium | reverse complement strand
GCCAGGATGTAGCCAAAGCCAAACAGTGCGAAGCTCACGGTCGGCCGCTTGCGCCGCACCTCAGCCTGCCGCCGCTGCAGCGGCCGCACCACGTCAGCCACGCGGTGGAACGGGAGCGACAGGACGCCAAGCTGGACGAGGCCAAACATCACGAGCAGGAGGCCGATCAGGCCCCGGATGATGCGCCCGGCGGTGCTGGTGAAGGTGACCTGCTCGAACAGAGCGCCACCCAGCAGCGCAACCCCCGCGCCGAGCAGCAGCAGGAACACGCTCGCCCCAAAGGCAAACGCCGCTCCAAACCGTAGAGCGCGCGGCAGCTTCTGACCGCGCTCTTCCGGCTGAACTTCCCGGCTGAGCAGCGTGACCAGCAGCGGGAATGAGCAGGGCGAGAAGAATGAACCCAGGCCCGCCGCCGCAGCCAGCACGAGCAGCCCGGTGCCGCTGACTGCGGGCAGGTCAAAGCGCGGATACAGCACGTAGCCTACGTAACCGGCGAGGGCGAGCAGCCCGACGATCACTATGAGTACTGCGTAGCGCGAGTCGTGCCCCTCGTTTGCTTCTGGCACGGTCTTCTACCTCCCGCGCTCTGACAACATCACTTGTACGCAGTTCCTATCGTTGCTCATACGCGGACCGGGGAGCCACTTTACACTCCTCGTCCGCTAACCTGCGCAGCACGACAACTTCTCCACCTCCTTCTCAAAGGCCAGGGCCGCCAGCTTCAACCCCTCGACCATTGTCAAGTAGGGGAAGAACGTCTGCGTCAGGTCTCGCACCGTCATCCCAGCCTTCAGCGCCAGCGTGGCTGTCTGCACGACCTCCCCCGCATCGGTCGCCAGGATGTGGGCCCCCAGCAGCCGGTCTGTCTGCTCATCAGCGACGAGCTTGATCAGCCCGCGGGTGTTGTGATTGGCCAGTGCCCGCGGGACGTGCTTGAGCTCCAGCACCGAGGCCTTGGCCTGGTACCCGGCATCGCGCGCCTCGCCTTCCGTCAGGCCAACAGCGGCTACAGCGGGATCGGTGAAGGTGACGCGGGGCAGGGCCGAGGTGTCGACCACTCGCCCGGCGGCAGAGAGCGCGTTGTCTGCGGCCAGTATGCCACCGTAGGCCGCCATGTAGACGTACATGTCCTCCCCGAGCACATCACCGGCAGCGTAGACGTCGGGGTTGGCCGTCTGCAGGTACTCGTTGACCTGCACTGACCCATGCTTCCCCACTTCGACCCCAGCCTCTTTCAGGCCCAGCCCGGCGGTGTTCGCCCGCCGGCCGGTCGCCACCAGGAGCTGCTCGGCACCGAACGTCAACCACTCACCGTTGCGCTCTGCCGTCAGGCGATAGTCGGTTGCATCCCGCTCGACGCGCGTGACGTTGACGTCCGTTTCAACCTGCAGCCCCTCATCACGCAGGTAGCCGGCGAGTGCCTCGCCGATCTCCGGCTCCTCGCCCGGCACGATGCGCGGCAGGAGCTCGAGCACCGTGACCTGCGTGCCGAAGCGGGCGTACGCCTGCGCGAGTTCCAGCCCGACGGCGTTGCCGCCGAGCACGATCATCGATGCTGGGCGGTCGACGAGGTCCAGAGCGGCAGTGCTGTCCAGGTAGCCCGCCTCCTCAAGGCCGTCAATGGGCGGCGCCCAGGGATGGGCACCCGTCGCGATGATGGTCTTGCCTGGCGTGTAGACGGAGGCGCCGCCGCTCCCGCTGTCGCCGACCGGCGTCACCTCGACACGGTTCTCGCCCACCAGCCGGGCCCAGCCGCGGATGAGGGTGATGTCCGGGTAGGCGGCCAGTACGTCGACG
>CAZDLX010000323.1:0-1830 GCA_964506005.1 uncultured Anaerolineae bacterium | reverse complement strand
GCGCGCCCTGGTTCCCGCGCACGCCCTACGAGCTGTGGCTCGTGAAGACGGGCCGTGCTGAGGTAACGGAAACCCCAGCCATGCGGCACGGTACGCAACACGAAGTCAGCGCCCGCTCTGCCGCAGAGGCAGCCTATGGCGAGGTATTCGAGCCGCAGACAGTCGAGATGGGGCGAATCATCGCAAGCCTCGACGGCATCAGCTTCGATGGCCAGACCGTGCTGGAGCTCAAGGTGCCCGCCGGCGGTTTCGACTCCGCTACCTGGAAGAGCGTCCACGACGACAATACCGTGCCGGAGCACTACTGGTGGCAGGTGCAACAGCAACTGCTGTGCTCTGGTGCCAAGGTGGCGATCTTTGCGGTGTTCGTCGCCTCTGGACGTAACGAGTACACGCATTCCTTCATCGACGTGCACCCGGATCTGCAGGCCCACGCAGCCATCAAGGCCGCCTGGGTGCAGTTCTTCGAGCACCTCGACACCGACACGCCACCGCCCTTGACCGACCGCGACGTGCGCGAGCGCACCGACACGGCATGGCGCGATGCGGTGGCTGCCTGGAAGGAGGCCAAGGCGCGGCTGGACGAGGCCAGCAAAGCCGAGAAGGCGGCCCGCGAGACGCTGATTCAACTGGCCGGCGAGCAGTCGAGCCGGGGCGCGGGCGTCAAGGCGACGCGCTACTTCGTCGCGGGCAACACCGACTACAAGCGAGCTGCCGAGGACGCCGGCGCCGACCTGAGCAAATACCAGAAACCCGGCCGCTGGCAGTGGCGGCTAACTGAAAGCGAGTAAGAACGCATGAACGTATTCAACGCAATCGGCCGCGTCGGCAAGGACGCCATCGTTCGCTACACCCAAGCCGGCAAGGCCGTCGCCGGCTGGTCGCTGGCTGTTGATGACGGCTGGGGCCAGAACAAGCAGACGGTTTGGCTCGACTGCTCCCTGTGGGGCGACCGTGCCGAGAAGCTGGCGCCGTACATCACCAAGGGCGCACAGATCGGCGTGACCGGCAGCATCGGCACCCGCGAGCACGACGGCAAGACCTACGTGACGCTGCGTGTTGCGGATGTGACGCTGATCGGTGGCAAGGGCGAGCAGCGACAGCAGCAGCGCGAGCCGGCACAGCAGCCAGCGGGCGAGCCCGCCGCGGACTTCGACGACGACATCCCGTTCTAGAGGTGGCCGCCATGACGCATTTCTATCTGGTGTGGAACCCGGCCGGCCCGTACGGCGGCCATCCAACCGTCCGGCACGACACGCTCGATAGCGCGAGGCGGGAGGCCGAACGGCTGGCGTCCCTCAACCCTGGACAGGAGTTCCACGTGCTCCTGTCTGTCGGCACTGCCCGCAACGTCGCGGTGCAGTACGTCGAGCATGACCGGCTGCCGTTCTAGCAGAGGGCGATATGACCCCCAAGCAGCGCGAAATCGAGCAGGAGTACGCAAAGCTGGAGCAGGACAACGCGCGGCTGCGCGGATTGCTCGGCGCTGCTCGCTGCCCGAATTGTGACGGCAGCGGCGCCATCCCCCACGGCCCAACGCCTGACGGAGACTGGGAAGCTGAGCAGTGCCAGTGGTGCTACGAAAAACAAGAAGCCCTCGCGGCGGGAGGTGGCCAGTGAGCATCGCAAGCGGATACGGACCGAACTGGACGACTGCCGAATCCTGGGGGCTCGATGCGCAGCGACGAATTGCCGAGCTAGAGCAGCAGCTCGCCGCCGCCCAGGCCGAGGCGCGGGAGCTGCGGGAGCGATCGGCACACGTTGATCGTGAGGCGACTCGTCTAGCGGTCGAGAAGGACACGATTGCCCAGGAGCTGGCGCGGGTGCGCG
>CAZDLX010000322.1:0-1847 GCA_964506005.1 uncultured Anaerolineae bacterium | reverse complement strand
TCGAACGCGGCTCCCAGTTCGCCATCCGCGAGGGCGGCCTCACCGTCGGCGCTGGCGTCATCACTGAGATCCTTGAGTAAGCCTGTTACGATGACTGCGCGGGTGGGCGCACAGGCACCACCCGCGCTTTTCACGAATTGAGAGTGCTGGTATGGCAAAGAAAGAAATCCGGCGCGTTATCACGCTGGAATGCACCGAGTGTCGAGAGCGAAACTACACGTCTGAGAAGAACAGACGTAACGACCCGCAGCGTCTCGAACTGCAGAAGTACTGCCCGCGCTGCCGGGACCATACGCTCCACCGGGAGACCAAGTAAGCCGGGTCGGAGTCCTATGCAAGCAGGCGCGCCTTGTGTTATAATGGGTGCGCCATTGTAGGCGAGTAGCTCAATTTGGCAGAGCAACGGTCTCCAAAACCGTAGGTTGCGGGTTCGAGTCCTGCCTCGCCTGCCTAATAGAAGCGCTCAAGACACCGTCCTCATGGCGGTGTCTTGACCTGTAGAGAACTTGCAGAGAGCATAAGCACAAGAGGAAATACCGTGGCACGCAAAGAAGCAACTGCCCGCAGCCAGCCAGTGCGCAAGAGCTCGAAGAGCGAGAACCGGATCATCCGCTACTTTCAGGACACGCGCGAAGAACTGCGGAAGGTCGCCTGGCCGGATCGTGAAGAGGTCATCCGGCTGACACTTATCGTCCTGGGCGTAACGGTGGCCTTCTCGATCTTTCTGGGAACCCTGGACTTCGTCTTCCAACGTCTCGCCAGTCTCCTGGTCTGAGAGCTCAGGGCCGGCGGACAGGCGGGTAGGGGCCGGGCAGATCGCGCCGGCTCTCTGCTCTGACCGGCGCGACATTCCGGCTGAGTAGGACGTTTGGAGGGGGTGCATGGTGGCTGATGATGTGTTTGATATGAACGACGAACCGCAGGATGATGATGTGTACGACTACGAGGACGTCGAAGACTACGTAGACGAGCCTGAGGACGAGCCTGTAGAGGCACCACAGGCTGCGCCGCAGGGCCCTACCTTGGCCGAGGCGCTGGCCCAGCCCCTGCCGGGCGACGAAGCGCCCGACACGGAAGCGGATGCCGCCGACGAAGAGGGCGACGGACGCCACTGGTACGTGGTTCACTGCTACTCGGGTTATGAGAACAAGGTGCGCCATGCCATCGAGCAGCGGATTGAGACGATGGGCATGGACGACAAGATTTTCGATGTGATGGTTCCCACCGAAGAAGAGGTGGAGATCAAAGAGGGCAAGCGCCGCGTCGTGGAGCGCCGGGTGTTCCCCGGCTACGTGCTGGTGCAAATGCTCATGGACGAAGACTCCTGGTACGTGGTGCGAAACACGCCGGGGGTCACCGGGTTCGTCGGGATGGGCAACAAGCCCACCCCGCTGACCGAGCAGGAAGTGTCGCAGATCATGCGGCGCATGGAGGCCGAAGCGCCCGTCGTCAAGGTCACGTTCAAGCCCGGCCAGAAGGTCCGTATCATCGACGGGCCGTTCAACGACATTACGGGCATCGTCGACGAGATCGACATGGAGCGCACGAAGGTCCGCGTCATGGTCAACTTCTTCGGGCGCGAGACGCCCGTCGAGCTCGACTTCCTGCAGGTCGAGAAGGCTTAGTAACTATTCGTATAGGCGGGCGCGGCATCGTTATTGACGGAGATGCCGCCTCGCTAAGACTGTCAGATTGGGAGCATACGTCATGGCAAAGAAAGTTGTTGCAGTCGTCAAGCTGGAGATCGCCGCGGGTAAGGCCAACCCGGCCCCGCCGATCGGCCCCGCACTCGCGCAGCACGGCATCAACCTGATGCAGTTCTGCAAGGAGTACAACGCGCGCACGGC
>CAZDLX010000321.1:0-1875 GCA_964506005.1 uncultured Anaerolineae bacterium | reverse complement strand
ATGGACTTCCGCACCAGCTCGGAGGACCGCTTCCCTGGGAAGCGCGGTAGGCGGTGACAACCTCACCCCCGTCGCGTCTACGATGCGCCGTCCCCTCTCCGTGCCACGGAGAGGGGAGACAGCGATTTCCAACACTCTGCAATTGTAGGGGCGGGTTTGAAACCCGCCCCTACGCATGTTAACGCCGTTCGTCACGTGTGCACGCACGCACTCACAAGCCCAGCCGCTGCCTGACGAGCGCCGCCGCGCCGATCAGCCCGATGTCGGAGCCCAGCTCGGCATGGACGATAGGGGTGTTCTCGTAGAAGCGCGGGTGCATCACCGCCTCGCGCACGCCCTCATGCAGCGGGTCGAGCAGCAGGGCGCCCGCCTTGGTGAGCCCGCCGCCCAGCACGAACATGTCCGGGTTGAGCAGCATCATCAGCGAGCCGATGTGCAGGCCGATGTAGCGCCCGGCCCGCGTGAAGATCTCTGTCGCCATCGGGTCCCCCTGGTGAGCCGCCATCGCCACGACGCGCGCGCTGACGTTGTCCATGTCCTGCTCCGCCAGCTCCCACACGAGCGACTCCTCGCCCGCCGCCAGCCGCTCCCGCGCGATCCGTGCAATCGCCGTGCCCGACGCGACGGCCTCCAGGTGCCCGCGGTGCCCGCAGCCGCACAGCGGGCCATCGGGCAGAATAACCATGTGCCCGATCTCGCCGCCCATGCCCTGTCCGGTTTGCAGCTTGCCGTCGAGAATGACGCCCCCGCCGATTCCGGTGCTCAGCGTCATGTAGACCATGTTCTTCGTGCCGCGCCCTGCGCCCTGCATGTACTCTGCCAGCCCGGCGAGATCGGCGTCGTTACCCATGAAGACCGGCTTCGCGACGTTCTCCTCCACCAGCCTGACGATGGGCGTATTCTTCAGCGGCAGGTTGGGTGGGGCGATCAGGACACCGGCGTGGATGTCCAGCGGGCCGGGCAGCACAATCCCGATGCCGGCGAGGTCCTCCGGCGATTCGGGCAGCACCTGCCGGATCGTCTCGTACAACCGGTCGAGGACCACTTCGCTGCCGCGCCCCGCGAGCGTCGGCTGCTCCACACGCTCCAGGAGGTGCAGGTCTTCGTCAAAGGCGGCGGCCCTCAGCAGGGTGCCGCCCACGTCAACGCCGATAATCGTCCGCATGGTCGCCAAGGTCTCCTCACTGCGAGTTGCCATACCGGGGGTGGGCCTTAGCCCTGCTCGCAGTATAGCACTTCGGCCCCCGGCATCCTAGCGCGCACAGCGGCGGGGCCTCATTTCTGAAAAAGTCATGAACCTTTGCCGCCGGACTCCATCCCGCGGCGCGCGGCTATGGTATAATCGCGGAAAAGCGCCTTATCCGGCACCCATCACCCAGGAGCATGCCTCGTGAGCTTTGAGCACATCCGCGTCCCGCAAGACGGCGACCCCGTTGTGATTGAGAACGGCACGTTGCAAGTTTCCGACCACCCGATCATCGCATTTATCGAGGGGGATGGCATCGGGCCGGACATTATGCGGGCATCGCGGCGCATCTGGGATGCTGCGGTTGAGAAGGCTTACGGCGGGCAGCGCCACATCGCGTGGATGGAGATCTATGCGGGGGAGAAAGCCGCATCGATCTACGATGGCAACTACATGCCCGAGGAGACGTTCGAGGCGCTGCGCCAGTACGTGATCGGCATCAAGGGGCCGCTCACGACGCCGGTGGGCGGCGGCTTCCGCAGCCTGAACGTGACGCTCCGGCAGGTGCTCGACCTGTACGCCTGCATCCGCCCGGTGCGCTACTTCGACGGGGTGCCCAGCCCGCTTGTCGAGCCGGAGAAGATCGACTTCGTGATCTTCCGCGAGAACACCGAGGACGTGTACGCCGG
>CAZDLX010000320.1:0-1885 GCA_964506005.1 uncultured Anaerolineae bacterium | reverse complement strand
CAGAGGTCGGCAGGGGCCGCGCGCAGCGGGCAGCCTGGCTGCTCGGCACGGCAGAGGGCGTGCGCGAGCGCATGGGCGCTTTCTACCAGCCCGGCGACGCGCATGAATACACGCGCATTGTGACGGGGGTCCGAGCCGCGCTCGACGACGAGACGTTCCACGACGCCTGGGCCAGCGGGCGGGCGACGACGCTGGAAAAGGCGGTGTGGGCGGTGCTGGGGGAGACGCAGGACAAGAACGTCTTTGGCGATCCGGCTCCGGCTGGCTGATAACGCTTGACTCCTGGCCGTACCCGTCCTACAATCGAAGATAGTTGCACTTGCAACTGTTTCCCGGGCAAAGACTTTCGGGCTTACGGATAAGTGTTGCTATGAGGCATCCGCACCGCCACTACCAGCTCATCCAGCAGCTGTATGTACTCATCGACGACCAGGACCGCCGCATCCTCGGCGAATTCGGCCTTAACGCATCACAGTACCGCCTCCTCATGCTGCTCAACCCCACAGACGGCCAACGGCTTACCACACTCAGCAGCCGTCTACTGCTCTCCAAGAGCACCGTCACGCGCGCAGTCGATCAGCTCGAACAGTTCGGCTGGGTGCGGCGCGTCGCCGATCCAACGGACCGGCGTGCGCAGCGTGTCCTCCTGACCCCCGCAGGTGACCGCCAGCGCGAAACCATTTCCGAGGCCCACTGGCAGGCTCACCAAAAATGGTTCGACACGCTGACGAAGCAGGAGCAGCGCGAGGTGGAGGCCCTGCTCGCCAAGCTCTGTACGGGGTTGTTGGGCAGCTCGGAAGACGCGGTTGTGTCCTGAGCCGCCATCACTTTTCCCGCCAGTTGTGTCTGGATGTGAAATCGATGGTGGCTTTGGACATAATGAATCTAGGTCCGCATTGCACGACCTGACTCGCTCTTGAAGCAGGAGGAAAGAAGTAACCATGAACGGACGTTCAAAGTGGCTGGCAGTCATACTGCTGCTTGTCGCCGGCTTGATGCTCGTCGCCTGTGGCGGCGGGGTGACGGAAACCCCGGCCGCTCCGGTTGACGAGGTCACCGAAGAGCCGGTTGTCGAAGAGACCGAGGAACCCGTCGTCGAAGAAACCGAGGAGCCGGCGGAGGAAGTCACCGAGGAAGCCACCGAAGAGGCGGCTGAGGAAGAAACCGAGGAAGCCGCCGAAGAAGAAACTACCCCCGAAGCCGTCGTCCGCGACCCCGAAGCTGACCTCGTGGTCTGGGCAGACGAAACACGCGCGCCGGTTCTCCAGGGCGTCGCCGATGCCTTCGAGGAGGAGTTCGGCGTGATCGTCGCCGTGCAGCAGGTCGACTCTGGTGAGATTCGCAATCAGGTTGGCATCGCCGGCCCCGCCGGTGAAGGCCCAGACATCTACGTTGGCGCGCATGACTGGCTCGGCGAGCTGGTTGCCAACGGTACGGTTGCCGAGATGGACCTGACCGGTATCGAGGACCAGTTCGAGCCTTCGGCGCTGGAAGCCTTCACTTACAACGGCATCCTGTACGGTATGCCCTACGCGACGGAGAACATCGCTTTCTTCTGCAACCCGGAAATCGTCGACACGATGCCGACCACCTGGGATGAGGTGCGTGCCCTTGCCGATGAGCTCTCCGCAGAGGGCATCAGTGCCTGGACAATCGAAACTAACGACCCGTATCACTGGTTCCCGCAGATGACGGCCTTTGGCGGCTACATCTTCGGCACGACTGAAGAGGGCTACGACGCGACGGATGTGGGCCTTGACAGCCCCGGCGCTATCGCCGCTGCAGAGTGGCTTGGCGAGATGGTTGACGCGGGCTACCTGGAGCCCGGCATGGACCGCAATACGCGGCTGGCGCTCTACAACAACGGTGAGCTGGCCTGCTTCAA
>CAZDLX010000319.1:0-1901 GCA_964506005.1 uncultured Anaerolineae bacterium | reverse complement strand
ACGATGCTGGCCAACATTCCGAAGCGGCGCCTGAGCGACGCCTGGTCGCTGGAGGTGACGACGGCACCGGCGCCGGGCGAGGGGAGCGTCGCCGAGGACACCATGGACTACGCGCGGCAGGTGGCCGACGGCACCATCCAGGACAGCCGGCTCTTTTTCTACCACCGGCAGGCCTCGGAGAAGCACGATCTCGCGACGCCGGAGGGGCTGCGGGCGGCGGTCATCGAGGCCAGCGGCCCGGTGGCCGAGTGGAGCGACATCGACGGCATTTGCGAGCAGTTCCGGGACCCGACGGCGGACCAGGCCTACCTGCGGCGCGTGTGGCTGAACCAGCTCGTGCGCGCCTCGGAGCGGGCGTTCGACGTCGAGCAGTGGAACCGGCTGGCCGACCCGGACTACGCCATTCCGGACGGCGCGCCGGTGACACTCGGTTTCGACGGCGCGCGCTGGCACGACTCGACGGCCATCGTCGCCACCGAAATTGCCACGGGCTTCCAGACGCTCATCGGGCTGTGGGAGAAGCCGGTGGACGTCAATCTCGACGACTGGGAGGTGCCGGAGGACCTGGTGCACGGCGTGGTGGAGGAGGCGTTCAAGCGCTGGCAGGTATGGCGGCTGTACGGCGACCCGCCCTACTGGGAGAGCGCCATGGCCAGCTGGGCGGGCCGCTACGGCGAGAAGCGCGTGGTGGAGTGGTGGACGAACCGGCAGAAGCAGATGGCCTATGCCATTAAGGCCTTCCAGAACGCCATCCAGTCCGGCGAGCTGCTGCATGACGGCAACCCGCACCTGGCCCGGCACATCGGCAACGCGGTGCGGCGGGTGCTCACCATGCGGGACGAGGAAGGGCGGCCCCTGTGGACCATTTACAAGGAGCAGAGCGACAGCCCGTTCAAGATCGACGCGGCCATGGCCGCCATCCTGAGCTGGGAGGCGCGCAGCGACGCCATCACCGCCGGCGTCGGAGTGCGGCAGAAGAGCGTTTATGAGACGCGAGGCATTGTGACAGCATGAGCTTTTTCGACCGCTTCCGGCCCTACCCGACACTCAAGACGGGCATTGTGAACCTGGTGTCGGGCACTGCGTTCAAGGGCGTCATCTGGCGGCGGCGCGGGCCCTGGCTCGTGCTGCGGCAGGCGGAGCTGCTCAGCGACCGGGGCAACCCGGCGAGCGGCAAGGTGGACGGGGAGGTGCTGGTGGCGCTCGCAGACATTGACTTCATCCAGGTGGTGGGCTGATGGCCGCGATCCAGTCCCTGGGGCAGGTGCAGCGCGTGCAGCAGTCCGCTTGGCAGACGCCGCTCAGCTACACCGGCGTGCAGTTCTACGACGCGTTCCGCTACGACTACGCGGCGCTGTACCGCATGCAGCCGAACGTGCGCGTGTGCGTGGACTTCCTCGCGCGGAACATCGCGCAGCTCGGGCTGCACGTCTTCCGGCGGGTGTCGGACACGGACCGGGAGCGGCTCACCGATCACGGCCTGGCGCGCCTGCTCTCGCAGCCGCTGCCGCCGTGGGCGAAGGTGACGCGCTACCGGCTCATCGAGAGCCTGATGGCCGACCTGGGCGTCTATTTCAACGCCTACTGGCTGAAGCTGCGCGAGGGCGGCGCGGGCAGCGGGCCGCTTACCGGGCTGCTGCGGCTGCCGCCGGCGCTGGTGACGGTGCAGGGCAACCTGCTGCCGACGGGCTACGAACTGACGCTCGGCGGCTCGCCCTACCGGCTGGAGCCGTCGGAGGTGGTGCATTTTCGCGGCTACAACCCGGAGAACGCGATTGCCGGGCTCTCGCCGCTGGAGACGCTGCGCCGGGTGCTGGCCGAGGAGCACGCCGCCGGGCAGTACCGTGAGGGGTTCTGGCAGAACTCGGCGCGCATGGCGGGCATCGTGACGCGCCCGCTCG
>CAZDLX010000318.1:0-1909 GCA_964506005.1 uncultured Anaerolineae bacterium | reverse complement strand
TGGATCTGACCATCAACGACGGCGAGTTTGTGGTCCTGCTCGGCCCCTCGGGCTGCGGCAAGACGACCACGCTCCGCATGATCTCGGGCCTGGAGACGGTGAGCGGGGGCTCCATCTACCTCAACGACCGCAACGTCACCTGGCTGCACCCCAGCGAGCGCGACATCGCCTTCGTGTTCCAGCTCTTCGCCCTGTACCCGCACCTGACGGTGCGCCAGAACATCATCTTCCCGCTACAGGCCGCCGGCGAGTCCGAAGCCGTCATCCGCGAGCGCCTCTCCCAGGTCGTCGATCTGCTCCGCATCCAGCACATTCTCGACGCCCGGCCCGGCAAGCTGAGCGGCGGCGAGCAGCAGCGCGTGGCGCTTGCCCGCGCGCTGGTGCGCCGGCCCGCCGCCGGCCTGATGGACGAGCCGCTGGGCGCGCTCGACGCCGAATTCCGCGAGAGCATGCGCGCCGAGATCAAGCAGCTTCACATCGACCAGCACGCCACCACCGTCTACGTGACCCACGACCAGGTCGAGGCCATGGCCATGGGCGACCGCATCGTCGTGATGTCAAACGCCGAGATCCAGCAGGTCGGCTCGCCCGCCGAGGTGTACTACGATCCGGCCAACCTGTTCGTAGCCCGTTTCATCGGCAGCCCCGGCATGAACCTTGTGACTGGCCACTTCGGCGAAGGCAAGATTCACTTCCCTGGCGACAATCACTACGAGGTGCCCGCCGAGGGGATCCCTGCGCTCCAGCGGGCCATCGGCGGCGAGGGGCCCGTCATCGTCGGCGTCCGCCCGGAGGCCGCCCTGGCGGCAGCCGAGGGCGAGCTGGCCGGGCAGATCTACGCGATGGACATGTACGGTGGCCACACGGTCTTGCACGTCAATCTGAACGGCGATGACATCGTTCACGTTCGCAGCGACCGCCGGATGGCCCACCCCATCGGCACCCCCGTACACTTCAGTCTAAATCCGGCCATGGTCAGGTTCTTCGATCCGCAGACCGAGCAGGCCATCCTCCGGGAGGCGTAAGCATGAGCACCATTGAACTCCGGAGCATCACCAAGCGGTTCCCGGGCGTCATCGCACTGGACAACGTCACGTTCGACGTGAAAGACGGCGAGTTCTTCGTCCTGCTCGGCCCGACGGGCGCGGGCAAGACGACCACGCTGCGCGTGATCGCCGGGCTGGAGCGCCAGGACGAGGGCAACGTGCTGTTCGACGGCGAGGCAGTCGACAACCTGACCCCGCCCGACCGCGACGTGGCGTTCGTTTTCCAGCAGTATTCGCTCTACCCCACCATGACGGTGTTCGACAACCTTGCCTTTCCGCTGCGCTCGCCGCTGCGCAAGCTCTCCGCCGCCGAGATCAAGCAGCGCGTCGAGGATGCCGCGCGCACGCTCCGGATCTCGCACCTGCTGGAGCGCAAGACCGCGCACCTCTCCGGCGGCGAGATGCAGCGCGTCTCGATTGGCCGGGCTATCGTGCGCCAGCCCCGCGTCTTCCTGATGGACGAGCCGCTCTCCAACCTCGACGCCAAGCTGCGCGAGGCACTGCGTGTCGAGCTGCAGCACCTCCAGCGGACGCAGGGCAGCACGACGCTGTTCGTCACGCACGACCAGGTCGAGGCGCTGACCCTGGCGCACCGCATCGGCGTGCTCAGCGAGGGCCGCCTGATCCAGATCGGCACGCCGGAAGACATCTACGACCGCCCGGCGTCAACCTTCGTCGCGCAGCTCGTCGGCACGCCGCGCATTAACCTGTTCCCCGGCCTGTGCGAGAACGGCACGGTTTACGCCGAGGGCAGCGAGCTGCACCTGCCGCTGCCGCGCAGCGCCTCGATCCCGCAGCGCTTCCTGCTGGGCGTCCGGCCAGAGGACGTGACGATCAACCCTGAGGGCCAGTATACTGGTGAG
>CAZDLX010000317.1:0-1932 GCA_964506005.1 uncultured Anaerolineae bacterium | reverse complement strand
CCCCGCGCTGCACCGCTTCGAGCAGGCGCTCCGCCGCCGCGCACAGGCCGGGCAGATCGTCGGGCGGGGCGGGCCGGTAGCGCGCCGGATCGAGGAAGGCCAGCGCCGCGTCTGGCTCGGCGAAGCCGCGCCGCGCGAGCAACTCGGCGACGAGCGGGTGCCCGCCAACCGCCTCGCGCAGCGCGTCGCTGATGGTGATGTCGCCTTCAGGAAGCTGCCAGTTCACGTGGTGCCCCCGCCAACTGCCTACAATCTGGCAGGCCCATTCGCTATACTTTAGACAGGCCGCAGCCGGGCGGCTCGTTCGGCTGTCTACCAACACCCCAACCGCCGCCTCACGCCGCACCTTCTGCCAGTGCGGCTGCAACTGAATTATTAACATTTTGCGGCCATTTAAGCGAATGCTGGACTGTTCAGCCAGAGCGAGGATCGATGAGCAACTTAAATCTCACAAATGACCCCTTCGGCGCACGCGACACACTGGACACTGAGAATGGGCCGGTGACCATCTACCGGCTGGACCGGCTTGCCGCGGCAGGCATTGGCCGTGTTGCCGATCTGCCCTATTCAATGAAGATCATGCTGGAGGCGGCCCTGCGCCAGCTCGACGGCTTCGAGATCACCGAGGAGGACGTCGCCAACCTGGCGAGCTGGAGCCGCCCCGGCGAGCAGGAGATCCCCTACAAGCCCGCCCGCGTGATCCTGCAGGACTTCACCGGCGTGCCCAGCGTGGTCGATCTCGCCGCCCTGCGCTCCGCGATGGCGCGGCTCGGCGGCGACCCCGCGCTAATCAACCCGGTCGTGCCGGTTGACCTCGTAATCGACCACTCCGTACAGGTGGACCGCTTCGGCTCGGCTTTTGCGCTGCTGTTCAACGCCGAGCGCGAGTTCGAGCGCAACCGCGAGCGGTATGAGTTCCTGCGCTGGGGCCAAGCCGTGTTTGATGGCTTCCAGGTCGTGCCGCCCGCCACGGGCATCGTCCACCAGGTTAACCTGGAGTACCTGGCCAAGGTCGTCCAGACCCGCCAGGTGAACGGTGAGACCGTCGCCTTCCCCGATACGCTGGTCGGCACCGACTCGCACACGCCGATGATCAACGGCCTGGGCGTCGTCGGTTGGGGCGTGGGCGGCATCGAAGCCGAGGCGGTGATGCTCGGCCAGCCGATCTACATGCTCATGCCCGAGGTGATCGGCTTCAAGATGACCGGTGAGCTGCCCGAGGGCGCAACGGCCACCGACCTCGTGCTGACTGTCACGCAGATGCTGCGGGCGCGCGGCGTAGTCGGCAAGTTCGTGGAGTATTACGGCGCGGGCCTGAGCCGCCTCAGCCTCGCCGACCGGGCCACCCTCGGCAACATGTCGCCGGAGTACGGCGCGACCATTGGCTTCTTCCCGGTGGACCAGGAGACGCTGAACTACCTGCGTCTTACGGGCCGCAGCCCGGCGCTCGTGGACCTCGTCGAGCGGTACACGAAGGCGCAGGGCCTGTTCCGCACCGACGACTCGCCCGACCCGCAGTACACCGATACGCTGGAGCTGGACCTCAGCACCGTCGAGCCGAGCATCGCCGGGCCAAAGCGCCCGCAGGATCGCGTCCCGCTGGATCAGGCCAAGCAGGCCTTCCGCAAGGTGCTGCTCGACATGCGGCAGAACGGGCACGAGAACGGCGATGAAGCCGCAGAAGAGACTGGAAGGTCGGGCAGTTTGACGGATGGCTCCGTCGTGATCGCCGCGATCACAAGCTGCACGAACACCTCGAACCCGGCGGTGATGGTGGGGGCGGGGCTGCTGGCCAAGAAGGCCGTCGAGTTGGGGCTCACCGTTCCGGCACACGTCAAGACCAGCCTCGCGCCCGGCTCGAAGGTGGTGACCCGCTATCTGACAGAGGCGGGTCTGCTGCCCTACCTGGAGGCGCTGCGCTTCCACGTCGTC
>CAZDLX010000316.1:0-1954 GCA_964506005.1 uncultured Anaerolineae bacterium | reverse complement strand
TCCCGGTGACGGCCTTTGGTGTCATGGCGCAGGAGGTCGACACTGAAGCGATTGCGATGCTCTCCAGCGGGTGCAGCGCCTACTCCCTCCTAATTGAGGAATCGCACGTGCTCGGCCTGGATGAAGGCGACCGGTTCACCCTCCATGTGAACCAACTGCCCGGAAACCCGCAGGACGAGTTTGCTTTCGTCGGCTGGCGATTTAATGAGCCGACGCCCGTAGGCAACGGCGAGCCTCACGTCAACCCGAGTTACCTTATCAATCAAGGCGGTAAGCCGGGCTCATTCAACTTCCCCGGCACCATCAACCATCCCCTTCTTGGCTTCCTTGAGTATGACGACGTTCCCGAAGACGATACCGGCCTGCACCGCGGGGACTGGGTGCTTGCAAATGAGGGCAAGCCCTCCAACGCCAGTACGCCGTTGAACGACCACATTAACGCGGAGCGTGTGATCCGTATCATGCTGTATCGCTACCAGCCTGGCGTTAACCCCGGCTACTATTCTCACACTTACGGCCATCCCGGCGAGCCGAACCCCGGGCCGGAATTATGGCAGTATCGGGTGGATAACTTCGCGCTCGTTCGCATCATTACCTGGAGCCCGAGTAACGACACCATTACTTTTGAATTCGTCCGCTTTGACGAGTCGTGCGGTTACGACATCGCTAATTAGCCTGCCATGCGAGAGGCACACCACCATGTTTCACTTCACCGACGAGCCGCTGCTGCCCCGCGAGGGTGGCGAGTACGAGCACGAACGCGGGCAGATTCTGGTGCTGCTGGCCCTGGCGATGGTGGGCCTGCTCGTCGCCGCCGGGCTTGCAACCGACGCCGGCATTCTGTTCGTGCGGCGAGGCCAGCTCGACCGCGCGGTGGACGCCGCTGCGCTGGCGGGTGTGACGCGGCTCAACTCCAGCACGGATGCCGCTCAGGCGCTGCAGAGCGCCAACACGCGCGGCCAGCAGCTCCTGGCGGCCAACGACATCATCACCGAGAATCCCGCCGAGTGCCCCGACGAGTCGGACCCGAACTACGAGGCATTCTGGGAGACGCATGACTACTGCGGCAAGCAGCTCCCCGGCGAGATGTTCGGCTCGATCCGCTACAAGGTCGAGGCGCGCTGGGAGTCGGAAGTCTACTTCATGCGCCTGCTGGGCTTCGACTCGATCCCAATTCGCGCCGATGCCATCGCCGAGTACATGCCGCTGGTAGATATCTTCTCCAGCAGCGCGGTCGAGACCGGCATCATGCAGTCGTCGAACGGCGCCATCTTCGGCCCGGCGAGCTGCACGGGTATGGGCGACGCCTACACGCCCGACCGCTCGCCCTGGTACAGCGAGCTCAACGGCACCTACACCTACCGCATCCGTGTGCCCGAGGAGTATCTGGAGACGCACAGCAAGCTGCGCGTCGAGCTGTTCGACCCCGACACGGCCAATCAGCGGCAGAGTTCCTACAACACCTACAACCTGAATGGCCAGCGCACCACCGAGACGTCCCACTCAGCTACCTGTATAGGAAACGACCGACGCGAGCCGTGCCTGTTCAACAAGGGCAGCGCCAGCTCTCCTTTCTGGTGGTTCGTCCGGATCGATGAGAACCGCTATGGGAGCCTGGGTAACAATAATGCGTCGTCGTGCGGCACGCCCGGCAGCTACACTCCAAGTTACAACACCCGCACCGAGTTCCGGCTGTTCTACCTGAAGCAGAATACCGACGGCAGCCTGAGCGAGGTTGACCTCGCCTACTACATCGGCGAGTCGGATGGCACGAACGCCACCGAAGCCTACAAGACCGACATGATGTGGGTTTCGCCCGGCGCGCCGGGCGCGGAGCGCATGCCGCAGTACAGGCATCGCGATATATTTGGCGGTACGGACAACACCGTGCTCTCCATCGCAGAGCCCGCGACGACGATCGCGCCGTGCACGGGTTGCCCTGGCGATGGCAACT
>CAZDLX010000315.1:0-1970 GCA_964506005.1 uncultured Anaerolineae bacterium | reverse complement strand
CGTTGCCATCACCGCGCATCCCGATTACGCTAAAGAGACAGCACCCTGCAGCCATACGGAGGGACCATGCCGCACAGCGAAAACGCCCGCGTCGTGTACATCGTGTCGGATGCCACCGGGGAAACGGCGTACCGCGTCGCGCGGGCCGCGCTCGCCCAGTTCAAGGACAGCCTGATCGAGCTGGAGTGGCGGCGCGACATCCGCACGGAGGACGAGGTGCGGGCCATCGTGGACGAGGTCGCCGAGGAGCGCGGGCTGATCATGCACTCGCTCGTCGTGCCGCACCTGCGCGAGGTGCTGCTGGAGGCGTGCCGCGCTCACGACGTGCCGTATGTGGACGTGATCGGGCCGGTGCTGATGCAGTTCTCCGACTGGCTGGAGCACGCGCCGTCGAACCAGCCCGGCATCAGGCGCAGCATCGACGAGGCGTACTTCCGGCGCATCACGGCGCTGGAGTTCGCCGTCGAGCACGACGACGGGCGCAACCCGCAGGAGCTCGACCGGGCCGACCTGGTGCTGGTGGGCGTGTCCCGCACGTCGAAGACGCCGCTGAGCATCTACCTGGCCTACCGGGGCTGGCTGGTGGGCAACGTGCCGCTCGTGCCGGGCATCGAGCCGCCGGACATCCTGTTCGAGCTGCCGCGCGGCAAGGTCGTGGCGCTGATGGTCCGCCCGGAACGGCTGCTCGCCCTGCGCGGTGAGCGGCAGGAGGTAATCGGGGTCAGCGGCAGCTACGCCGACCCGAGCGGGCTGCGCGAGGAACTGCAGGCGGCCCGGCAGGTCATCGCGCGGGGCGGCTGGCCGGTCGTGGACATGAGCGTGAAGTCGATTGAAGAAGCGGCCACGGAGATCCTGCAGGTTATGGAGCTGGAGAAGGAGTGAGGGGAGCCTAGCTTACAAACCTAAGCCTGGTTCCTTCAGGATACGTGTTTCTTTTCTTTCGCGACAGAGGGTCTACTTGTAATGAGCCTTCGATTTCCATTGGCTTTAAGGCATTTTTCTTCACTTGGGACGTGTGGTACGGGGTCTGATCAGAGGCAACAAATTCGAGTACTTCGGCAATGCTGATCCAGCCTTGGTCCTGAAACCTGTCTAGCAACTGTTGTTTTAGAGGCTCGAAGTTCGGCACAGCCAAGTCAAGTTTGAGCTGCCCTTTCTGTGCAGCCCTAAAGGCAAAGTCTCCGTCGGGTGACACCCTCCATATAGCCTGTTTCATACGGTCACAACCGAGCGGATGCTGTGTTGCAAAGAATATTGCATATACAAGGCGCTGCCCGTGGAGAATATCAAAGTGGAGAACATAATCAGCGCCAGCGGCTCTCAGTTGTCGTTCATACAATCTATAGAAGAAAGCCTTCCTTTCTTCCGAATCTTCAATGTCGAGACCACACCTCCATCCCGTAGTTCCAAACAGCCTGTCTAAACAAGCAAATTCATCTGTACCTTTGAAACGATTAATCGACTCGTACATGAAGGACACGTAAATCTCGGATTTAGGATTCTGTAGGATGCGCGAGATGAGATCCATCGGTGTGTCTTTCACACCGAAGGGATCGAGCATAACGAATGCTGGTGCCAGTTGCTTTGACTGCTGAGAGAGGGCATCTAAGACTATCGTCATTGTCTCATCGAAGCTGCCTGTAATGACATGCACATCACAATTTGGGGGTAACGTAGCTTTCCACCTATCTACCGCTGTACAGAGGTAGTCAGCTCTGGCCTCGCTCTTCTCAATGAATATGAACTTGATTTCAGCAGAAATATGGCTGCGGTGAGCATGCTCGGAGAATGCTCGAAGCGCGATAAGTGGCGATCCTTCTTCGCCGTCAATATAGTGACCTGGTCCCGCAAAACCATCAATGAAAAGAATTCGATCTTGCGACTTGCCTAGGATAGGTAACCATGCCTTCAGATACTCTCGCAAAACGGCGTGTTTGCCTTGAGAATGGGGTTTTAACTCCCATAGTATG
>CAZDLX010000314.1:0-1992 GCA_964506005.1 uncultured Anaerolineae bacterium | reverse complement strand
TCTTCAGCACCGCGGCTGACAACCAGAATCAGGTTGAGATCCACGTGGTGCAGGGTGAGCGCCCGGCGGCGAAGGACAACAAGTCGCTCGGCAAGTTCATTCTGGACGGCATCCCGCCCGCGCCGCGCGGTATCCCGCAGATTGAAGTGACCTTTGACATCGACGCGGACGGCATTCTGAACGTGTCCGCGAAGGACAAGGCCACCGGTCGCCAGCAGGGCATCACCATCACCGCTTCCAGCGGCCTGCAGGAGGCCGAGATCGAGCAGATGGTGAAGGATGCCGAGCGCCACGCCGAGGAGGACCGCCGCCTGCGCGAGATGGCGGAGGCCCGCAACGAGGCGGACAGCACCGTCTACTCGGCGGAGAAGCTGCTGCGCGACTACGGTGACAAGCTGCCGGACAGCGCCAAGCAGGAAACGCAGAGCAAGATCGACGCGGTGCGCTCGGCGCTCGAAGGCGACGACCTGAATCGCATCCGCACCGCCAAGGACGAGCTGATGGCGAACATCCAGCAACTCGGCGCGCAGATGTACGAGCAGTCCGCCGGTGGCGAGGGTGCCCCGGAGGGCGGCGCGCCCGGCGGCGGCGAGGACGTGGTCGAGGGCGAGGTCGTCGAGGAGTAATCCGGCGTCCCGCTGCATCTGCAAGCCATCACGCAGGGGCGCAGGGAAACCTGCGTCCCTGTTTTGATCCGGGGTGGGATGTTTGTCGCCCTCACCCCCGACCCCCTCTCCCAGCGACCGGCGGTCGCGCCCGGGAGAGGGGGAGGCTGGCTCTCAACCGCCGGCTGTGCACCGAGCTGCGTCCCTCGCGGTGAGTCCCCGTAGGGGACTTGGCGGCAGCGCAGCTGCCTTGTAGCCGGGCGATTCATCGCCCGGCGCTGGGCGATGTGGCACTGCGAACTATTCGTCGCGGTTCAGGAACGTGCGGAGCATGCGGATCACGTCGTCGCGCTGGCGCGGCTCGAACAGGAACACCGCCCCGGCGAATACCAGGGTGATAAACCCGCCCTTGAGCAGCAGCTCGACGACGACCCCTGCCTCGAGCACTGTACCGAGCCAGTAGGTCAGCGGCACGAGCGCTACGACGAGCACCAGCGGCAGCCCGTACAGCTCTCGCAGAGAAGCGTCGACGTGGCGCGCCGCCAGCCGCTGCGAGACGACAAGCCCCAGCAGCATCATGACGCTCGTCGCAACGGCGGCTCCCTCGGCCCCGTAGAAGTAAATGGCGGGCACGCCGAGCACGATGAGCACCGCCGCCTGGACGACCAGCGTCAGGCGGAACGAGCCTTCCTGGCGGATGGCGAGCAGGAGCTGCGAGTTGTTCTGCCAGAGCGGGCGGCCCAGCATGTAGAGGGCCAGCAGCCGCAGGATGAGCGGCACGGGCAGCCAGTTCGGGCCCAGCAGCACTGCGGCGATCTCGTCGGCGGCAGCCAGAAACACGATGCTCGACCAGGCCACGATGCGGGTGAGCAGCCAGGTCGCGACGGCGTAGGCGCGGTTCAGGAAGTCGGCGCCGGCGGTGCGGGCGTGGGCGTACATCGAGAGGCCGATGCCGCCAATCGCACCGCCGAACACGTCCATCGGCATCTTGGCGGTGGTGTAGGCGCGCGAGTAGAAGCCAAGCGATCGCTTGCCGTCGAGCCGCCCGACGAGCCAGTCGTCCGCCTCGAACATGATCTTCTGGAGCAGGGCGCTCGTCCACAGCGTAAACGCGAAGCCGTATACGTCACGGGCGACGTCGGGGTCCCAGGTGAGCGTCAGCCGCCAGTTAGCCGTGAGCCACGCGCCGACGCCGACCGTGACCGGGGGCAGGATGGCGTCGGCAAGCAGCGCGGCGAGCGGGTAGCCTTGCCAGGCCAGCGCCACGCTCACGACGAAGCCCAGCGCGAAGCCGAGCAGCGTCAGCCGCGTGATGGTTGCCTGCCGGATGTCGCGGTGCAGGATGTATAGGGGTGTCGAGGTGGCGGCGTGGACAACCCGCATGCCG
>CAZDLX010000313.1:0-1998 GCA_964506005.1 uncultured Anaerolineae bacterium | reverse complement strand
ACCACGAGCTGACCGAGCTTGAGAACATCCTGCCGCACGTCGCCAACTACAACGTGACGGTCGCCGAGCAGGGCGGGCAGGTCGCCTTCCTGCACGAGATCGCGCCGGGCAAGGCGGATAAGAGCTACGGCATCCACGTGGCGCGGCTCGCCGGGGTGCCGGAGGCGGTCGTCTCGCGGGCGGCGGGCATCCTCAAGGAGCTGGAGGCACAGCACAACGTCTGGTCCGTCGAGCGCGACCCGAGCAAGCTGGCACAGCTTGCGATGTTCGACACCGGGCCGCACCCCGTGCTGAAGGAGCTGCGCAACATGCGCATCGAGGAGATGTCGCCCATCGACGCGATCACATGCCTGTACGAGCTCCAGAAGCGGGCGATGCAGGATAGCGAATAGCCTGTGGCTCGCTCGCTGCGCTCGCTCTATGGCTGATGGCTATACGCCATAAGCTATATGCCATACGCCATACGCTATAAGCCATTAGCCACCAACAGGAGGCTCCACGTGGTTGACCTGAACGAGACATTCCACCTCGGCGAGTACCGGGAAGCCGTCGGCGAGGGCATGGCGGAGATGGCGGGCAGCGCCATTATCTCCCGCATCTGGGCACAGGATTACACCGTCTGGCAGCCCCAGCCCGACCAGATCACCAACCGGCTCGGCTGGCTCGAAGCGCCAGAGGAGATGCTCCAGTCGGTTGAACGGCTGCGCGCGCTGCGCGAGTCCGCCGTCGTGGACGGCTTCGAACGGGTGCTGTGGCTCGGCATGGGCGGCTCCAGCCTCGCGCCGGACGTCTACGCTCGCATCTTCGGCGCGGCGGAGGGCGGACTGCCCGTGGAAGTCCTCGACAGCACCGCGCCGGGCGCCGTGCTCGACGCCGCGGGGCGCATCGACCCTGCCCGCACGCTGTTCGTCGTCGCGACGAAGTCCGGCACCACCGCCGAGACGCTCTCGTTCTTCAAGTTCTTCTATAACCAGGTTATGGAGGTCGTTGGGGTTGAGAGAGCAGGCGCGCATTTCATCGCCATCACCGACGAGGGCACCCACCTCGACAACCTCGCGCAGCAGCTCGGCTTCCGCGACATCTTCCGCAACAACCCGCGCATCGGCGGGCGCTACTCGGCGCTGTCGTTCTTCGGCATGGTCGCGGCGGCGCTGCTCGGCATGGACCTCGAAAGGTTCCTGGGGCGCGCGGTCGACCTCGCCGAAGCCTGCCACGTGCCGGACAACCCTGCCGCCCGGCTCGGCTCGTTCATGGGTGTGCTTGCCAGCCGGGGGCGCGACAAGCTGACGCTCATCGCCTCCCCCGCGCTGGAGCCGTTCGGGGACTGGGTGGAGCAGCTCATCGCCGAGACGACGGGCAAGGAGGGCAAGGGCATCCTGCCGGTCGTCGGCGAGCCCCCCGCTGCGCCGGAAGCCTATGGCGCCGACCGTGTGTTCGCGGACCTGCGGCTGGCGGGCGACTCCACGCACGAGGCTGCCGTTCGCGCGCTCGTCGAGGCGGGCGCGCCGGTGGTGCAGTACGTGCTCGCGGACGCATACGACCTCGGCGCGCACCTGTTCCTGTGGGAGCTGGCGACCGCCATCGCGGGCTACTATTTGCAGATCAACCCATTCAACCAGCCCAACGTCGAATCGGCCAAACGGCGCGCCCGCGAGATGATGGACGCCTACCGCGAGCAGGGCGCGCTGCCCGCGCTCGACCCGGCGCTGGAGGACGAACGCATCACAGTCTACGGCGACACGGCCGTGGCGACCGCCGGGGAGACGCTGGCGGCCTTCGGGGGACTGGCGGAGCCGGGCGGCTACATTGCGCTGCAGGCATACGTCCCGCCCACCGCGGGCACGACCGCCGCCCTGCGCGAGATGCAGGCGCTGCTGCGGGCCCGCACGGGCCGCGCGGTGACGGTCGGCTACGGGCCGCGCTTTCTGCACTCGACCGGGCAGCTCCACAAGGGCGACGCGGGCGGGGGGCTGTTCGTGCAGTTCCTCGGCGGCGACG
>CAZDLX010000312.1:0-2016 GCA_964506005.1 uncultured Anaerolineae bacterium | reverse complement strand
CGCAGCCAGCGGGCGTACTGCTCCGCCGGGATCAGCGGGTAGCGCGGCTTGAGCGAGGGCCGCACCGGCGCGACGAGCGTCTCAAAGCCGTGGCTCGCCGCGATCTGCCGCATGGCCCGCACCGCCCCGCGGCTGTAGCCCCTCCTCTGATGATCCGCCGCCACCTTGATCGACAGCGCCGAGACCATGTTGGGCTCGCGCCCGGCGGCGAAGTCGTCAAAGCCCTTCGTGAATACCCAGTCCCAGCCCTCGGCGGGCAGCTCTTCGAGTGTATTGTCATAGCGGAAGGGGATGCTGTTGCCGAGAGCGACGGGCTGCTCGTCGCCGTCGAGCAGCAGAAACTGGTAGTCGGGGAAGTCGAGGTTGAGGCGCTGCCAGAGCCGGAAGGAGACCGGGGAGTTGAGCATAAACTCGGGCCACACGTCGAGCGTGGCCCGGTCGAAGGCGTCGAGACGCCCGGCGTCCTCAGCGGCGGTGATGATGGTCAGGGCCTCCATGGCCTCTCCTCCAACTGAAAAATGAGTCCACAGATGGCACAGAAAACACAGAGAAAAGCCAGGAGCAGTTAGTCCACGAATGGCACGAATGACACTAATGACACTAATGGGAAAACCTTTCGTGTAATTCGTGCCATTCGTGGATCATATTTTCTTTTAATCTGTGTCCATCTGTGGGCTCGAACTAAAACAGCCGCGCCTGTTCCTCGTTCTCCGCCTGGCTGCGGGGCATCTCGATGCCGAGGTGCTGGTAGGCGCGAGCTGTCGCCATGCGCCCGCGCGGCGTCCGCTCGATGAAGCCGAGCTGGAGGAGGAAGGGCTCGTACACATCCATGATGGTGTCCGCTTCCTCGCTGATCGAGGCGGCGATGGTCTCCAGGCCGACGGGCCCACCCGCGAACTTGTCGATGATGGCATGCAGCACCCGGCGGTCGATATCGTCCAGCCCCAGCTCGTCGATCTCCATCAGGTCCATCGAGTCCATAGCGACCTGCCGCGTGATGATGCCCTCGGCGCGGACCTGCGCGTAGTCCCGCACGCGGCGCAGCAGGCGCAGCGCGACGCGCGGCGTGCCCCGCGCCCGGAGGGCGATCTCCTCCGCGCCGGCGCGGTCGATGGGCACCTGGAGCATCTCGGCGGCCCGCTCGATGATGTGCACCAGCGCGTCCTGGCTGTAGAAGTCGAGGCGGTATACTGCCCCGAAGCGGGCGCGCAGCGGCGCGGTCATGAGCGCCAGCCGCGTCGTCGCGCCGATGACGGTGAAGCGCGGCAGCTTCAGCCGGACGTTGCGCGCGCTCGGCCCCTTGCCGATCACGATGTCGAGCGCGAAGTCCTCCATGGCCGGGTACAGCACTTCTTCGACCGCGCGGCCCAGCCGGTGAACCTCGTCGATGAACAGGATGTCGCCCTTGCGCAGCGTGCTGAGAATGGCCGCGAGGTCGCCCGCCCGCTCGATGGCCGGGCCGGCGGTGATGCGGATGTTCACGCCCATCTCGTAGGCCATGACGTGACTGAGCGAGGTCTTGCCCAGGCCCGGCGGCCCGTAGAACAGGATGTGGTCCAGGGCTTCCTCGCGGGATTGCGCCGCCTCGATCAGGATGCGCAGCCGTTCGACGAGCATCTCCTGCCCGTAGATGTCGCCGAGGCTGCGCGGGCGCAGGGCGGCGTCTACGTTGACGTTGTCGTCGGGTTTGCGGCTGCCGGAGACGAGGCGGTTGTCGTCTGCCATGATATGCCCTTCGAATAGATAGAATGTTCGATAACGGCGTGCGGTGATTATAGCGCAGTGGGCGACGATGGCCTAACCGGGGGATGAGTCCACAGATGACACAGATAACACAGAGAAAAGCAGGGAGAAGAGTCCACGAATGATACGAATGACACCAATGAAAAACAAGAAAAAGACATTCGTGCAATTCGTGTCATTCGTGGATCAACATCTGTCTTTTCTGTGCCATCTGTGAAATCTGTGGACTCCCTCAAAGTGTGCCTCGGGCCGCCAGCCGCTATAATCTGCCCC
>CAZDLX010000311.1:0-2071 GCA_964506005.1 uncultured Anaerolineae bacterium | reverse complement strand
CCCCCCGCCTGCGGGAGCTGTCGCACATCAACGGCTTCGATCTGGCCGCCTTCGACTATCCCGACGGGATGCTCGATGTCTACAACGTGCTGGTCGCCCGCACCATCACCAGCCAGACACCCAGTTATGACGGCGACCCCAGCGTCGCCAGCGTGCTCGTTGTCATGCTCGTCTTCCTTCCCGCCCACCAGGGCGTAGGCGAACAGAATAAAGGCCAGCAGCAGCCACAGCGCCAGGCAGCCGAGCGCGTCCACTACCAGCGCTCCACGCCGGGCGCCCCGGCCAGCCGCAGCGCCGCGGCGCACACTGCCAGCACGGCGACGAGCGCCGCCGCCGTGCCTGGGTGGTAGGCGGCCAGCCACAACACGCCGTAGATGGCCGCCAGCAGCGCCACCGCCATCACCAGCAAGCTGATGAGCGCCCTCACGCCGCACGCTCGAAGGGCTCGATGCGGGCGATGGGGTACTGGCCGCGGAACCAGCGGTCGAACCGCGTCGTCCCGCTCCAGACGCAGATCACCGCGCTGGCCTCCAGGATGCAGTTGTCGGCGTCGAGGCGCACTTTGCACCAGCCGCCGCCGCGCCGCAGGGCGTAGGCGTTCCAGCGGGGCCTGTGGCCGTTCGTCTTAACCATTGAGATCCTCCAGTCCAGCAAAGAGCGGCAGACGACGTCGGCTTGCCGCGGCATTCAGCCATATGGCCTCCGTCCGCCCCACGTTGCCATTGGTGACGGCGTCCTTCGTGATGCACTCCCAGTCGGCATACAGCTCGCTGTAGGACGCGGATGGGTAGCCGGACAGCACCACCATGCCCGCCGCCTCGTGAAGTGCCGCGGCAAGCTGCGCGTGCTGGGCCTCGTCGAGCTCGAACGGGTAGCGGTGTTTCATGGAGCGCGTCTCCGGCAGGTACGGCGGATCGACGTAGAACAGGGTCGCCGGCGCGTCGTAGCGATGGATGATCTCGAAGGCGTCGGCCTGCTCGATGAAGACGCCCTTCAGCCGGCGCGCCACCGTCCACAGGTGCTCGACGTTGTTCCAGTCGTCTACCGGCGAGCGCCCCCGCTTGTTGTCGCGCACCACGCGCCACGAGCCGCGCCAGCCCGTGTGAGCGCCGAAGCCCTGCCAGGAGCGCACATAGAAGCGTCGCGCCCGCTCGACAGGGTCGTCTACCTCGTCGAAGCTCTGCTCGTATTCCGCCCGTGAGTACGGCGTCAAATCGACGAGGTGCATGAAGGCATCGGTGTGCCCGCGCAGCACCTCGAAGAAGTTGACGACCTCGCCGTCTAGATCATTCCACACCTCGACTGCCGCCGGCGGCTTGCGCAACAGCACGCTCGCCGCACCACCAAACGGCTCGACGTAGCACTCGTGAGCCGGGAAGTGCTGGATGATCCACGGCGCGAGCTTCCACTTACCGCCGTAGTAGCGCAGGGCCGGGCGATCGGGTGAGCTCACTGGCCTGCCGCCTTCCCGGCGGGCATCTGCCGCCGCATCGTTATTTCCATGAACGGGTGGGTGAGGCTGCGGTCGACGAGCGGCTGGTCGGCCAGGTCGACGTCGCGCAGCACGTGCCGCAGGTCGGCCCAGGTGTCCGGCTGGCACAGCGCGTCCAGCACCTTGTAGACGTGCGTGAGCGACCACGTCGTGAGCCGGTGCGGCAGGGAGCGGTACACGGCCCGCTCGAGCTCGTCCCCGGCATCCTCGGCCAGGCGGTTGATGCCGGCCTTGACGAGCAGCAGGTAGTCGGCGAGTGCGTCCGGTGTGATGGCCGTCGTCACCGGCTTGATGTCCGGCTCGGGAGCGGGGGCGGGCGTCTCGTCGGCGGCCAGCCAGTCGGGCAGCGCGCCGTCGTCTTTCGACGTCGGAACGGGTTCCGCTTCGGCCTCCTCCCTGGCCTTCAGCCGCGCGGTGACGTCGAGCGTCTCAAGCTGCTGGTCGGCGAGCATCTTGAGCTCGCCGGCGTTGGCGATGTGGATGACGTGACACTCGACGGCGGAGCCCAGCTTCACCTCGTCGACGCGGGAGATCTTCACGGCGGCCAGCCACTGCTGATTGTGCTGGCCGTCACGCCAT
>CAZDLX010000310.1:0-2167 GCA_964506005.1 uncultured Anaerolineae bacterium | reverse complement strand
GCGGCGCGGCGGGAGGCCCGGCACCGGCATCGCCCCGGCGGGGCTGGCCGTTTCGCGGCGCAGCACGACGCTGCCGCGCTTGGTGATCAGCCGCTCGGCGCTGAGCGTGGGGAACTCCTCCAGCCACCGCGCGACGGCACGCTTCTCGGCGACGCGGCCCGCGTCGTCGAGCACGATCACGGCATTCTCGCTCAGCCGGTCGAACAGCAGCGGCAGCGCCGGGTAGCGGGCCATCGCCTGCGTGGTATTCGGCGGGCCGTCGATGAACAGCAGGTCGATGCCGTGCAGATCCTCAAACTGCGCGAGGTCGTACCACTGCCAGGTCTGGCCGCCGAGCTTGACGGGTGTCAGCGGCGCGTGCCGGATCTCGACCACGCCATCCAGCCCGTGCTGCGCGATGGTGTCCGCCGTCTTGCCGGCGAACTCGGCGAGGTGGTCGAAGGCCACGATGCGCCCGCCCTGCTTCTCGGCGAGATACCCCGCGACGATGCTCGACAGGCCGCCGCCGACCTCGACGACGAGCTGCGGCTTGCGCTCCAGAATCAGCCCGGTGATCACCGCCGCGAGGTCGGGCGTGATGTTCCACGAGCGGAAGGCGGGCAGCGGCGCGCGCAGGTCGATCAGCCCGTGGATGGAGTGCAGCGCCTCGATCTGGTGGTGGGTGTAGTAGATCGTCGCCTGCTGCACGGCGAGCAGGCCCAGCACCAGCGCCAGCATGACCACGATGACGACGTTGCCGAGCCAGGCCCACAGCAGGCCAGCCCCGGCGGCGAGGCCGATGGTCAGCGCGCCGATGGTTAGCAGGTTGGGCACGGGGACTTCGCCGTAGATCCACTCGAAGAACTTCAAGGTCTGGCCCTTTCTCGGAGAAGAAACGCCATTCATCGTATCCCTGTGAGGCGCGGCGTGCAAGGGGAAACAGCCGCCAAGCAGGGGCGGAGCATGCTCCGCCCCATTCGTCTCAATTCACGATGCCCTGATGACCAACCCGCGACCCCCTCTGTCGGGCTCCGCCCGACATCTCCCCCTTACAGGGGGCGAAGGCGTTGGTTGCGGCGATGGTCAGCCACGCGGAGAACTACCCTTGCCCCCTATCAGGGGGAAATGCCGACGCGAAGCGTCGGCAAAGGGGGTCGGACGCAGGCCACGCGGCTTGCGTGGACATTGCACACATCCAGTACGGGCAGGAGTGAGAGCGAGCCGTTAGCGAATCCTAACCGTCTGCTGATCGCTCGATCAGCGGGGCGGGATTGACACGCTTCGAGAGCGGGTCTATCATCATGGTACGTGACTAGAACAGCCGTTCTAGAGCGTACCACTTCTTTCATCGCCGCCTTTGAGTAGGCAAAGCGGGAGCCTGGCGCCTCGCACAGACTGGTCCGGTGGCCGGTGGGTGCGGGGCGTCTGCGTTCTCCCAGGACAGGAGGTGTGATGGACAACTCTTCGACGGGGCTGTGGATCGGGCAGGACGGGCGGGCGCAGGAGTTCCGCACCGGGGCGGATGGCCGCCTCAAGGGTGGGCCGCTGCTCGACGCCTTCCACGGCATCACCGGGCGCCGCCCCGACCGCGACCTCACCGCCGCACCGGGCGACCTCGCCCGGGCTTACGCCAGCGCGGTGTGGGCCTACCGCTGCGTCAAACTGCGCGCCGACGCCGTCGCCGGGGTGCCGCTCGTGCTGCTCGACCGGACCGGCGCGCGCATCGACGCGCACCCGCTGCTCTCGCTGCTCGGCGACGTCAACCCGCACACGATGAACCTCGGCGACCTGCTCCGCGCGACGGAGTCCGCCTACAACATCTGGGGGCGGGCGTACTGGCTGAAGGTGCGGGCCAGCGCGGGCCAGAAGCGCATCCGCTGGCTGGTGTGGCTCAACCCGCTGACGGTCGAGCCCGTCACCGACCCGGTGCGCGGCGTGGTCGCCTATCGCCAGACGGCCGCCGGACGCACGCGCGAGCTGCCGCCAGAGGACGTGATCGTCTTCCGCAACTTCGACCCGCACGACGACCTGGGCGGCCTGAGCCCGCTCTCGGTGGCGCTGAGCGAGGTCAATGCCGACCTCAACGCCGCGCGATTCGTCGCCGCGTTCTTCGCCAACGACGCTCGCCCGGCTGGCCTGCTCACCACCGAGCAGCCGCTGCACGAGGCGGAGATCGAGCGGGCGCGCT
>CAZDLX010000309.1:0-2188 GCA_964506005.1 uncultured Anaerolineae bacterium | reverse complement strand
GTGTAGTCGCCGTAGTAGCGCTCAGCCTGCCCCTGATCGTGCCCGTTCAGCGCAACGCCAAACAAGCGCACATCCGCATCCCGTACCCGCTTGATGTTCTTGCGCGCCAATGGCACCGGCGTTTTCCCGGCCTCGACCACAAAGATCATTCCGGTGGCATTACTTCCAATCACGAGCGCGTCGGATACGAGCTGCAAAGGGGGGCAATCAATAACGATCAGGTCGAACTGCGAGCGCAAGGCCGAGAGCACTTCCCGGAAGCGGTCCGTACTCAGCAACTCCAGCGGATTCGGCGGTAGTTTTCCGGCGGTGAGCACCCGAAGGCTCGTGCCCTCCAACGATCGGATAGCGTCTGCACCGGCCGCGTGCACCAGCATCTCCGTCAACCCGACACCCGCTTCGGGCAGGCCGAGTTGCCGGGCGACCACCGGACGGCGCAAGTCCGCGTCGATGAGCAACACGCGCTTGGTCTGGCTCTGGCTCAGCGCCAGGTTCGACGCAAGCGTCGACTTCCCTTCCTGCGGAAGACTGGAGCTGATCGCGACGACTTTGTGAGGCTCATCGAGGGTGCTGAGCAATACACCGGTATTGATGGTCCTCACTCCTTCGGAAAACGCCGAGTGCGGCTCGGCCAGCATCAGCCGTGGCGCCTTCTTCCCCTGCTCCTTCGTCAGCCTCGGGAGGGCTCCGAGCAGCGGCACACCGAGCTTCTCCTCGACTGCATCGGTCGTCTTGAGGGTGTTGTCCATGCGGTTGCGCAGGACCGCCAGCAATGAAGCGCCCACGAGCGAGCCGAGCAACGCAAGGAGGCTGATCTGCGCCTTCTTCGGCTTGACCGGAACAAGCGCGGGCAGGGCCGGATCCACGACACGCGCTACCGCGGTCTGGACGTCGCCGGCAACGTCGGTCTCCTTCACTCGCGCCAGGAAGGTCTCGTACAGGTGCCGGTTGGTCTCGACCTCGCGCTCGTAGTTGGCGAGCTCGATCTCCTTGCGGTTGGTCTGCTGCACGCTGCCGCGAGCACGCGCCAGGGCATCCTCCAGCGCCTGCTCGGCCGCTTTCGCCGCCCGGAACTCCTTCTCCATGGAGGCGATCACCGCATTGGCGGCGCGGCGCGCGTTCGCCCGGGCCGCCTCCAGCTCCTGTTCGGCCTGCTTGTAGGTCGGGAAGGCGGGCCCGTACTTCTGGCGAATCTCGGCAAACTTCTGCTCTGCCGCGGCCTCGGCTTGGCGGGCGGACGCGACGGCCGCGTCACGCACCACCGCGGGCGCGCTGTAGGGATCACTGCGTGCGGCCTTCAGGCTCTCCTCGACCTGTGTACGCGTTACACGGGCATCGACGAGACGCTGGGTGAGCTCTTCCACCTGCTTGCTCTGGCCGCCCAATGCCAGGCCCTTGGTGTCGGCGATTCCATGGGCCTCGCGGTACGCCTGCAGGGCACGCTCACTCGCATCCAGATTGGCCTTGAGTTCCGCCAATCGGCCCGTCAGCCAGACATTCGCCTGCTGCGTCATCGTGAAGCGGGCATCCATGTCGGCGTTGATGTAGGCGTTGGCGGTCTCGTTCGCCACCGTGGCCGCCAGTTTCGGATCTGCCGATTCGAAGGACACCTGTACCAACTGGGAATTGCGTACCGGGGTGACGGTCAGCCTCGACGCGAAGGTGCCGAGCACCTGTCGCTCGATCACGTCCTCCGAAGGAACCCTCGGCGGCGCGTCCCCGAGCACGTTCGCCAGCCGCTGCTTCCATACCGGAGGCTTCTCCTGGCGCGGGTCGAACTCCGGATGCGTGGTCAGCCCCAATTTGCGGATCACCCGTAGGGCCACGTCCTGGCTCTTCAGGAACTCCGCCTGGGTGGTGTAGTACTCGCGGTTGTTCGCTATCGCGCCATAGACCTGGTCGATGCTGACCACCTTGCTCGGGCTCTGCTCGATCAGCACGGTGGCCGTACTGCGGTAGATGGGCGTCATCTGCAGCAGCACGAACACGGTTGCGGCGGTCACGAGCAGCGAGATGCCTAGGATCATCCACTTGCGCAGCATCAGCCCCCGCCAGATCTCGATGATCTCCGGCGTGGCGTCACGAGCCAGCTCGCTTAGCGAGCGCTCCGGCGGTCCGCCCATCTGCAGTGCATACGGATCCCATCCATGCGGCGGCTGCGGACCAGTCATGCCCGGCGGCGGGTTGA
>CAZDLX010000308.1:0-2197 GCA_964506005.1 uncultured Anaerolineae bacterium | reverse complement strand
GAGCTGCGCGCTGACCATCCACTCGTCGACGTAGACAGAGCCAAGCCTTCCGCCGCCACTCGCATTCTACGAGATCCAGATGGCACTTGCAGCCAACAACCTCTGACACTACCCCAGCGGAACGACGTCGGCGTGGACGAGCCGGCGGCCCTCGACGAGAACCGGCGCCGCGCCGCTGCGGTCGTCGGTGGGGTGCAGCTCGTACTCACGCACGGCTAGGCGCAGCGGGCGCGCGGCGTCTGCGGGCAGCGTCACCGTGCCTGCCCATTCCACCAATAACGCACCTTGCTCGACCGGCTCCAGGCGCACTTCTTCGCCAGCTAGAACCCAGCCGAGCACCGCGTCTTCGATGCCTGGCTCCTGCACCTCAACCGTTGCCACCACCGCGTTGGTATCGAGCAGGGTCATGTCGTCGATCCCGTGCCGGGCCTGCGGCGCGGGCCCGCGCAGCCTCACCGAAACCGCGTCCGCGCCCTGCGGGATGACCGTCAGCGTGCGGTCCGGCAGCGGCTGCAGGAAGGCTGTGGGCACAATCGCCGAGACCAGGCAGTTCTCAAGCGACTTGGGCTGGAAGCGGACGAGCCCCAGCCGCACGAACGGGAAGTAGGCCTCGCCTGTCTCGAACTCGATGTCGCAGTACCACGCGTCACGCCCGGGATCGTAGCGCGGGTGGAAGGCCGCTACGTCGCGCCGCAGGCTGCCCACCTGAAGCGGCACGTTGCTGGCGATGCGGTCCGCGCCGGGGAAGCTCGCGGCTCGCAAGGGCATGGGCAGCGCCGATGCGTGAGCCGGGTCCTGCGAGATGACAGATATCTCGCGGTACAGCTCTGAGGCGGGTGCCATTGGGCCGCCCAGCCCGCAGACGAGCCCCAGCATCTCGCCAGCCCCCGATGAGAACCAGGGCCGTGCCAGCCAGACGCGCAGCCCGGCGCTGTGACGCCGGCTCTCCAGCTGCCCGCCTCCCGGAGCCCCGCTGCGCTCCCAGCGCACAATCGGCACCACGTCGAGCACGACGGGCGCTGCGGGCGGCGCGCTGCTCAACATGTCGACCGTCACAATATTGCCTTTGACGACGCCGTCCTCGACCGGCATCGCGGGGTCGAAGTACTCGCGGAACCGCGTCGCGGCGACCATCTGGTAGGTGACACGCCGGTACTTCGTATCCCCGAACTCGTGCTGCCGAAGACCGTCAAGCTGCGCCGCCGCGCCGGCCAGCCGGTTGCGCTCCTGCGTGGTCAGCGACGGCCCGGCTGCGCTGTCGAGCAGGTCGCGGCGCACATCCTGGGGCGACCGCATCTCGCCGTCTACGGTGGAGAACCGCAGCTCGCGCCACTCCTGGCCGCCGTCTGTATCCGTCGCCTCAAGCAGTTGCTCGATCTCCGGCGCCCACGGCGAGGCGAACGGCTCGGGCAGCACGATCTTGAACGCGTTCGCCCGCACGGGCTGCTCCATGTTCTCCACGTCAAGCAGGCCCAGTGCGGGGTCGTCAACCACGTCGACCCACTCCGCCGTCATGTCCAGCGTCGCCGTCGACGCGCCGTCGAGCCACACCGTTCCCGCCAGCGCCGCCGCTGTCTCCCCCCGCCAGCGGCGGAACGCTCCATCCTCGGTGCCGGCCAGCTCGAACTGCGGCTCCTGAAGCGGCTGCTGTACGGCGTGCACCAGCTGCAGCGTGCGCCAGGGCGTCGTCATCCAGTGCCGGCTCTCGCCGATGGCCTCGAAGACGCGATCGGCGTCAGAGGCGGCAAGGCGCTGGCGGCACCAGGCCATGATCTCGAAGAGATCGGGGTCATTCAGGAAGAGGCTGTTAAGCCGCATCCGGGCCACGCGGCCCGCCGGCAGGCTGACTGTGAACAGACGCTGCGCTGTGTCGTACCGGGCATCCGGCGCGCCTTCCTCAAGGCGAAGCCGGATCGGGAGGGGATCGTGCCAGTCCGTCGCGAAGGCGAAGTCGATATCAAAGCGCTGCTCGGGCTCGACAGGCGAGAACTGGAGCCGGATGACCGCGCCGTTGGAAAACGGATCGGGCAGGTAGGGGAGCGCCACCTCGTCGGCGTCGATGGTCACGTAACCCTGCGGCTCGCCCTGGTGCTCGCCCGTCTGGATGAAGCGTGTGGCGGGGTCATCGCGGAAGGAGCCGTTCTCGCGTGCTGCGATCTGGTAGAACTGCGCAACAGCGGCTGCGGCATCGCCGCCG
>CAZDLX010000307.1:0-2219 GCA_964506005.1 uncultured Anaerolineae bacterium | reverse complement strand
GTGTCCAGAGCACCGGCCCGGTCAGAGGGCGTTCGCAGCGGAGACGTATACTCCCCCTCTCCTGCGGGAGAGGGGGCCGTGGAGAAATGGTGAAGCCATTTCTCCCTTGCAGTTGGCGTAGCCAACTGTACGGGGGTGAGGGTGCCAGGGGGGAGGTCGTGCCGCACCCGCCAAAATGCGCTAAACTTGCCCCCATGGAACGCGTCACGCTTGAAGGCACCGTCGAACGGATCACCTATTACAGCGCCGAGGACGGCTACAGCGTCATCCGCCTGGCGGCGACCTCCCCGCTGACGTTCTGGAGCGGCGTGGACGAGAACGGGCTCGTCACCGTCGTCGGCAACCTGCCGGACGTCATGCCCGGCGAGAGCCTGGAGCTCGAAGGCCAGTGGGTCACCCACTCGTCTTACGGGCGGCAGTTCCGCGCCGAGAACGTCCGCCGCGTCACCCCGGCCACCGTCGAGGGCATCCGCCGCTACCTCGGCTCCGGGCTGATCAGGGGCATTGGCCCCCGCCTCGCCGAGCGTATCGTGGACCGCTTCGGGCTGGATACGCTCGACGTGCTCGACCGCGACCCCGAGCGCCTGTACGAAGTCGAGGGCCTGGGCCAGCACCGCGTGCGGTCCATCACCCGCGCCTGGCTGGAGCAGCAGGAGATCAAGCAGGTCATGCTGTTCCTCCAGTCGCACGGCGTCTCGACCAGCCTCGCGGTGAAGATCTACAAGACCTACGGCGACGACGCCATCCGCCAGGTCGAGTCCGACCCGTACCGGCTCGCCCGCGACGTGCACGGTATCGGCTTCATCACCGCCGACAAGATCGCCCGCGACCTCGGCCTGGCGCACAACCACCCCGCCCGGCTGGAAGCGGGGCTCGTCTACTCGCTGAACAACGCCGCCGACGAGGGCCACGTGTACCTGCCGGAGGACGTGCTCGTCGAGGCTGCCGCCGGGCTGCTCGACGTGCCCGCCGCGGATGTCGAGGCGGCAGTGGACCGCGCCGCCCACAACGAGCTCGTGAAGATCGACACCCTGCCCGCCGAGAACCCCGCCGAGGGCGAGCCTGCGACGTTCCGTGCCGTGTACCTGCCGCCCTTCTACCACGCCGAGGTCGGCGCGGCGCGCGTGCTCCGCAATCTCGTCGAGTCGCCGCAGTCCTACCTCGACAACTCCGGCCTGATCGACTGGCCTGCCCTCATCGCCGACGCCGCCTCCGCCGCCGATGCGCCGCTCACCGCGCAGCAGCAGGCCGCTGTGCTCACCGCCCTGACGCACAAGGTCAGCATCCTGACGGGCGGCCCCGGCACCGGCAAGACGACCACGCTGCGCGCGCTCATCCACGTGCTCGGCAGGGAGGGCTACACCTTCGCGCTCGCCTCCCCGACCGGGCGCGCGGCCAAGCGGCTCTCCGAGGCGACCGGCCAGCCGGCCCGCACCATCCACCGGATGCTTGGCTACTCGCCCCAGCAGGGCTTCGTCCACAACGAGGAAGAGCCGCTGCCCGTGGACTTCGTCATCGTGGACGAGGTCTCCATGCTCGACGGCTTCCTGGCTTACTCGCTGTTCCGCGCCATCCACCCGCGCACCCACCTGCTGCTCGTGGGCGACGTGGACCAGCTCCCCAGCGTTGGCGCGGGCGACGTCCTGCGCGACCTGATCGGCTCGGGCACCGTCCCCGTGACGCGCCTCGACACCATCTTCCGGCAGGCGGCGGGCAGCTACATCATCTCCAACGCGCACCGCATCAACCGGGGCAAGGTGCCCCTGTTCTCCGAGGAGGCGCAGGACTTCTTCCTGTTCAACCTGGGCGACGACGCCGACCGGGTCGCCGAGATGGTGGTCGACGTGGTGCAGAACCGCATCCCGGACCGCTTCGGCCTGCACCCGCTCGACGATACGCAGGTCCTCGTGCCGATGTACCGGGGCCGCGCGGGCGTCTCCTCGCTGAACCAGGCGCTGCAGGCGGCGCTCAACCCGCCGGGCCGCCCGGCGGAGCGCGTGCTCGGCGGGCGCGTGTTCCGCGTCGGCGACAAGGTGCTCCAGACCAGCAACAACTACGATAAAGAGGTCTTTAACGGCGACGTGGGCCGCATCCGCGCCTTCAACTTCACCGAGCAGTCGGTGACAGTGCAGTTCGAGGACCGGCAGGTGCTCTACGACTTCACCGAAGTGCCCGACCTGATGCACGCCTACGCCATCAGCGTGCACCGCTCGCAGGGC
>CAZDLX010000306.1:0-2221 GCA_964506005.1 uncultured Anaerolineae bacterium | reverse complement strand
AGGTGATGTTCATCACCACGGCGAACATGCTGGAGCCGATCCCCGGCCCGCTGCGCGACCGTATGGAGATCCTGCAGCTCTCCGGCTATACGGAGACGGAAAAGGTGCACATCGCGCAGCAGTACCTCGTGCCGCGCCAGATCCGCGAGAATGGCCTGCGCCGCGAAGAGATCGGCTTCACCGACGATGCGATCCGCACGATCATCCGCGACTACACTCGCGAGGCGGGCGTGCGCAACCTCGAACGTGAGATCGGCTCGGTGTGCCGCAAGGTCGTCACCCGCATCGCCGAGGGCAAGGTTGACGCCGCCCAGATCGAGGCTGAGCACGTGCGCGACTACCTGGGTAAGCCGAAGTTCTACGGTCTGAGCGAAATCGAGCAGCGCACCGACATCCCCGGCGTGGCAACGGGCCTCGTCTGGACGCCGGTGGGCGGCGACATCGTGTTCATCGAGGCGGCGCGCATGCCGGGCCAGAAGGGCTTCACCGTCACCGGGCAGCTCGGCGAAGTCATGCAGGAGAGCGCGCGGGCGGCGCTGAGCTACGTGCGATCGCGCTCGGCCAGCCTGGGCATCGACGAAAAGTGGTTCGAGCACAACGACGTGCACCTGCACGTTCCGGCGGGTGCCGTGCCGAAGGATGGCCCCTCTGCGGGCATCACCATGGCGACGGCGCTGGCCTCGCTGCTGACGGGCCGCCCGGTCAAGGGCAACGTCGCCATGACGGGCGAGATCACGCTGCGCGGGCAGGTCCTGCCCATCGGCGGGGTCAAGGAGAAGGTGCTGGCGGCACACCGCTTTGGGCTGGATACCGTGCTGCTCCCGCGCCGGAACGAGAAGGATCTCGACGACATCCCGGACGAGGTGCGCGAGGAGCTTCACTTCGTGCTGGTCGAGAGCGTTGACGAGGTGCTCCAGGCCGCACTCGACGAGCACGTCGCGCCTGATGGCGATAGCGCCAGAGACGAGCAGCACGGGGAGCCGGTGCTTGAGGAGGCCAGGCAACAGGAGACCAGGAATGCCCAGACTGCTGATCGTTGATGACGATCACACCATGGTGAGCCTGCTCAAGACGCTGCTGGGCTATGATGGGTTTGAAGTGGCTACCGCGCCCGATGGCGCTTCTGCCGCTGCCGTGGCACGTGACTTCCGGCCTGACGCGTTTCTGGTCGATTACTACCTGACCGACTGCGCGGGCACGGACCTCGTCGCGAGGCTGCGCAGCGACAGGCTGTTCCGGGATGCGCCGATCATCCTGGCGTCGGGCATCGAGCGCGAGGCCGAGGCGCTGGCGTCCGGTGCGGACCTGTTTTTGGTAAAGCCGTTTAACCCGGCCGAGCTTGTCTCGGTGTTGAAGCGCCTGCTTGGGCACTGACGTACGACCAGCATCGGAGGGGCTGGCTCATCCTCAAGCGGCGTATTACGGATTGCGGCCCTGGGCCGCCATTGATTACGCGAGAACCTAGTCTTTCATTATTTGAAGGGAAAGTAGAATTGACCAGTGAGCGCAAAGTCTAAACGTCCAAATCGACAGTGGTACAGGATGGACCTCCACCTGCACACGCCTGCCTCGAAGGATTATCAGCAGCCAGAAGCGGATTATCTGGACATTTTGCAGCAGGCGGAGCGGCGTGGCCTCCACATTATTGCCTTCACCGACCATAATACGGTGCGCGGCTACCGGGAGATGCTCGACGAGATCGAGCAATTGGAGTGGTTGGAAGGCTCTAATCGGATTAACTCGGAAGAGAAGTACCGGCTGAACGAGTACCGGCGGTTGTTTGACAAGATGCTGATCCTGCCGGGGTTCGAGTTCACCGCGATGTTCGGTTTCCACATTCTTGGCATCTTCTCGCCGCAGACCGATCCCCGTTTGCTTGAGCATCTGCTGCTTGAGCTGAAGATCCCTGCCGAGGCGCTCGACCACGGCGAAACGAACGTCGGCGCGACGACCGACGTGCTGGCGGCCTACGAGGCCATCAACGAGGCGCGGGGCCTCGCCATCGCGGCCCATGCGAACTCCAGCCACGGCGTCGCCATGCGCGGCATGTCGTTCGGCGGGCAGACACGCATCGCCTATACGCAGGACCTGAACCTCTGCGCGCTGGAGGTCACCGACCTCGACCGCAAGGGCCGCCGCACGACGGCGCGCTTCTTCGACGGCTCGAAGCCGGAGTACCCGCGCCCGATGCGCTGCATCCAGGGCTCGGATGCGCACCGCC
>CAZDLX010000305.1:0-2234 GCA_964506005.1 uncultured Anaerolineae bacterium | reverse complement strand
GGTTGAGCGGCGCGGCGGCGAGGGCCAGCCGCCGCAGCCCGGCGGGCAGCCGGTTAAAGGCCTGCCAGCCGCCGTGGTACAGCCGCAGGATGTCGAGCCAGTGGGTGTAGCCGGCGAACAGCTCGTCCGCGCCCTCGCCGACCTGGATGACGATGGTGCCGTTATCGCGGGCCAGCTTCGAGACATAGTAGATGGGCACGCAGACCGGGTCGGCGATGGGCTCGTCCTGGTGGTAGACGAGGCCCGGCAGGAAGTTGAGCAGGTCCGCCTCGCCGATGCGCGTCTCGTGGTGGTCGGCGTTGAAGTGGGCGGCGACCTGCCGCGCGTACTCGAACTCGTTGTAGCGCTCAACGCCCTCGTAGCCGATGCTGAAGGTCTGCACGGGGCGGTCCATCTGCTCGGCCATCAGCGCGACGTTGGTACTGGAGTCGATGCCGCCGCTCAGGAAGACGCCGAAGGGCACGTCGCTGACCATGCGGCAGCGGATCGACTCGCGGAGCTCGTCGAGGATGGCCTGCCGGGTCCCGGCGGTGGAGCGGGGCGCGGCGGGCGCGGGCGCGTCGAAGACGTCCCAGTACTCGGCGAGCTGCAGGTCGCCCTCGGCGTTGAGCACGGCGTAATGGCCCGGCTGCAGCTTGTAGATGCCCTTGAACAGCGTGCGTGGGGCGGGCGAGGTGAGGAATGAGAGGAAGTGGTAGAAGGCCTCCTCGTCTACCGCGCGCTCGACGGCGGGGTGCTGGAGGATGGACTTGATCTCCGAGGCGAAGATGAACTGCCCGCCGGCGAAGGTGTAGTACAGCGGCTTCACGCCGATGCGGTCGCGGGCGAGGAACAGGCGGCGCTCGCGCTCGTCCCAGATGGCGATGGCGAACATGCCGCGCAGCCGGGCGAGCATCGCCGGGCCTTCCTGCTGGTACAGGTGCAGGATGGCCTCGGTGTCGCTGTGCCCGCGGAACTGATGCCCCCGCGCGGCGAGCTCGGCGCGGAACTCGGCGTAGTTGTAGACCTCGCCGTTGTAGGCGATCCAGAGCGAGCCGTCGGGGGTGGGCATCGGCTGGTGGCCCGCCGGGGAGAGGTCGAGGATGGCGAGGCGGCGGCTGGCGAGCGCGGCGCGGCCCCCCGGCGAGACGTACACGCCGGCGTCGTCGGGGCCGCGGTGGGCGATGACGTCAGCCATGCGCCCGGCGAGCACCGCGTCAACGGGCGGGGCGTTATTCAGGCTGACGATCCCGGCGATACCGCACATTGGCTAGAGTCCAGAGACAAGGTTAAGAGTCCACAGATGACACAAATAACACAGAAAAATGAAAATGGTCCACGAATGGCACGAATGCCACGAATGGTATGAATAACACAAATGCGCCCCTCTGCCCCCTGAAAGGGGGAAGTGCCGGCGCGGAGCGGCGGCGAAGGGGGTCAAGGCTATTCTAGCGCTGATGGGGGTGGGCGTCGAGGCAGGTGTGGTAGGCCTCCAGCCAGCGGTCGAGGACGGCGTCCCACGAGTAGCGCTCGCGGACGAGCTGCTGGCCCCGGCGGGCCTGCTCACGGGCACGGGCGGGGTCGGAGAGCGCGGCGGTGATGGCGGCGGCGAGGGCGGGCGCATCGCCGGTGGGCACGACGCGGGCGGCGTCCGCCGCGGCGAGGTCCGGGGCCAGGCCGCAGCGCTCGGTGGTGATGCTGGGCGTGCCGTGACCCAGCGCTTCCAGCAGGGTGATGCCGAGAATCTCGTAGCGGGAGGGCAGCACGTACACGTCGAAGCTGCGGTAGGCGGCGGCCTTCTCCGCCTCCCCGGCGAGCAGACCGGCGAAGCGCACCGCGGCGCGGATGCCCAGCCGGTCGATCTGCGCCTCGAGCGCGGGCTGCGCGCCGTCGTCGGGGCCGGTGAGCACCAGCACAGCGCCGGGGTGCTGCGCGAGCACGAGCGCGAAGGCGTCCACGAGCACGTCGAGGCCCTTGATCGGGCTGAGACGCCCGAGGAAGCCGACGACCGGGCGGCCCGGCTCGATGTCGAGGCGACGCTTGAAGGCGTCGGTGCCGGTGGGCGTGTCGAAGGCGGCGACGTCAACCGCGTTGGGGATCGTCACGACGCGGCTGGCGGGCAGGCCGAGCGCGGCGAACTGCTCCGCTTCCATGCTGGATACGGCGTGCAGGCAGGCGGCGCGCGCCAGCAGGCGGCGGCCCCACAGCGCATCGTAGAGGCGTTTGTAGGCGGTGCGGCCCAGCCCGGCGGGCAG
>CAZDLX010000304.1:0-2246 GCA_964506005.1 uncultured Anaerolineae bacterium | reverse complement strand
CCGAAGATCAGCAGCCGCCCGATGCCGGGGTAGCTGTACACGTACTCGATCACGACCAGGCCGCTGAGCAGCCAGCCGGTGCTCGTCGCGATCACCGTGATCGTCGGGATCAGCGCGTTGCGCAGCACGTGCTTCACCACGACGGTGCGGTAGGGCAGCCCCTTGAGCACGGCAGTCGTGACGTAGTCGCGCTTGAGCTCCTCGATCACCCCGGCGCGGGTCAGCCGCACGATGTAGGCCATCAGCACCAGTGTCGCGGTAATGGCCGGCAGCCACAGCGCGGGCAGCGCCTCGGAGAACGTCGCCTCGGGCCGGATGGCGGAGCTCGACGGGAACCACCAGCCCGTCGCCCGCGAGATGGGGTTGCTTGCCCAGGCGAGAGCCACCGCGTTGATCAAGAACAGCCCCGTGACAAACTCCGGCAGGCTGGCCACCGAGAGCGTCAGCACCGAGATGATGCTGTCCGGCACGCGGCCCTCCGTCAGCCCGGCGAGCAGACCGAGGCCGATGGACAGCGGCACCGAGATGATCAGCGTGAGCAGTGCCAGCCGCCCCGAGTTGAGCAGGCGGGTCGCCAGCAGCGGCCCGATCTCCTGGCGCGGGCGCGAGAACGTCTGCCCGAGGTTGCCGCTCAAGAAATCCGCCGACCACTCGACGTACTGGGCGAGCAGCGGCTTGTCGAGCCCCAGCTCTGTACGGACCGCGGCGACCTCCGCCTCGCTGGCCTCCCGGCCCAGCAGCACGCGGGCGACGTCGCCCGGCAGCACCCGCGTCAGCGCGAAGATCAGCACGGACGTCAGGAACAGCGTGAAGATGAAGAACCCGAGCCGCCTGAGCAGGAACCGGATCATGCGCTGTCCTCCTCGCCCGCCTGCGGCGCTTGGAGCGCGATCAGCTCGTCAAGCGGGATGTGGCAGAAGATGTGGTGATCGTCGCCGCAGTCGCGCCAGGGCGGCGTTTCCTCCTCGCAGATACGCCCGAGCTTGCGCGGGCAGCGGGTGTGGAACGGGCAGCCCTGCCGAACCTCGCGCGGGCTGGGAAGCGGGCCCTCTAACCGCAGCGACTCCGTCGCGTGGCCCGGGTCGGCGATGGGAATCGCCGAGACGAGCGCCTCGGTGTACGGGTGCATCGGCGGTTTGAACAGGTTGTGCGCGTACCCGACCTCCATCATGCGCCCCAGGTACATCACCGCAATGTAGTCGGCGAGATAGCTGACCACCGCCAGGTTGTGCGAGATAAACAGGTAGGACGTCTCGTGCTCCTGCTGCAGGTGGGCCAGCAGGTTCAGTACCGCTGCCTGCACCGAGGCGTCGAGCGACGTGACCGGCTCGTCGCACAGTACGAGCGCCGGGTTCGAGGCGAAGGCCCGCGCGATGGCGACTCGCTGCTTCTCGCCGCCGCTGAGCTCGCTCGGGTAGCGCCGTGCGTACTCGGGGCGCAGGTTGACGGCTTCGAGCAGGCGCGGCACCTCGCGATCTGCCTCGGCGCGGCCCAGCCCTGCCAGCTTCTGCAGCGGGCGGCGGATGGCCTGGCCGATGGTCAGGTACGGGTTAAGCGTGTTCTGTGGATTCTGGAAGACCATCTGGATGGCCGCCAGCGTCTCCGCGTCGCGCTCCCGCACCGTGCCCTTGACGTCCGCGCCGAGCAGCTCGATCTCACCGCTGGTGCGGTCGGTGAGCCCGATAATGAGGCGGGCGAGGGTCGTCTTGCCGCTGCCGCTCTCGCCGACGAGCCCGTAGGTACGCCCTTTGCGGATGGAGAGGTTGATCCCCTCCACAGCCCGCACGACCTGCGGCTCGTCCCCGCGCAGCGTCTCGGCGAGGCTGCGCCGCTCGCGGAAGTGCTTGGTGAGCCCGGTCGCCTGCATGAGCCGCGGCCGCCTGACGTGCAGATCGTCGGCGATGCCCGCCGCGTCGATGGCGTCATACATCGTGTCCCGGTCGATCTCGCCGCTGGCGATCTCCTGCCAGCGGTGGCAGCGCACCAGCCGCCCCTCCGCGGGGGTTTCCAGTGGCGGCTTGTTCTTACAGACCGGCAGCGCGATGGGGCAGCGAGGCTCGAATACGCAGCCGGATGGGCGATGCTCAAGCGCGGGCGGGTGCCCCGGAATGCTCGGCAGGGGGCGCTCGCGCTTCGTCTGCCCCAGGCGGGGGATGCTGTTCAGCAGGCCGATGGTGTAGGGGTGCAGCGGCGTGCGGTACAGGTCTTCGACCGGGGCATCCTCCATGATCTCGCCGGTGTACAGC
>CAZDLX010000303.1:0-2253 GCA_964506005.1 uncultured Anaerolineae bacterium | reverse complement strand
CGCGGCCTGCTGACCGTCACCGGCGGCAAGCTCACCACGTTTCGCTGCATCGCGCTCGACGCGCTGCGCGCGCTGCGCCGCCGCCTACCCGCGATGCCGCTCGTCGAGGACGAGCTGGAGGCGCTTGACCCCCTGCCCCGCGTCGAAGCGCCGCCGGGCTTCACGCTGCCGGAGGCGCGGCGGCTGGCCGCGCGCTCCGGCCCCGACGTGCTCGACTTCGCCGCCAGGTGCCCCGCCGCCGAGCGCGAGCGCATCGGCGAGCTGCCCGTGCACTGGCTGGAGCTGCGCTGGGCGGCACGCCGCGAGGCGGTGCTGCACCTCGACGACCTGCTGCTGCGTCGGGTGCGGCTGGGCCATCTGCTGCCCGACGGCGGCGAGGCGCTGCTGCCGCGGATACGCGAGATCACACAGGCGGAGCTCGGCTGGAGCGATGCTCGCTGGGAGCGCGAGGCCGTGGCCTACGTTCGCCGCTGGCACGAGCACTACGGGTTGCCAGAGCGGGAACACTCGCAGACCTGAGCGGATGGCTGCATCGGTCATACGGTTGACTCCAGCCGGCGTGTGTTGTGAAACAACCTGCCACCCCCTTTGGCCCTTCGGGCCATTTCCCCCTCAAGGGGGCAAGAGTTGATTCTCCGCAACCAGCCCACTCGCCCCCTGAAAGGGGGAGATGGCGACGCGAAGCGTCGCCAGAGGGGGTCTTAAGCTGGCTGAGGCCGGCCGGTGAACTTAAGATGAGACGCCCCTCCAACACAGGGTGGGGTCCCTTTCCTACGCTCCTCTTAGACAGCCCGGTTTACAATCGCTGCCCCGGGAGGTAGGATCAGAGATGCTGCGCCCGCACACAGCCGTACGCCCATTTGACGTTAGAAAAGGAATTACATGTATCGAGCCGGGTGGCACGCTTTGATGCGTGCAGAGGACGAACCAGCGCAGGTCACGTGGCCGCTGCTCAAGCGGGTCTTTATGTATGCCCGGCCCTACTGGAAGAGCATCGCCATGATGCTCGTAGCCATTTTGCTCACGACCGGCCTGGGGCTGCTGACGCCGCTCATCCTGCGCGACCTTATCGACCGCACCCTGCCGGAGGGCAACGTCCAGCGGCTGAACCTGCTGGCGGTCGGTCTGGTGCTGATCCCCATCGCCCTTGGCGGGATCCGCGTGCTGCAGCGTAAGCTCAGCTCGCAGGTCGGCGAGGGCGTGATCTACGATCTGCGCGTTGCGCTGTACCACCACCTCCAGCGCATGTCGATGCGCTTCTTCACCAACACCAAGACGGGCGAGCTGATGAGCCGCCTGAATAACGACGTGGTCGGCGCACAGCGCGCGATCAGCAGCACGATTGTGGACATCGTGACGCAGATTGTGCAGGTCGTCGCCACGCTCTCGGTGATGCTCACGCTCGAATGGCGGCTGACGCTGATTGCGGTGGCGGTGCTGCCGCTGTTCATCATCGCCGCGCGGCGGCTCGGCACGCGCCTGCGCGATATCCAGCGCGAGCGCATGGTGGATAACGCCCGCATGAACGCCATGATGAACGAGACGCTCAACGTGGGCGGGGCGCTGCTCGTCAAGCTGTTCGGGCGGACGAACACCGAGGTCAACCGCTTCGAGACGCGGGCCGCCCGCGTCCGCGACGACGGCGTGCGCCAGGCGGTGCTCGGCGGGCAGTTCTTCGTCCTGATCAGCCTCGTCGGCGCGGTTGGCACGGCGCTGGTGTACTGGCTCGGCGGGCACTTCGTGCTGCGCGGTGATTTCAGCATCGGCACCATCGTCGCCTTCACCGCCTACCTGGGCCAGCTCTACGGCGCGCTCCAGGGGCTGACCAACGCGCCGGTCGACTTCGCCACGTCGATGGTCAGCTTCGAGCGCGTGTTCGAGGTTGTCGACCTGCCGCTGGACATCGACGAGCGCCCCGGCGCCGTTGATCTGAAGCACGTGCGCGGCAGCCTCACGTTCGAGGACGTGAGCTTCCGCTACGAAGTCGGCGACGAGCTGCTGCTCAGCAACGTGGACCGCCACGGGGTTGACAGCATCACGGCCGTGATGTCGGACGACGGCCAGGAGGCTCCGCGCGAGGATGTGGCGGCGGCAGTGCCGCGCAGCCAGGCTCGCGAGCTGGCGCTCGAAGATATCTCGTTCAGCATCGAGCCCGGCGAGCTCGTCGCACTGGTCGGGCCCAGCGGAGCGGGAAAGACCACGCTGACCTACCTCATCCCGCGCCTGTACGACCCGACCGAGGGCCGCATCCTG
>CAZDLX010000302.1:0-2260 GCA_964506005.1 uncultured Anaerolineae bacterium | reverse complement strand
GCGCGCGCTTGGCCAGCAGCTCCTCGATACGCCGGAGCTGCGCCAGGCCGAGCGCCGCGCTCATCTCGTCGAGCCGGTAGTTGTAACCGAGCCGCGTGTGGTTCAACCACTCGTCGAACACGTCACGGCCCTGGTTGCGCAGGCTGCGAAACAGCTCTGCCCAATCCTCGCGCGCAGTGACGACCATCCCACCCTCGCCGGTCGTCATCTGCTTGTTGGGGTAGAAGGCGAACACCGCCGCCTCGGACATCGCGCCGGCGCGCCGTCCCTTGTATTCGGCGCCAATCGCTTCACACGCGTCCTCGATGACCAGCAGACCGTGCCTGCCTGCGATTTCGTGGATGGCGTCCATGTCGGCGGGCTGGCCGAAGGCGTGTACCACGATGATAGCCTTCGTGCGTTCGGTGATGGCCGCCTCGATACAGGCAGGGTCCATGTTGCCGGTCAGCGGATCGATGTCGACGAAAACCGGTGTGCCGCGCTCGTAGACCACGCAGTTTGCCGAGGCGATAAAGCTGAACGATGGCGTGATGACCTCGTCGCCGGGGCCGATGCCGGCGGCGATCATGGCGAGGTGCAGGCCGCTTGTGCCTGAGTTCACGCCGATGGCGTGTGGCGTGCCGGTGTAACTCGCGAAGGCTGCCTCAAACTGCTCGATCTGCGGGCCGATGCTCAGCCAGCGGGTCGCAAGGACGGCGTTAACAGCCTTGATCTCGGCGTCGGTCAGGTCAGGGGAAGACATGGGGATATTCATGTGCAAAATTCCATTTCACTCATCGTCGGCACTGGTATTCCATCGAGCAGGGACCCCGTAGGCGGTGACGTGACCGGGTATTTCGCGGACCACCGTCGCGCCCGCGCCAATCGTTGACCAGGAGCCAATAGTCTGGTACGGGATAACGCTGACCCCAACGCCGACGAGAGTGCCTGCTCCTACTTGGACACCACCGGCAAGGTGAGCGCCAGGTGCGATGTGACTGTACTCACCCAGGATACAGTCGTGGTCTACCGTGGCACCAGTGTTGATGATCACGTGGTCGCCAACGACAGTATCGGGGTTAAGCGCGGCCTGTGCCGCGATGACGACGCCGACGCCCAGCCGGACAGACGGCGCTACCGTCGCGCTGGGGTGGACGGCGTTGCGCCACATATCGGCAGCGGCTTCGCCGAGCCGCCGCACGATCGCCTGCCGGGCCGCGTTGCCGCCAACGCCCATCACGAGTCCGTCGGGTGTATGTTCTGTCCAGCGGTCGATGCCGCCGAGTACGGGCAGCCCCAGGCGCTGCTCGCCCCACGACGAGGGATCATCGTCCACATAGCCGAGCACTGCCAGCCCCTGGCAGAGCAGTATGTCGGCTACGACCTTCGCGTGGCCGCCGGCACCAACAATGAGAATGCCGCTCATGTCTCTGTACGTTCCGCCCCTGTGAACTCAGGCATCGTTACATGCCCCTGCTGGCTGATCCCCTCGCCGCGCAGGACCTTCCACACGGTGAACAGCAGGATCTTGAGGTCTAGCCAGAATGACATGTGGTCCACGTACCACACGTCGAACCCAAACTTCTCCTCCCACGTCAGCGCGTTGCGACCGTTCACCTGAGCCCAACCTGTGATGCCTGGCCTGACCTCGTGGCGGCGCATCTGCTCGGGCGTGTAGAGGTCGAGGTAGTGCATCAGCAGCGGGCGCGGCCCGACAAGGCTCATCTCACCGCGCAGGACGTTGACCAGCTCAGGCAGCTCGTCGAGGCTGGTGCGGCGCAGGAAGCGCCCGACCGCGGTCAGCCGCTCGGCGTCAGGGAGCGGCGAGCCGTCCGGCCCGGTCGCGTCCGTCATCGTGCGGAACTTGAGCAGCGTGAACGGCTTGCCGTGCAGGCCGGGCCGCTGCTGGCGGAACAGCACCGGCGAGCCGAGCGTATAGTAAATCGTAAGCGCGACACCAACAAGAAGCGGCGAGAGCAGCACGAGGGCCGCTGCCGAGAGGATGAAGTCGAGCGGGCGCTTGAGGTGCTTATACATGGTCCGCCGGGGCGGCGAGCCCCTTTTCCTCCAGCAGACGGGCGTACTGCTCAAACATGGCCTGCCAGATGTCCTCGGGACGGAAGTCTCGCAGTGCGCGCTCCCGACCTGCCTGCCCATGACGTCGCCGAAGTTCCTTATCCTGCAAATACCTCTGAATCGCACTGGTGAGTGCTTCGGCGTCTCGCGGAGGCACAAGTGTACCGGTGACACCATCCTCGACCGCATCAATGCAGCCCGGAAC
>CAZDLX010000301.1:0-2305 GCA_964506005.1 uncultured Anaerolineae bacterium | reverse complement strand
CCCGGCAATAAGCCAGGCTCTTATCTTTCTTTCAGCTTTATACGGGAGCGACGGGCGTCGTACACTCTCCGGTAGTTCAGTATGGTTCCTTCCCAGCACTGAAGAGGCAAACCATAGAGTAGTATCTCATCTTCTGCGCTTGATTGAGAGTGGCAACGAGAACTAGCTAGTAAGCGACCCGCTAGCCACTGCAAGTTGAATAGTGAGTTGAAGTAAGTGTCAATGACTCTGGTGCAAGAGATACTCCTCGAGTTTTTGTACATGATTTAGCGGCATCTGGGAACGCTTACGTCAGCAACCGAGGCACTCATGGTCCGTTTTGCGAAATAGGGCCGGGAGTGCTTCGTGTTGTTCCTCAGATGTGCTCGTGAAGTTAGCCATCTCCATCAGGCGAGGTGAGAAAGAGACTCGACCACGACTAATTCCCAACTCCGAGGATGCATGAGTTGCATCCCTGATGCATAAACCCCGCAAGCGGTTGCCCTACCACGTGACCTCCTGCTTACCGATAAGCATTATGGCTTATTCACGGTCTGACATTCTGCGTGCCACAATAGGCGAATCGAGGCTTACGGCTCTCCTGAAAGCTTGTTAAATTGTGTACAAGCTTTATCAACTTTGTGGAGAGTGACATGGCCCGGTTCTCAGGCAAGTTTTTCATCCTACCGATCGTGGCGCTCGGTGTGCTGCTAGTGCTGGCAGCCTGCGGCGGCGAGACGGCTGCGGTCTCGCTGGCACCTGCATCTGCGCTGCCGGAGTTCGCGAGCCAGACGCCCCCGCGCGTGCGCGATGCCTACCGCTACGCCATCACGCACCAGGACGAGCTGAGCGATTATCCCTGCTACTGCGGCTGCGGGGCGATGGACCATACCAGCAACCTGAGCTGCTACATCCAGAGCACAGGGGAGGATGGCACCATCGTCTTTGATAACCACGCGGTCGGCTGTGGCATCTGTGTTGACATCACCCAGGATGTGATGCGCCAGAGCGCGGAGGGCAAGTCTGCCCAGGAGATCCGCGCCTACGTCGACCGGACGTACAGCGCCTACGGCCCGTCGACCGATACGCCGCTGCCCTGAGATGGACGCACCCGCTGTGAAGCGCATCGCCGTGGTGACGAAGTGGCCCGCCTTGCTGCGCTGGCTGCCCTTTGTGGTGTTGGCGCTCGCCGTGCTGACGGTGCCCATCCCGACGCTGGTAGCGCCGCGCACTCACCACGTCGAGCTCGACAGCAAGCAGTTTGACTTTGCGCCGGGCAGGCTGCGCGTCAACCAGGGCGACACCGTCACCCTGCACCTGACCGCCTCAGACGTGGTGCACGGCTTCTACCTGGAGGGTTACGACATCGACCAGCGCGTGGAGCCGGGCATCCCGGCCGAGATCAGTTTTATGGCGGACAAGCGGGGCAAGTTCCGGTACCGCTGCTCGGTGAGCTGCGGGCCGCTGCACCCCTTCATGATCGGCGAGCTGATCGTCGGGCCGAACGTGCCGCTGTGGCGGGCAATCGGGCTGGCCATTGTCGGGTTGGCGGCGCTCTTCGCCAGCATTCACCACAAGAACACCGTACAGGAGACAACGACATGAGTCGTTCGAGAAAACGCATCCAACAGAGGAAACAGCAGCAGGCCCAGCAGCGCAAGCGCCTGATGGCGGCGCTCATCGCCGTGGCTGGCCTGGTGGTCGTCGGTGTAGCGGCGCTGCTTGTGACGAGGAGCGGCAGTCCGGCGGGCTACACGCCCCAGGCCAGCGGCCCGCGCCTCAGGTTGGCGCAGGACGTCTACGATTACGGGTACGTCAAGCTCGACACCGTCATCACGACCGACGTCGAGATCCAGAACGTCGGCGATGAGCCGCTCAAGATCAGCGAAGTCCCGGTCGTCGAAGTCCGGGAGGGGTGTTGACCGCCCAGACCCGTCATCAGTTCGATGACCATTGCTCCCGGCCGGTCGGCTACCATGCGCTTGCAGTTTATGATGCACGAGGGGATGGACGGCTACCACGACTTCCGCGTGAATCTTAAGACGAACGATCCGGTTGAACCGGAGAAAGAAATCACGATCCTGTCTGACTGGGGACCCTAACACACTGATGGCACGCACACCGCACACCGATCTCCTGACCCGCTACCCGCTACTGAAGCGCGCTCTCAGCTCGCGCGCCTTCCAGCCAATGATGATGCTCGTCACGCTGGCGGTCTTCACGCTGGCCATCCTGACGGGGCTGTTCGGCACCCCGGCAGGCAGCCGCAACTTCGGCATCATCTTCGTGTGGATCGTGTGGTGGGCGCTGCTCATCATCGGCATCG
>CAZDLX010000300.1:0-2430 GCA_964506005.1 uncultured Anaerolineae bacterium | reverse complement strand
TGCTAACCCCCCCCCGTCCGCCCCGCCGGGTCCACCCCCCCCCCCGCGACTGGGGTTGTAACGCGCCGCGCGGGGCCGGGCGGGCGCTGCGCGCCCAGGAGGGGGTTCCAGGATAATCCATCAAATAGTATCTGAGACCGGGCGGCCCGTGCCCGCTGCGGCGAGCACCCGCCCGCCCTCGAACACTTTTCGCCCGCGCAGATAGACCTGCTCCACCCGCCCGACGACCTCGCGGCCCGCGAACGACGTCCAGCCGCAGCGGGTGTGCAGGCCGTCGTTGGCAATAGACCAGCGCGCCGCCGGGTCAACCAGCGTGAGGTCGGCGTCGCAGCCGGGCTCGATGCGCCCTTTCCGGGCGAGGCCGAAGACCTCCGCCGGGCGCGCGGCGGTCAGGTGGGCTACATCGGGCAGGGTCAGCCGCCCCTCGTGCACGGCGGTCAGCAGCAGCGGGAGCATCGTCTCCAGCCCCGGCATGCCGGCGGGCGGCGCGCCGCCGCGCTTCTCCTCCAGCGTGTGCGGCGCGTGGTCGGTCGCGATCAGGTCGATCACGTCGAGGTTTTCCCACAGCGCGGCGACGTCCGCCGCCTCGCGCAGCGGCGGGTTGCAGACCGCCAGCGCACCGATCTCACGCTCGGCGTCGAGCGTCATAAACAGGTGGTGCGGCGTCGCCTCGCAGGTGACGCTCACGCCGCGCGCCTTCGCCTCGCGGATCAGGGCGAGCTCGGCGGCGGTCGAGACGTGGCAGATGTGCAGCCGCCGCCCGGTGTGCGCGGCGAGGGCCAGCAGGTAGGCGACCGAGAGCGCGGCACAGACCGGTGGGCGGCGCAGACCGCGCGCCGCGTAGACGCGCACCGCGGCTTCGTCCTCGGCGTGGACGGCGAGCACGCGGTCAGGCGGATACGTCTCGAAGTGGGCGAGCTGTGCCTCGAACCCGTCCACGAGCAGGCTGCCGGTTGACGAGCCGGCGTACATCTTCAGCCCCGCGGCGCGGCCGCTCAGCGAGGCGGCTTCGGCGACGTTGCCGGGCGTCGCGCCGATATAGAGAGCATAGTCGCACACAGCTTTGGCGGCGGCGCGGTCCATCGCCAGCTCGAACGACTCGCAGTCTGTCACGGGCGGGGAAGTGTTCGGCATGGCGAACGCGGTCGTGACGCCGCCGGCGAGCGCGGCGCTCGTGCCGGTGTAGAGGTCCTCTTTGTGCTCGCCGCCCGGCTCGCGCAGGTGGGTGTGCACGTCCACAAGGCCCGGCAGCATCGTGAGCCCGCTCACGTCACGGATCTCTGCCCCGGGAGCATTCGCGGCGAGGTTGGGCCCGACGGCGCGGATGCGCTCGCCCTCGATGAGAACGTCGAGCCGGGAGACGCCGCCCGCGGTGACGACGTGCGCGCCGTGAAGAAGAGTCTGCTGTGTCATGGGGCATAGTATGGCAGGGCGGCGGGTAGGGGGCAAGGGGCTTCCCTCATCCCGCGGCACGCACGATGCTGCGCATCGCCGCGTGCCGCACCCTTCTCCCGCGGGGAGAAGGGGCCAGGCGGTGTGCGACAATAAACTCCCCTCTCCCGCCGGGAGAGGGGCAGGGGTGAGGGCTGCGTGGACGAGGGGGCCTGATCGCCTGGCGGGATGTGACATACGGCACTGGCAAGATCGGGGAGCGCATTCTATCCTATGTCCGACACAACCCCCGATAATGTCTTGCGTCACACACGGAGGTACCACAGTGACAGCACTTGTTCTCGACGGCAAAGCGATCGCGGCGGAGATCCAGCAGGAAGTGGCCGACGCCGTTGTGAAGATGAAGGAAGAGCACGGCATCACCCCCGGGCTGGCTGCGGTACTCGTCGGCTCGAATCCCGCCTCGCAGATGTACGTGAAGATGAAGCGCAACCGCTGCGCTGAAGTTGGCATCGAGTCCTTCCCGTACGAGCTGCCCGAAGATATCAGCCAGGACGAGCTGCTCGGCGTGATCGAGGAGCTGAACAACGACCCGAAGGTGCACGGCATCCTGGTGCAGCTTCCGCTGCCGGGCCACATAGACGAAGAGGCCGTGCTGCGCCACATCGCCCTGACAAAAGACGTGGACGGCTTCCACCCGGTCAACATTGGCCGCCTGGCGATGAAGGGCCGCGAGCCCGAGTTCATCCCCGCGACGCCTTACGGCTGCATGGTGCTGCTGCGCCGCGCCGAGGAGCTGATCGACGGCTTCAAGATCAGCGGCTCCAACGCCGTCGTGCTGGGCCGCAGCAATATCGTCGGCATGCCGATGGCCCTGCTGCTCATCCATGCCAACGCCACGGTGACGGTCGTGCACAGCCGCACCAAGGACATCCCGGCGATGCTGAAAGACGCCGACATCGTGGTCGGGGCGATGGGCCGCGCGGAGATGATCAAGGGCGAGTGGATCAAGCCTGGCGCGGTGCTGATCGACGTGGC
>CAZDLX010000299.1:0-2444 GCA_964506005.1 uncultured Anaerolineae bacterium | reverse complement strand
CGGCACATCAACGGCAAGGCGATCATGTACGCCGACGTGGTCTCGGAGGCGATGCAGGCGGCCATCGACGAGACGAACCGGCGCCGCGCAAAGCAGATCGCGTACAACGAGGAGCACGGCATCGAGCCGACGAGCATCGTCAAGGCCATCCACGACCTCACCGAGCGCGTCCGCAGCGAGGCGAAGGAGCGCGAAGAGCGCGAGAGCGTGGAGGCGCTGCAGGGCCTGCCCGGCGACGAGCTGGAGCAGATCATCGTCGAGCTGGAGAAGCAGATGAAGCAGGCAGCCGCGGACCTCGAGTTCGAGAAGGCGGCGCTGCTGCGCGATCAGGTCTACGAGCTGCGCGAGCTGCTCGTGCTCCAGACGACCGGACGGCGCGATGTGCCGATCTGGGAGCAGGATCGCGTGATGCCTGTAGCAGACATCCCGGACGAAGCCCTTTAAGGGCTCGGGACGGGATGTCTGCTAGTTGCTACACGAAGTGATAATCACCATACCCGGCGGCATGGCGGGGGCGCGGTTGCGCCCCCGTTTTGCTACGCTTGCAAAATTCGCCGCCTCGTATGACACTCGATACAGGTTCTCTCCACCGCACCGCTGCGAGGTCACGCATGGATCAGCCCACCATCAAGCTCCTGTTCGTGAGCGACCAGCTCGACGCCAGTACCGCTGACCCCACGCTGCATACCGCCACCGAGCTTGAAGTCGTCGGCACCGCCAGCACGCAGGAGGAGGCTGTCCGTCTGACGGTGCACCACCAGCCCGACGTGGTGGTGATCGACTACGATATGCTGGGCATCGACGCTGCCGACGTGGCGCGGGCTGTGCACCGCGAAGATGACACCGCGCAGGTCATTATGCTCTCGGTGGTGAACGACGCCGACGACATCCGCGCCGCAATGCGGGCGGGCGCGCGCGATTACCTCGTCACCCCGCTGGCGGAGGGGGAGCTCGTCGAGACGGTGCGCTGGCTGATCAACGAGCGGCGGGAGTACGCGCGGCTGCAGGCCTTCGTGAGCCAGCTCCGCCGCGCTTATGAAGCCCTCTTCACCGACGACAAGCCGGTGCCGCCGACGGTAGTAGCGTTCCTCGAACGGCAGGCCGCCGAGCAGCCTGGCGACCGTCTCACGCAGGAGACGCTGGCCGTGGCCTACGCCCGCAACCGCGACTGGGCGCGGCTGGCCCCGCTCGCCGAGCGGCTGGCGAATCAGCAGGGGTCACAACGGTAGGGGCGCAGCATGCTGCGCCCCTACATCACGATCCGCTCTCCCCGGCCCTACACCTGAAACTCCCCATCCTTGTAGAACAGCTCGCCGTCCACGGTGATCTCGCCGCCCGAGCGCATGTCGCAGATCATGTCCCAGTGCACCGCCGACTCGTTCTTCGAGCCGGTGTCCGGGTAGCCCGCGCCCACGGCCATGTGGACCGTCCCGCCGATCTTCTCGTCAAACAGGATGTTGCGTGTGAACTGCTGGATGCCGTCGTTCGTGCCGATGGCGAACTCGCCGAGGTAACGCGCGCCCTCGTCCGTGTCCAGCACGCTGTTCAGGAACTCCTCGCCCTTCTCGGCGGTCGCCTGCACGACCTTGCCGTCCTCGAAGCGCAGCTCGACCCCGTCCACCTCGCGGCTGTTGTAGATCGCCGGATAGGTGAAGCGCACCCAACCATTGACCGCATCCTCCACCGGCCCGGTGAAGATCTCGCCATCCGGCATGTTCTTCTTGCCGTCGGCATTTATAAACACGCGATCTTTGATCGAGAGCGTCAGATCGATATTCTCGCCCTTGACCTGCACCTGCTCTTTCCCCGCCAGCCAGTCGACCAGCCGCTGCTGCTCGGCGGCTTTCTGCTGCCAGTAGGCCACCGGGTCGTCGAGATGCACCATGCAGGCTGAATACACGAAGTCCTCGTACTCGCTGAGGCTCATCTCCGCGTCCTGCGCCGAGGCATGTGTCGGATACTGCGTCAGCGTCCAGCGCAGCTCGCCGGTGGCCTGGCGCTCCATGAAGCGCTGTGACACCGGGCGGTTGGCCGAGCGCGCCCGGGCGATCTTCGCCGGGTCGACGTTCGAGAGTGCCTTGGTGTTCACGTCGGCGATCAGCGCGATATCCACGTCGATGTTCTCGATGATCCACGTCGAGAGCTCCGGCAGATAGTCGAGCTGCTCGTCACTCGCGTACTTGTAGAAGATCTCTGATGCGCCCGAGGGCGACATGCGGAAGAAGGCGTTGCCGCCCGCCTTGAGCACGTACTTGTAGACAGCCAGCGCCAGCGGCTCGGCGACCGCGTCGAACACACGGATCTGCACCAGGTCGCCGGGGTTCACGCCGCCCGTCGAGTAATTCACCAGTACGTCGGCCAGTTTGTCAACACGTGGGTCCATCTGTCGTTCTCTCCTCAAAGACAGAGCAGAAGCGGCCAGCGCCCCTGCACGGGTAGGTTAG
>CAZDLX010000298.1:0-2460 GCA_964506005.1 uncultured Anaerolineae bacterium | reverse complement strand
GCTGCTGGTGGGCGCGGCGATTGTCGCTGTTGGCCTGTCTGCCTGCACCTCGTCGCCTCGGCGTACGCCGGAATACCTGGTACAGCGGCTATTGGGGCGTGCGCCGTCCCAGTCACCACCAATTCCGACGCCGGGCGTACGCGACCGGGCTTGCGCCCGCGCTGTGTCGGAGCGCCACGATGAGTTGGCACGGGCGTTAGTGAGGCGGCTAGATGGCGTGGAGCCCGGTACATTCGGTCCGCTGAATAATGTCGTGACCGCTGCAATCAACGAGGTTGGCATAACCACTTCTGGAACGGCCGTCGGCAGCATAACCGGCCCGCCCGGCGTGCGCCTCCTACACGTGGGCTGGTGCGGGAATTTCGGTGGCGTCGATGCGTTTGTTCGCGAAGTAGACGGCGGCACCTGGCATGTGGCAAGCTCCGATCTGGCCGCGCCGCTGAGTGCGCAGTGGGTGGATGGAACGTGGCTGATCCGGCAGAACACACAGGGCATCATGCAGACCGTCCGGCTGTGGGTCGTCGAGTACGAGAACGGCGACTGGGTCACAACTTACGAGGCGCAGCATAGCGGCCTCGCTCTCGACGGTGTGTACCACCCCCCCGAAACAGAATACTTCGAGCAGGGCGGCGTGCATCACCTGCGCCTGGAATATGAGCGCGAGGACGGTACGCAGGTCCGGCGGGTGTACCAGCTGCAGCCCGGCGGCTACGTGCTGGTCGAAGACGACGGGCTGGAGGAGGCCCACTGACGCGCATGGCATCCGAGCGCCTGTTTGACGAGGCCACGCTCCGCAAGCTGGAGCAGCTTACGCTGATCGCGCACCGCGTCCGCGCGGGCGTGATGAAGGGCGAGCGCCGCAGCACGAAGCACGGCACGTCCATCGAGTTCGCCGACTACCGCGACTACTCGCGCGGGGACGATCTGCGCCGCCTCGACTGGAACGTGTATGCCCGGCTCGACAAGCCGTTCATCAAGCTGCTGGAGGAGGAGGAAGACCTCACCGTCCACGTGCTGCTCGACGCGAGCGACTCGATGGGCTGGCCGCCGGACGGCGCAGCCGGGGTGGTGGACCCGCACAAGTTCCGCTACGCGCTGCGGCTCGGCGGGGCGCTGGCCCACATCGGCCTCTCGACCGGCGACCGGGTCGCGGTGAGTGTGCTGCGCGGGGGTGGGCTCGCCGAACGCTGGGGGCCGTACCGCACGCGCGGTCGAACGCTCGGCCTGCTCGACTGGCTCTCCGGGTTGCGGTCCGGCGGCACGACCGAGCTCAACGCGGCGCTGCGCGACTACGCCCTGCGGGGCGGGCGGCCCGGCCTGGCGCTGCTCATCACCGACATGTTCTCGCCGGGCGGCTACGCCGACGGGCTGAACGCGCTGCTGGGCCGCGGCTACGAGGTCGCGCTGATCCACGTGCTCTCGCCCGACGAGGTCGAGCCGGAGCTTGCCGGGGACGTGCGCCTCATCGACAGCGAGACCGGCGCGGGGCAGGACGTGTCCATCGACGTGTCGATGCGCGATCTGTACGCCCGCCGCCTGCGCCAGTGGCGCGACGAGATTGCGGCGCACGCGCTCAGCCGCGACGTGCACTACGTGGCGGTCGAGACGGGCACGCCGTGGGAGCGCGTGATCCTGCATGCGCTGCGCCGGGCGGGCGTGGTGCGCTGATCGAGTTAGCTGGTACAACCAAGAACTGTGCTGGAACGAACCGGAGGAGACATTGTACGTTACCCTGCTCAGAGCCAAGCTGCACCAGGCGCGAGTCACCGGCGCGGACCTGAACTATGTGGGCTCCATCACCATCGACCCGGAACTCTACACCGACGCCGGGATGCACGCCTGGGAGCGCGTGCTCATCGTGGACATTGAGAACGGCCAGCGCTTCGAGACGTACATCATCCCCGGCGAGCCGGGCAGCCGCGTGCTGCAGCTCAACGGCGCGGCGGCGCGGCTGGTCAGCGTCGGCGACCGGGTGATCGTGATGGCGTTCTCGCAGGTGGCGGCACCGCCCCCCGCCGACTGGGAGCCGCGCGTGCTGGTGCTCGACGAGCACAACAACGTGGCGCTGGTCGAGAAGGAGGGCCGCTTCCCGGCGGAGACAAGAGTCCACGAATGACACGAATGGCACGAATGGAGAATTGAGTCCACAGATGACACAGATGACACAGAAAAAGGGGGTAGATGAGGGCTTTCTATACAAAGAATTGACGTTTCAGATCATCGGGGCGGCGATGGAGGTGCATAAGGTGCTTGGCCCCGGCTTTCCGGAGGCGGTCTACCAGGAGGCATTGGAGTGCGAGCTCGAATTGAGGGGCATTCCGTTCGAGGCACAGAAGCCGGTGACGGTAATGTATAAGGGGCGCACGGTGGCCGATTACTATTTGGATCTGGTCGTGGACGGCAGGGTAGATGTTGAATTGAAGGCGGTCGCCGAGCTGGCTCCCGTACACCAGTCGCAGG
>CAZDLX010000297.1:0-2473 GCA_964506005.1 uncultured Anaerolineae bacterium | reverse complement strand
GCGGCGGCACCGCCTCCCCGGCGAGGCGCAGGATGCGGTTCAGCACGCCGGGGATGTACAGGCTGCGCCCGGCCAGCGCGTGCCGGATGGTCCCTGCTGCCACGTCGTTAACGTTCACCGTGGTGGCCCGGCCCATGAAGCCCTGCGCGTCGATCAGGCGGATCACCGCCGGGTTGGACGGCATCCCCGCCGGGCACAGCGCCGTGACCGTCACGCCGGAGCCGCGAAGCTCCTGGCTGAGCGCCAGCGACCAGTCCAGCAGGAACCGCTTGGACGCCGCATACACCGCTTTCATCGGCATGGGGTAGAAGGCCGCCAGGCTGCACACGTTCACGATCCGCAGCGTCCGGGCCGGATCGCGGTGGTGCAGCACGCGCTGCGTCATCTCGACCGTCGCCTCGATGTTCAGCCGCAGGATGCGCTGGACCTCGTCCACCCGGCGCTCGTCGAACGGGCCCTGGTAGTCGATGCCAGCGACGTTCAGCAGGGCGTGGAAGCGCATCCCCTGCCGCTCGATGTGCTGCCACAGTTGTTCGCGTGCATCCGGGTCGGTCAGGTCGGCGGCGTAGGTTTGCACGCGCACGCCGTACAGCCGCTCGATGCCCTGCGCAAGCGGCTCCAGCACGTCGCAGGACACGTCAGTCAGGAAGAGGTCCCAGCCCCGCGACGCGCACTCCGCCGCGAACGCCCTGCCCAGCCCGCCGCCAGCACCCGTGACGAGAACATAACTGCTCATGTTGTTGCCTCCGCCAGAATCGGTAGCTCACGATACACGCACACTATAGGCGGCAGGTGGGTGCAGCCGGATCCACCCAAAGCTGCATCCGGGGGTACATTTGAGAGGGTGTACTGGCGGGGAGGCTCAGTCCATGAGGCCGAGCTCGCGGGCAATGGCCAGCGCCTGGGTGCGGCTGCCCGCGCCGAGCTTGCCATAGAGGTTGTTGATGTGGCGCTTCACAGTGCCCACAGCGATCACCAGCCGCTCGGCGATCTCCGCGTTGGAGTACCCGGCGGCAATGAGGCTGAGCACCTCAAGCTCTCGCTCGCTCAGCGGCTCGATGAGGGGCTGATCCGCCGGGCGGCGCGAGGTGCTGCTGGTAGGCAGCAGATCGGCGGCGGCGCGCTGGTGGTGCAGCGCCAGCTCGTCGAAGCCGTGGGCCCGGTACCAGGCAGCGGCACGCTGGTGCAGGCTGACCTGCTCGTCGTCGGGCAGCGTCAGGCGCAGAACCTCGGCGAACAGCCCGTGATAGCGGTACCACTGGCGGCGGTGGTCAAGCGGCATGACGAACAGGTTGGCGCTCTCCAGATGCTCGAGCACGGCCTGGGAGTCGGAGCGACCGGTCAGGGCGTCGCACAGCGGCGCAGAGAAGCGCTCGAGGATCGACGTCTGCCGCAGGAATTCGCGCAGCGGCTCAGGCACCCGCGCCAGGACTTCGGCCATCAGGTAGTCCACGATGTACCGGTCGTCTCCGGCGAAAGCCTCGACGAAGGCCTCGGCGTCGTCCTGCTGGCGCAGGGCCAACCCGGCAAGCTGCAAGCCCGTGATCCAGCCCTCGGTGCGCGCCGCCAGCGCGGAGATCGCACCGGCAGACAGGCCGAGCCGCATCGTCTGGTTGAGGAAGGCGGCGGTCTCTTCCGGGTCGAAGCGAAGCGCGCGCTCGCGGATTTCCGTTACCTGGTCGCGGGCGCGCAGGCGGGCGAGCGGCAATGGCGGGTCCTCACGCGTGCCGATCGCGACGTGCACGCCGGGGGGCCGGTTCTCGAGGAAGAAGGCGAGCAGGTCGTGCGTCTCGAAGGACCTGATGAAGTGGTAGTCGTCCAGCACGATCAGCGCGCCGAACTCGGCGCGGGCGAGGTCGTTGATCAGCGTGGCGACCAGCTCCGTCGGCGACGACCGCTGCTGGGACTCCAGCACTGCCTGTCCAATCCGGCTGTCGAGCTGGTTGAGGGCGGCAATCAGGTACGTGAGGAAGGTCGTCGGGTCGTCGTCCGCCTCGTCCACCGTGATCCACGCGACAGGCAGCTTGGAGCCCGCCACCCACTCGCGGATCAGCGTCGTCTTGCCGAAGCCCGCCGGGGCGCACACGAGGCTCAGCGCCCGGCCCGCCTGCAGCCCCGTCTCAAGCTCGGCGACGAGGTGGGGGCGCGGCACCACGCCCGGTCTGGCGCCGGGCATGTGCAGCTTCGTCGAGATCAGCGTGTCTGCGGTCATTGGCTTTGCCGCCTGCCACACCGCTTAACGCGGCGTCTCTTCGGGGGCGGGCTCATCCTGCCGCTCGTCCACTGGCTCTCCCCGTCTGCCCAGCGATACCCACTCAAGGAGCAGACCATCGACGCGCCGGGCGCGCCCCCGCAGGTACGAGAGCAGGTAGATCAGCCCGCCCGCGCTGAGAAAGAGCAGCAGGGCAATCGCCAGCGCGGAGGGCAGCAGGCTGGCGACCGCCGTGTAGATCAGGAACGTAATGACCGAGCC
>CAZDLX010000296.1:0-2487 GCA_964506005.1 uncultured Anaerolineae bacterium | reverse complement strand
ACGATGACTGCTTTGCCGTGCGCGGTCAGTACCTCGATGACGTGGAAGATCATCTCCTGCGTGGGAATGTCGAGGTTGTTCAGCGGCACGTCGAGCAGCAGCAGGTCGGCCTCCTGCGCCAGCGTGCGGGCGAGCATCACCCGCTGCTGCTGCCCGCCGGACAGCTCGCCGATCTGACGGTTGGCGAGGTCGGCAAGGTTCATCTCGGCCAGGGCACGTTCAACCGCTTCGTGGTCTCGCGGGCGAGGCCGCTTGAGCCAGCCGAGGTGTGCGTAGCGGCCCATCATCACGACCTGCCGCACCGTCACCGGGAAGCCCCAATCGACGCTGCCCCGCTGCGGCACATAGGCGACCCGGTGGTAGCACGCGCCACGGTGCAGCCCATAGATGCGGATCTCGCCCTGCTGCGTGCGCTCCAGCCCGGCCACCAGTTTGATCAACGTGGACTTGCCCGCGCCGTTCGGCCCGACCAGCGCGACCTTTTCGCCTGGGCGCACGCTGAGCGCGATGTCGTCGAGGGCAGGGCGCGGCGCACCGGGGTAGGTGAAAGACAGCCCCTCGACCTCCAGCGCCGGCTCGCCCGGCACCGCGTCCGCGTGGTGCTCGCGCCCGTATGTCGTCAGCCCCTGCGTGATGGGAGCCGTCTGCTCTGCATCCATCGTCGCCTCCTGTACGCCCGGCGCGATCAGGCTCCGGGCTCCAGCGCGGTCGCAATCGTTTCTATATTAGCACGCATCATTCCGAGGTAGCTATCCGCGCCGCTGCCGGGCGGACCGAGCGTACCCGTGTACAGCGTGTAGACGCCGACCTCGCTCCCAACCTCCTCGGCGATGATCCGCGCCTGTTCGTCGCTGATACTGCTGTCTACGAAGATGGCCCGCACGCCGGTTGCGCGGATGGTCTCGACCAGCCGGGCGAGGTCGCCCGCGTTCGGCTCGGCGAGCGTCGACGCGCCGAGGTAGACCGTGCCCACGACCTCGAAGCCATACCGCTCGGCGAAATAGGCCAGCGCGTGGTGGTTGGTCACGAGGCGGCGCTGCGCTGCGGGGATGGCCTCGACCTGCGCGGCGATCTCCCCGTCCAGTGCGCGCAGCTCGCTCGCGTATGCTGCGGCGTTCGCCGCGTAGGTGTCCGCGTGAGCCGGATCGAGCGTTGACAGAGTATCGGCGATAGTGCCCGTCCAGGTGACGACGTGCAGCGGGTTCAGCCACACATGCGGATCGAGGTCGCCATGATCGTCGTCTTCCTCGCCGTCGTGCTCCGCAGCCAGCGGCTCGATGTCCTCGGCAAGCGCGACGACGGGGACCCCGGTTCCCGTCCCGTGCAGCATTTCGATCAGGTTCTCTTCGAGCCCCAGCCCGTTGACGAAGATGACGTGCGCGTCCTCCAGCCGGGCGATATCACGCGCGGCGGGCTCGTAGCTGTGCGGATCCTGCCCCGGCTGTATCAGCACCTGCAGCTCGATCAGGTCCCCGCCGACCTGCGCCACGACATCCCCCGCAATGCTGGTCGAGGCTACGATACGCAGCCGCTCCCCCTCGCCGAGCCCCGCATCCGCCAGCCTCGCTGCCTGCTGGAAGCCAGCCTGCTCGGGCGCGGCGGTGCAGGCGGCGAGCCACAGCGCGAGAACGGCCACCGCCCCCCGCAGGAACACAGCCCGCAGTGTGACGCTCATCATCCCCTCTTATTGATACAAAGTCTCAATAGCGAACCGATTATACTGACCGGCTGGAGCGGCGTCAACTAGGGGAAGAGTCCACAGATGACACAGATGGCACAGAGAAAGGAACAGGACCAGCGATCCACGAATGACACGAATGGCACTAATAGAAGAAGCAAAAGGGCATTCGTGGACTCTTACAAAAAGGACTCACCGCAGAAACGGGATGCGCCGCCACAGCTTGAGCAGGCCCGCCAGCAGGTCGGCGGTGCGCTGGTTGATAGCCAGTGCCGTCTCGCCCGAGCCTATCTGCCAGGGCGTGCGGTTGAGCAGGATGGTCTGCGGTTCGGTGTACTTGCGGATGCCGTCCGCGCCGTGCCGCCGCCCCAGCCCGCTCTCCCCAAAGCCGCCCATGGGCGCGTCCATCGCCGCCCAGCCCATGTAGCTGTCATTGATGGCGACCGTACCGGCGTTCAGCCGCGCGGCGGCGAGCTTGCCGCGCCGGTGATTGCGCGTGGCAATGATATGGTACAGCCCGTAGCGGCTGTCGTTGACCTCATGGATCGCCTCCTCCAGCGAGCCCACGCGGTACACGCTCAGCACCGGCCCGAACGTCTCTTCACGGTGAGCCACCGCGCCCGCCGGTACGCCTTCCAGTAGCGTCGGCTCGTAGAACAGCGGCCCGATGTCCGGGCGGGCGCGGCCGCCGGCCAGCACCCGCGCGCCGCGCGCCACGGCGTCGCGGACGTGCTCGTCAACCGTATGGAGCTGCGCCTCGCTGATCAGCGAGCCGATGTCGGTGTCGTAGGACGGGTCGCAGCCGAGGC
>CAZDLX010000295.1:0-2489 GCA_964506005.1 uncultured Anaerolineae bacterium | reverse complement strand
ACCGGCACCAGCATCAGCAGTTCGAGACTCAGCGGTGGCGAGAGCCACGCCTCCCTGGCCAGCACCACCAGCCCGCCCGCGAGCGTGCCGATGATTGGCAGCCAGCCCCGCAGTGGTTTGTTGTTCATGCCGTCGCCCCCTTCAGTGCGTCTATCTGCGCCTGCTGCTCTGCCCGTAGGTCGGCAACCCGCGCTCGCGTCGCCTGGCTAAACTGCTGCCGGTAGTCCCGCGAGAAGCCGCTGTAGTCATTCAGCCCGAGCGGATAGTTGACATAGTGACCGCAGTGAACCGCCGGGTCGCCCCATATCGTGAAGCCCGCCTGCCGGATGAAAAATGAGAGTCGCAGGTCGGCCCCCACATTGTCTTTTGTGCCACGCAGCACGCGCAGCTTCTCGTCTCCACGCAGCACGGCTTCCAGGTCATACGGCCATACATCCATGTCGTCTTCCTGCACGAACCGTTCGCCTTTCAGCAGCGGCTCGACCGCCTCAAACACCGAGCGGTGAACCAGCATACAGAAGAAGCCCGTTGCGCCGAGCCGGTACAACCTGCCTGGCTCTGGCACGTCCGTAAACGGCATCATGGGCCAGCGGAACTCCGGGTCGTCCTCATACCACGCCGGGATGACCGTCGGGCGCCACTGGCGCCGGTAGGCCAGCCCGCTTACCACTGGCAGACCGTGCGAGCGCAGCACCTCCAGACAATCCGGCTTGAACTCCATGTCGCCGTCCAACAGCAGGATGAAGGCGTGCGCCGTGTTCCGATAGAAGTGCTCGACATGCGCCTGACGCGCCTCAAAGCCCTTCGTCGCCCGGTGATACACCGGCCCTTCGTCTCCCGGTCGCTTCACAATCGCCTCGATGCTGTCACGAGCCGCGCCCAGCTCGATCGAGCTCCCGGCAACCGCGATGTAGACCGTGCCGTCCAGTCGTTCGTTCAGGCGCTCAAGCGCCTCATTGTTCATGTGATGCTCCTCCCCGGCCTCTTCGTGACAGCCAGCGGCGGGAGGAGCAGTCCCGGACCGCTGGCAGCCACGAGCAGGCCGCCGTTTGACAGGCTAAACGATGTCGCTGAAGAAGTAGCCAAGGTCAGCCGCGACCTGCTTCTGGTCGAAGGCCATCTTGAACTTCGCGACATCGCGGTCATTCATGTCGTCGCGCACGCGCTGGACCACGCCCATCCCGCCGCCGCCGTCCCACACCATCGTGAGGCCGGCCGCCGCCGAGTAGATGCTCGGCGCGGAGGGCACGTAGATGAGCAGCGCGTCGTCGTCGATGATGGGGGCGAGGCTGGACGTGCCGCCCTCTGCCGCTGTCTCGTAGACCACGTCAGACACCAGCACACGCTCGATGTCCAGCGCAGCCGCCAGGATGCCCGCGATTTCGCGAGGCAGCGCCTGGCGCACATACTGCACTTTTTCCGCGATCTGCTTGTTGAGCACCAGCGCGTCGTGAACGATCTTGCCCATGACGAGCGTGTTGGCCGTCAGGCCGCTGGCGTTCTTGATAGTGCGGCGGGCCTCCTGAATGTCGCTGATCGGCTCGCCGTTCGAGTTACTCCAGTCAACTGCCGTCGTGTCATCCGTACCCCACACGCCGGTCGTCATAAAGGCGTCCGCGAACGCCTTTTCGCGACGGATGAGCGCCTTCTGGGCCAGGAACTCCGCCGCCTCGCGGTCGGGGTTCATCGGGTCGTCAGTGTTGGCGCGAATCTCGTCCGGGATGTCCTTGGCGAGCGCGAACTGCTCGCAGTTGTAGGTGTCGGTCGAGACACCGTACCCGCCGAACGGATACGGATTGCCCGGCGCGCGGCGCTGCATCTCGTCACGGAACCAGTAGCTGGCCGTGAAGACGTAGTAGCTGTCCGACTTGTTGGCCACGTTGACGATGGGGAATGCCCGGTCGGCAACGTAGTCCTCGGCATTGTTCATGTACCGCACGCTGAACGAGGTCAGCGGACGGTCAACGTGTACATCATTCTGTGTCGGGAGTGGCATCGTTATCCTCCTAGCCCCTCAGCGCGCCCGGCAGAAGCTGGACGCTGATGATCTGGCCGGCTGCGACCGTGCCCTGACCGCTCAGCAGCGGGAAGATGCCGCCGATGAGGGTGTTGTCGGTCGTCGAGTCAAATGCGATGGGAACCGCCTGGCCGGTCGTGTTCCAGCCAACCGCCCCACCAGCCGTCCAGCCGACCGACGTGCCAGCGACGACCTTAGCCAGGCCGCCGATAGCAACCTCGGCCTCTTCGCCGCTCTTCGGGTCGTTCTGAAGCACGCCGAACGCCGCGTCGGTGGAGGCCGCAACGGGCTTGACCTGCCCGGCGGTCGAGGCGAACTTCACGAACAGGTACTGCGCGGCACTCAGGTCCGCACCTGCCACCAGCCCCGGCAGCGTGATAAGATTTGCTGTGACTGCCATTGTTCTCCTCCTCTAAGCCTGGATATAGGCCCGGTACAGGTCGGGGTGCTCGCGGCCCACTGCCTCGATGGC
>CAZDLX010000294.1:0-2501 GCA_964506005.1 uncultured Anaerolineae bacterium | reverse complement strand
CCGGCAGGTGCTGCGAATGGTTGACGAACGGCACCGGCTGGGCGTAGGGCACCCGGAACAGCCAGCGCCGATGCACCCATTCCGGCGAGAAGCCGGGGTTGACCTGCTTCAGCGATGGCAGGAAGCGGTCCACGATCTCCTCTTCGCTCAGCTTGAAATACTCGTGATCCGCCGGCAGGTAGTCGCCCAGGTATACGATGTGCTGCCCACCGAAGTACTCCGGCGAGACGTAGTTGGTGTGCTCGACGAGCGCCAGAAACGGGAAGGGGTTCTCAGCCTTGTCCGGGCTGCGTGCGGGCAGGTTGAGCCAGTACGTGCCATCCGTCATGAGCTGCCGGTCCAGCGCCAGGATCAGCGCGACAGCGCCCATGCTCTGCAGCGCGCCCGCCTGCGCGGCGTACGTCTCCGGCAAATCTGGCACGAGGCGCAGCAGCAGCCGCGGCCCGGTCGTAGCGAGCACCTGATCGAACAGGTGGACCGTGCCGGCGATGGTGAGCTCAAAGCCGCCCTGATCCGCGGGCCGGATCGACTCGACCGGCGTGGCGAGGTGGACCTGCGCGCCGCGCGCTTCGACCGCCGCTGCCAGGTCTTCGAGCATGGCCTGGAAGCCGCCCACGTACGTCCCGAGCGCGGCGGTGCGCTTGTAGATCCGCGCCCAGAACCAGGCCATGTTGACCTGCCGGTACAGCGGCCCGAACTTGCCGATGAGCAGGGGCCGCCACACGAGCTCGTACGCCTCGCGGCCCACCCAGCGGCGCAGCCACTCTTCCGCCGTCCACTTCTCCAGCGTGATGCCGTTCGGGTAGGCCTTGAGCAGCGCCCCCACCAGCCCGAAGCGCAGCTTGGCAGGCAGCGAGAGGCCGGGCAGGCGCAGCACGTTCACCACGCGAGACAGCAGGGCGTTGCCCGCCGTGGGCGCGTCGAGCGGGTAGATGCCGCTCTCATCCCACAGGCTGGTCGTCGGGGTGTAGAAGCGCACATTGTCGGAGCCGCCGACCTCGGCGATGAGCTGCAGCACGTCGGCGTCGGTCGAGAACCAGTGGTGGTAGAACTTTTCCAGCGTCCAGTCCCAGCCCGGCTCGCGGAAGCCCGCCGCCAGCCCGCCGACCTCCGGCCCGGCTTCGTAGACGGTAACATCCTGCCCCGCCCCGGCGAGGTCGTAGGCGGCGGCGAGACCTGCCGCGCCAGCGCCGACAATCGCGATTCTCATGCCTGTACTCTCCTGTCCAGATCGGGTGTGCTCAGACGCTCTCCACTTCGGCGGTGCGGCTGGCGGCCTGCGTCGCCTGCCGGAAGTCGCTCCAGCGGATGCCCGTGCGGATCATATAGTAGAAGCCCAGCAGCGTGATGGGGAACCATAGCGCGGCGTGCAGCACCAGCGTGTACGCCGCCGCGACATTCTCGTTGACGCCGAACGCCCGCAGGATTGCGATGCCGGGCTGGTCGAACGTGCCGACGTAGCCGGGCGAGCTGGGCAGAGTCGTGGCGAGGTTGACCACCGCCGTCATGAGCATCAGTACGAAGAAGCTGACCTCGAACGGGAAGGCGTGCATCACAAACCAGTACTTCGTCGTCTCGGTCAGCCAGATCAGCACCGAGGAGACGAGCGTCATCGCCATATCTCGCGGGCTGCGCAGCGAGGCCAGCCCCTCCATGAAGCGGTCCGCCTGCCGGAGTGTGAATTCGCGGGCTTTGCCGCCCCGCAGCACGAAGTCGATCACCGCGACGTAGATGCGCCGGGCCAGCGCGGGCTTGAGCGCCAGCCCGATGAAGGCGGCGAGCGCGCCGAAGAACAGCACCGTCATCCACACCACGATGCTGTCGAACGGCGCGGGGATCGGCGCAAAAGGCAGCGCGGCGAACACGAAGATCAGCATCACCAGCCCGTCGAAGATGCGCTCGACCACGATGGTCGCCAGCGACGCGCTGATCCTGACACCCTCGTTGCGCTCCAGCACGTAGGCCCGGATCACCTCGCCCGCGCGGAAGGGGTACACGTTGTTACCCATGTACCCGATCACGACGACCGGGAAGAGCTCCGCGAGCCGGATGCGCTTGATCGGGCGCAGCAGGTAGTGCCAGCGCCACGTCCGCGCCCACACCGCGACGAAGTACACCAGTACGCCCGGCACGAGCCACCAGTAGTTCGCGCCGCGCAGGTCGAGCCAGACTTCACGTAAGTTCAACCCCCTGAGCGCGAGATACAGAAACACACCGCTGATCACGAAGCCCAGGGCGAGGAAGATCCACCGGCGATAACGTCTCATCAGTCCTCGCGTCACACAAAAGGGGCGGCGGCTGGCTGCCACCGCGCGCCCCGGATTGTACCATGCCGCCCCGCCGAGTGCCGATGCTCCCTCACCACGCTCCCGCGCGGCCGATGCCGCGGGCGCAGACCGAGCCTGCAACCTCTCACCCCGACCTTGAGGCGATTGCATCGCCGATTGCATCGCCGATTGCATCGCCTCAAGCCCACCCTCACTCCGGCACGCAAGCGTGCT
>CAZDLX010000293.1:0-2570 GCA_964506005.1 uncultured Anaerolineae bacterium | reverse complement strand
AGGCCGCCCCAGAATACCAACATCATCAGCCACATCCCCATCATACCAAACACAACTCACACTCCATTCCCGCTAACTCAAGTCGCGGAGCATCTCCTGGTACTGGTCGCGGGTGATCTCCCCGCGTGCGTAGCGCTGCTTGAGGATCTCACGCGGAGATGCCTCCGCGGTCACGCCTCGGTCGTAAGGCACTGCCTGTGACTGTGACCGGCTGCCAGTTGATGTTCGTCGTACCAACCACACCGCAGCGACCACAACGGCGGCGATGAGAGCAAGGCTGAACAACAGCCCAAGTATCCCGCCGAACAGTCCGAAGCCACCCATGCCACCCCAACCACCACAGCAGCCGAAACCGCCAAATCCGTGCATTGATGTTTGTCTCCTCTATCAGTTTCCTATCACGGTTACATGATAGCTGGCAGCCGTAAAGCCTCAGTAAACTCACCTTAAAGATTTGGTAAAGGTTACTCGGGGGCAGTGGGCAGGGTGAAGGTGAAGGTGCTGCCCTGGCCCTCGCCGGGGCTCTCGACAGCGATCTGCCCGCCGTGTGCCTCGACGAGATGCTTGGCGATCGTCAGCCCGATGCCACTGCCGCCGCCCGCCCGAGACCGCGAGCGGTCGACGCGGTAGAAGCGCGTGAAGAGGTTGGGTAGGTGCTGCGGCGCAATACCGATACCTGTGTCGGCTACTGAGATAGCGACATGATTACCCGCCTGATGCGCGCTGATCTCGACCTCGCCTCCGGGCGGAGTGTACTGCAGGGCATTGCCGACGAGGTTGAGCAGTACCTGGTCGATGCGCGGCTCGTCGACGAGGACGGGCGGCAGGTCAGCCGGGATGGAGACGCCAAGCTCGACGCCTTTTTCCGCGAATTGGGCCCCCAAGCGGTCGACGACGGTCTCGATGAGACGCGAGACCGGGGTGGATTGTGGTTGGAGCATGTATGCGCCCGCCTCGATGCGACTGAGCTCCTGCAGGTCGTGCACGAGCCGTTCCAGCCTGTCGGCCTCCCGGTAGATCCGCTGGTAGGTGTCCGGCTGCTGGGGGAGCACGCCGTCGATCAAGCCTTCCACAGTGCCTTTAATGGTCGTGAGCGGCGTGCGCAGCTCGTGGGAGATATCAGCGATGAGCTGGCGGCGCATGATCTCCGTCTGCTGCAGCTCACTTGCCATCTGGTTGAAGTCGAGTGCCAGTCTGGCCAATTCATCCTGCGCGCGCTCCTCATCGCCGCCCGGCACCTGAACGCGTTCATCGTAGCGCCCCTCGGCGATCCGGTGCGCCGCGCGGCGCATCTCCTGGATGGGCGTCACGACCTGTCGCGCTACGAAGTAGCTGACAATGATGGCGGCAGCGAAGGCAGCGCTCGCGGCAACAATCAGCGACTCTCGCAGGGCAGCCCGGAAGTTGGCAAATAGATTCTCACCGCCCATCATGCCGCCCATGAGCTCCGCCATCGCTTCCATGTGACGGTCGAATGCAGTCGGAGCAGCAGCCTCTGCAGCCGTCAGGAGGACAATAGCACCGACAACCACGATGATGAGATACGAGAGGAAGAGCTTCACCCCCAGATGGCTGCGAACGTAGTCGAGCATCAGCGCACTTCCTCACCCTCGAAGCGGTAGCCGACGCCGCGCACCGTCGCGATGATGTCACCGTCGCCCAGCTTCTGCCGGATGTGCCCGACGTGCACATCGACCACCCGCTCCCCGCCGTAGTAGTTGTAGCCCCACACCTTCTGGAGCAGCTGCTCGCGGCTCATCACCCGCCCGCGATTCTCTGCCAGCACCTCGAGCAGGTCGAACTCCGTCGTGGTCAGCTCGACCTCTTCTCCCTCCACCCACACCCGGCGGCCAGCCTGGTCGATGCGCAGGCGCTCGAATTCGAGCACCTCTTCATCAGCCGGACCCGCTGCGCTCTTGAGCCGGCGCAGCGCCGCCTCGATGCGCGCCACGAGCTCGCGCGGGCTAAACGGCTTGGTCAGGTAGTCGTCGGCCCCAACTGACAGGCCCACGATCTTGTCCGTCTCTTCCGACTTGGCGGTTAGCATGATGACGTAGACGTCGGATTCACGGCGAAGCCGGGTCAGGAGCTCGATACCATCCATGCCCGGCAGCATGATGTCCAGCACGACGAGATCCGGCTCGAAGGAATGAGCCAGCCGGAGGCCAGTTTCACCGTCCCTGGCTGTGTGAACCTCGTACCCTTCCGGCTCCAGATAAGCAGTGACCAGATCGAGGATATTCTGCTCATCGTCGACAACGAGAATTTTAGCCGGGGCCACGTGGACCTCCTTATCTTGCGATTTGTCTCTTATTATGAATAGAGCGTGCAGGGACAGGGGTTGATGCTGCCCCTCTAGCCGGAGGGGCGGCGGAGATTACTACTGATGGTCGGCCCACTGAGCAGAGACAGGTTAAACTGCCTCCTCCTTCACCGCCTGATAGTTCGCATCCAGCCGCTCGCCGAGCAGCAGGATCGCCGCGATGCGCTGCGCCATCTCCTGCACGTAGCGCACCTCCTCGACCTTCAGCGGGCGCCCTAGCACGTCCGTCTCCCGGTAACTCAGCCAC
>CAZDLX010000292.1:0-2580 GCA_964506005.1 uncultured Anaerolineae bacterium | reverse complement strand
CTCCTAGTACGCCGCCAGGTTCGTGCCGTCCGGCAGGCTGCGCGGCCCGCTTCCGACCAGCATCCAGCGCGCCACCGTGCCGACCGACTCCAGGAGCAGGTCAACCTCGATGCCCGCCGCCGTCGAGGGCACGCGCCAGTGCTCTCCGATCCAGTAGTAGTCGCCGATGTGCCCGGTCTGCGCCTCTTTAACCGTGATGTGCGGCTGGTCATCCGGCCCGTAGTTCAGCACAAACTCCATGTCCTCAGCGCTGCGTGCGGGCATTATCGTCACCCGCCGCGCGTTGCCGCGCACCTCGCGGTACATCGCCAGCAGGTGGAGCGCGTACTGCCACGCCTGCGAGGCGTCGGACAGCATCGTCGCGGTGATGGTCAGCTCCTGGATGCCGTGCTCAATCTGGCTGGCGATGTCGTTTGCGTCCGCCTGCCGCCGGGCGTGGGCAATCAGGCGGTTGTCCCCGGCCTGGTAGCTGTAGCCCAGCAGATAGCCGGTCACATTACTGTTGTTGGTGATGACCCACTCACTCTCGGTGCCGTAGTGGGTGGCGGTGAGCACCCAGTCCGGGTCCGTGTCCACGAAGTCGCCCGAACCGTCGGCCTCGGTGTTGATGTGGTAGTGGACGCCCGGCACCGGGTCAACCGGCTCCGTCGTGGAGATGGTCTTGCCATTGGTCGCGGTGTAGCGCATCCGGACAGACCGCACCTCACCGGGGTCGATGCGGATGCTGTTATCGAGCACGCAGAGGTAATACACCTCGGCATCCGTTTCCACTCGGCGCGGCACGTAGTCCACCAGCACGCGGTTGTACAGCTCGGAGCCGTAACCATAGTCCATCACCCGCATGGTGCCGTCCAGTGTGTACGCGCTGCCGTCGGCGGTGGCCAGCTCGTGGCGGTTCATAAACCGCATCAGCCCGGCGCGCGTCTGGTACAGCCGCGCGGGGCGGCCTTCCCCTTCTACCACCCGCCGCATGACGCTGTACAGTGACTCGCTTTCTGATATGTCATCGAAGGCGAACTGAAATCGCGTCCACGCGCGGCTCACCGCGTACCATATGTCCGTACCCATAATGCGCCCCGGCGGGTACACGCCCGACGACGTAACGGCGTTGTACAGCAGCGTCCGGCTCTCCACGTCGAGGCGCAGCGGCAGTTGCAACCCTTTCGCCTCCTGCGCCTTCGCCAGCCAGCCCGCCGCCTCGATAGTCGTGCGGCGCTCGGCGTACTGGCCCGGCGTCGGGCGGATGTCCTCAATCCAGCCGCACCACATCGTGCGCACCGTGCTCTCGTCGCGGGCGACCGTGCCCGACTGCTCGCCGAGCGGGTAGTAGGCGACAAGCGCGTCCGGCCTCACCCGGCGCACCGCCTCGCGCTGGTCGGCGCGTTGCGCAGCCAGGTAGGCGACCTCAGCATGGGTCAGCGGCGCGTCGTACAGCGCAAAGTGCCCCAGCCCGCCGTCCCAGTGCTGGGACAGCAGCGACCGCGCCCCGATGTCAAATATCGCCAGCGGCTTCAGCCAGCTCGCTACAATCTCGTCCTCGTCGAGCAGCACGCCGTTGAAGTACACGCGAGTGAAGTTAAACGTCTCTGACCAGCTCACCGCGAGGTGCCACCAGTCCGTGCCTACCGTCGCGCCGGGCGTCCACGTATGGTTGGTGGACTTGCCCTGCACCCACCGCTCGACGCTAAACTGGTTGGCGACAGTCAGCTTGCCCGCGTGCAAGATGTCCGGGAACGGGTCGCCGGTAGTCTCGATGCTGAACACAAAGCGGAACTCGCCGTCTGTCCACGCCCCGGCGTCCGCCTTAATCCACATCGAGATGGTGCCGTGCGTGCCGTCGAACCGCTGCGCGAGGTTGCCCGCCGCCAGCAGGTCCACGTAGTCGTTCTGCGCCGGGTCGAAATGCGGCGCGCTCTCCGACGACGTGATGCCCTCCAGCGTGCCCATGCTGGATACGTCGCGGCTGTACACGCCCTCGGGCTGGTTCGGCCCGGCGTAGTTGGTGCGGATACGCAATTTGCGCCCGCGCGTCAGCCCGGCAACCGCGTTGGCGTGCTCCGGGCTGTAACGACCGTCAGTATTGCGCAGCACGACATTCGCCCGGACGCCGTGCGGGATGACCTGCCCCGGTTCCGTCAGGCCGTTTTCCCAGTCGCCCTCGATAAAGTCGTCACTCACGTCGAGGCTGTAGCGGTCATCACCGTTGGCGTCGATTTCGACGCGGAAGGCCGGCACGCCGGTCGGGGCAGGGGGCGGCGGCGGCGGTATGGGCGGCGGTGGGGGCAGCTCCCCCTCGATGACGATGCCGCTGACCATCGGCGCACGATACTGGCGCAAAAACGTGATACTCAGGACGGTGCTCGCTGGCTCGATGTCGTTAAGCACCAGCGCCACGCCAGTGTTCGCGCCGCCGGCCTCGTCGTACACGTCGTAGTTAGTGGCTACCTGCACGCCATCGACGTAGATATCAAAATAACGGTCTTCAGTAACGAACCCCGGGTAAATCTCCGAGAAGTACAGCGTGACAGTCAGGCTGTCATAGCCCGTTACATCAAACTGGTAACCGACCTGAACCTGCTC
>CAZDLX010000291.1:0-2583 GCA_964506005.1 uncultured Anaerolineae bacterium | reverse complement strand
AGCCCGAACAGATAGCCCGCCAGCGTGCTGAACACCGCCACCAGCGAGACATACGCAATCGTCTTCCTGCGGCCCAGAATCTTGCCCGTCACCAGGATGCTCTGCAGCGACAGCTCGGGGTCGGCGAGCAGGTAGGCCAGCAGCGGCCCGCGATGCATGCCGAGGTCCAGGAACATGCGGGCGATGGGCACTTCCACCAGCGTGGGGAAGTACATCAACACGCCGAACACCACGCCGATTAAGTTGGCGAAGAGCGTGTTGCGCCCGGCCAGCGACTGCACCCACTGCTCGGGCAGGATAACCCGCACCACACCCGCCAGGAACACGCCTGCAATAAGCAGCGGGAAGATCTGCTTGACGAACTTCCACGTCTCCCACAGCCATTCGGCGATCTCGTAGCGCTCGAAACTGCGGGCGGCAACGACGCCAATCGCGCCGATGAGCAGCACCTCGCCCACGAAACGCCCCGTAATGCCGATGACTACGCTGCCCTCGGCGAAGGTCGGTGCCGCCATGAGCAGCGTCAGCGCAACGAGCGTCATCGCGGCGTACGTCCAGCGGTTGAAGCGCTCGAGCACATTCTCCAGCCCGAAGTAAGCCACCGGGCCTATGATGACGAGCATCAGGATGAGCAGCGCGCCCTGCGGCGCGAGATTGACACTCGCCAGTGTGTTGAGCAGCCCGGCGGGCAGCTCGATAGGCAGGCGCAGGCTGAACCAGGTGCCGGTCAGCACATCGAGCTGCAGCGTGCCGACCAGCAGTACGCCGACCAGCATCGCGAAAACCGCCCACACGGCCGGCTTGACCTGCGCTTCGCCGGCGAACATACCGCTATCCGCCATCTCGGCGGCGCGCGTCGCCTCTTCCGCGCGGAAGAGATATGCCATGATGAGGCCGATGCCGATGCCGAAGATGATGGACAGGATGATGCGGGCCAGCGCGATGTCCATGCCGATCACCGCGCCGGTGTAAGCGATGGCCAGAATGTTCACCGCCGGGCCGACGAACAGGAACGTGATCGCCGGGCCGAGCCCCGCTCCGCGCTTCCAGATGCCGGCGAACAGCGGCAGGATGGTGCACGAGCACACCGCCAGGACGAACCCGCCGGCAGCAGCCGCCGGGTAGCTGATGAAGCGAGACGCCTTCGGCCCCAGGTACTTCGTGACGACCTCTTTGGGGATCATCGCACTCATGTAGCCCGCGATCACGAAGGCGGGCACCAGGCACAGCAGTACGTGCGCGGCAAGGTAATCCAACAAGCCCGTCCAGCCTGACCACAGCAGCAGGCCCAGATACTCGAATACGCCTTGCAGTGCCATACGGCAACCAGCCTCTCACATTCAGGAAATGGAATATCTCCGATCAAAAAAGAGGAGCGCGACACGGCGCTCCAGGCGAGTGCTATACGCCGGCAGCTTCGACCAGCCAGTCCACGATGTGGCCCGGCGACGGGATACGCCCGCTGCTCACCAGCTTGCCGTCGATGACCAGCCCCGGCGTCTTCATAACGCCGTAGTTGATGAACTCCAGCGGGTCGGTGACGTGCTCGATCACCGCCTCGACGCCGGGGTGGCTTGCCTGGAACTCATCCAGCGCGAGGCGGGCGTGCTGCTCGACACGGTTGCAGTTCGGGCAGCCAGGGCCGATGACAATGATTGACAACATGTTGATCTCCTCGCCCTCAGGCGATCTGGATGGGTCTTTTTTCAACGCACTTCGGGCAGGTGCAGGACGCAGGTGCAGCATATGGGGGCAGGCGCAGCGCCTCGCCCGAGACGGACGCCGTCGCCGCGTGCATCGCATCCAGCAGCGTGGCGACGGACTCGCCCGCCAGCGCGTAGAAGACGTTCAGCCCGTCGCGCCGGTCGACGACCAGCCCCGCTTCTCGCAGCCGTGCAAGCTGCTGCGAGATGTAAGCCTGCCGCTGCCCGAGCACAGCCTCAAGATGGCAGACGCAGGCCTCATCCCCGCGCAGCACGTCGAGTATCTGCAGGCGGACCGGGTGGGCCAGCGCCTTGGCGATCTCTGCGAGTTGGGCATACGCGTCCATGCTTGGCTCCTCAGTGCTCAAACTACATGCAGTTTATTGAATATACTGCGGTGCGGTTAGTGCGGCTTGTCATGCAGGCGTGTGACAGATGTCACAAGCCCTTGCCGCTCACCGGTGATGCGCAACGGGGCCGAGGCTAGGTGAAGCATCCCGCCCTCGCTTACCCTCTGCGCCCGCCGCTGCTATAATCCCCGCATGGAAAACGAACCGAACGCCCAAAAAACAAGTCCCTGGATCTGGATCGTCGCCGCAGGCGGCGGTCTGCTCGTCCTCATCTGTATCTGCGCCGTCGCGCTGATCATCGCGACGGGCGTCTTTGGCTTCACGATATTTGCCAGCGCCCCACCAGCCGTGCAGGTTACGGAGGTGATGATGGCGCAGCCCACTCCGACGCCGCCGGGCGCCGGCCTGCCGGCGCCTACCGAAGAGCCGGATGCCACAAACCCGCTACCGGACGCCGGGTCGGATGGCACCGTAGAGCCCACCGACCCCGCCGACTTCTCGGCGGAGCTCCCCCCGCGTGACCGCTACGA
>CAZDLX010000290.1:0-2623 GCA_964506005.1 uncultured Anaerolineae bacterium | reverse complement strand
ACTGCAGATCCTCGCCTTCATCATCCTACCCCTGTTTGCCCTGCTGACGGTCGTCGCCTTTGGCGGCGTCGCCATCCACCAGTCTGCCATGCGCGACATGGTCATGGAGCACAACCTGCACGCGGTGCGCGGTACCGCGGCCAGCTTCTCCGCGCGGCTTGAGCAGCAGCAGGCCGTTCTGGAGCACCTCGCCGAGCGCGTGGCCGGAGGCGAGTCTGTCGGGGATGTGCTCGACGGGGTCGACTGGTCTGCGGAGCTGTTCGATGGCGGCATCGGCTTTTACGCGGCAGACGACGAGCTGCTGGCTGCCTCGTCCCCGGCGCTGCGCTCGCTGGACATGTCACAGTTGCCCACGGATGGCTTCGTAGCCCTGCGGCCAGCCGGACAAGGCGAGGGGCAGGTGGCCGTGCTCGCACGTGCGGGCGGGGATGAAGGCGTGAGGGCGGCGGGGCTGGCCTCGTTCGAGGCGCTGGGGGTCGAAGCCCTGCTTGAGAGCCTGCATCCGTCGCCCAGCACCACCGTCGCCATTGTTGCCCCGGACGGCGGTGCTGTCTATCACAGCGAGCCCGGGCACGATGGCGATCTGCTCGGCTCCCCGTACGCCGGGGCGGCGCTGAGCGGCGACAGCGGCGCGGACTTCTTCGCGCCAGAGAGCGGGCCGGAAGTCGTGGTCAGCTTCGCGCCCATCCCCGCCGCAGGCTGGGCGCTACTACAGCTAGAGCAGTGGCAGGCGACGCTCGGTCCGCTAATGCGCTTCTCGCTAGCGGCTCCCCTCGTACTTGTGCCCGGGCTGCTCATCGCTGTCGTGGCAGTTTGGTTCGGTCTGCAGCAGGTGGTCCGCCCACTCCAGCGCCTCGAGCGGCGGGCCAGCGACCTGGCCTGGGGTGATTATGACAGCCTGGAGGAACCGGTCGGCGGCATCGACGAGATCCGGCATTTGCAGGGGACGCTGCGCTTCCTCGCCGAGCGGGTGCAGGCCGCCCAGGCCGGGATGCGCAACTACATCGGCGCGATCACCCAGACGCAGGAGGATGAGCGGGCGCGGCTGGCGCGCGAGCTGCATGATCAGACCGCGCAATCGCTGGTTGCCATTGGGCACCGCGAACAGATGCTCAAGCGCTACCTAAAGGATGACCCCAAAGCTGAGAAGCTGCTCGGGGAGCTGCGTGGGATGACCACGCAAACCGTGGACGACCTGCGCCGCATCATCCGTGCCATGCGCCCCATCTACCTCGAGGAGCTGGGCCTTGTACCGGCGCTTAACATGCTGGCCAGAAATCTGGATGCCAGTGTGCCGGACTTGACGGTCGAGTTTGAGCAGGTGGGCGAGACGCATCGCCTGCCCGCGGAGCACGAGATGGCGCTGTACCGGGTGGCGCAGGAGGCACTGAATAACGCGTGGCAGCACAGCGGAGCCGACCGCGTGAAGCTGGCGATTCGCTACCGGGATAAGGAGGTTGAACTGTCGGTCGAAGATAATGGGGAGGGCTTCGACGCGCCGCAGCGCGTCACGGAGCTGGCCGAGCAGGGGCACTTCGGCATGATGGGCATGTACGAGCGCGCGACGCTCATCGGGGCGACGCTGCGAGTGATGGCGGAACCGGGCCGGGGGACGACAGTGCTGATCGAGGTGCCCCTCTCAGGGGCGGGCGCGGTGCCAGGCTCACCAGGTTGAGCCGGGCAGCGGTTCAGACCCCCGGTGGTTCAGCTCACCTGTTTGCCCAGTCGTCCTCGAGGTCGGCAAGCATGTCGAGGTACTGCTCGCGTGTGATATCGCCCCGCGCGTACCGTCGCTGCAGGATTTCGCGTGGTGTGAGGTCGCTGCCGGCGGCGCGGTCGCCAATCTGCCCGGCAGTCCGCGACGTACGAACCGGCCAGATAACCAGGAGTACGGTACCCACAAGCAGCCCGAGCCACATCAGCAAGTTTAGAATCATGCCGATGATGCCGAGCCAGCCCCAGCCGCCTCCCCAGAAGTGATGCGGTCTCAGTCCCCACGGCCACATAGAAAAGGATCTCCTGACTCCTCTACCTGCTTGCTACGCCTCCAGGTCGCGGCGCATCTGCTCGTACTCCTCTTTGGTGATCTCGCCCTGCGCGTAGCGCCGCTTAAGAATGTCCATCGCCGACTCGCCACTGCGGCGCGACATGCCCTGACCCTCGAGAAAGTCAGGCCGCCAGCCCAGCGCATAGGCAACCGCTCCGACGATCAGCAGTGTGAACAACAGTCCGCCACCCATCATAGCTTGCACTCCCTTCATACCTGTAGCTCACGTTGCACTTTGATCTTAACAGACGCGACGACACTCAACACCCGCACTTTTGCAGGAGATTTAGCTGCAACCGGAATGGAGGAGACGGATAGGGCTGGTATCATGGTGCAGCGTAGAGTGGACGCATCTGTGGATAACGAGTTTCGGGTAGAGGGAAGATTCCTTCGATCAAGAACCAGGGAAGCTGCGCGTGCACCAAGCTCTTGCGGCCACATGACAACATTTTGCAGGGCCGTTGAGTACAGCACACCAAGGGCAGGTGACATTAACCAGGCACCCGCGCGACGATGAGCCGGAAGATACCCAGCCGATCGAGCTCGTCAATCTCCTCGACTTCCAGTCCGGCCTGG
>CAZDLX010000289.1:0-2630 GCA_964506005.1 uncultured Anaerolineae bacterium | reverse complement strand
ACGTAAGAACAGTAGGCTAGTGAGGATGTTGACGTTGGCCTCGGCGATGAAGGCCTCCACCGGCAGGTCGACTGAGGCAAGCACCTGCGTTTCGCGCATAATCCACCAGCGGATGTATTCCGCCGCTGGGTTGCCGAGAACGGTTGCCGGCTGGCCGAAGGCCCCTGCCGCGAAGTCTACGTGGAGCCGGCATGCGAGGGCCAGCCAATCACCTTTGAGGTTCAGCTCCCGGTAGAGACGTAGAGCGCCGCGAGAGCGGGCAGGCTGTCAAAAAGAGCGCCTTACTGGCGCTCTTTTGATTCTGGCGCGCACAAGTTCTTAATCCAGGTGCCTGTGAGCCTACCGCGCACCGTGGCAGTGCTTGACCTTACGCCCGCTGCCGCACGGGCAGGGATCATTGCGGCCCAGCGCGGCCAGCCGCTGCGCCTGGAGTGCGTCCTGCCGGGCCAGGTGCCGCATGATATTCGCGGGGGCGCGGCCCGCCCGCAGCTCCGCCGCCATGAAGCGCATCGCCGGGTCGATGTGCTGGAAGAAAGCCATGTAGCCCGCGCACAGGTAGTTGAGCCCCGGCTCACCATCCGGCGTCGTAATGAAGCGATCCTTGGGGCAGCCGCCGTTGCACGCGAAGCGCACGTCGCACTCCCGGCAGTAGCGCGGCAGCGTGTCTCGCTTGGCGAGCCCAAACTGCCGCTGCGGCTCGGACCCGACCAGCGTGATGAGGTTTTGCTGCTGGATGTTGCCGAGGAAGTAGCGCGGCTCGACGAAGTGGTCGCAAGAGTACAGGTCGCCGTTGTGCTCCATCGCCAGCGCGGTACCGCACGTCTCGGCGAAGACGCACAGCGCCGGAGGCAGCTCTGCCCAGGCGGCCAGCGCCACGTCGAAGATCTGTACGAAGACCCGCCCCACGTCGCGTCGGACCCACTCGTCGAACACCGCGATCAGGAACTGCCCGTACTGCTGCGCGTCGACGGAGTAGGGGGATACCGGCAGCCCGTGCTCACCCTCCCCGGTGACGCCCGGCTGTACGATCGGGATGAACTGCATGAACTCTGCGCCGACCTCGTCGCGGAGGAAGCTGTAGACCTCCAGCGGGTAGGCGGCGTTGGCAGAGTGCACGCAGGTGAGGATGTTGAAGGCCACGCCTTCCGCCTTGAGCGCGTCGAGCCCCCGCAGCACCCGGTCGAACGTGGGCTGCCCGCCCTTGTCGATGCGGTAGGCGTCGTGCATCTCGCGGGGTCCGTCGAGGCTGATGCCGACCAGGAATCCGTGCTCTTTTAGGAAACGGCACCATGCGTCGTCCAGCAGGACGCCGTTCGTCTGCATCGTGTTGTGGATCGTCATGCCGGGCGGGCGGTACTTCTCCTGCAGCTCAACCGCCCGCCGGAAGAAGTCGAGCCCCATCAGCGTCGGTTCGCCGCCCTGCCACGCAAACGTCACTTCGGGGACGCGCTGTGCCGCGATGTACTGCTGCGTGTATTGCTCAAGCAGGTCGTCCGCCATGCGGAAGCGGCTGCCGGGGTACAATCGCTCTTTGGCGAGGTAGAAGCAGTACTCGCAGTCGAGGTTGCAGATAGCACCGCGCGGCTTGAGCATCACATGGAACGCCGCCGGCGGCACGGGGTCCGCCCCTGACGTCGGCAGTGTTGGTGCCTGTGTGGTCATCCGTTAAATCCTTAAAGGGCCCGGCGCAAGGCCTCACAACAGCAGGTTGATACCCAGGAGTATCAGCGTGCCGAGCACTATCTTGCGAAAAACTGTCTGGTTCAGGTATCGATCCAGGAAGATGCCGCCCGCCAACCCGAGCGCAGCCGCCGGCACCGCCACCACGAAGTTCCGCAGCACGATATCGCTGAAACTGCCTGCCGCGGCGTGAGCTACCAGCACCGTGACGCTGTGAACGAGGAACAGCGCCTGGACATTGCCTTTGAACTCGTCATGCAGCCAGCGCCGGCAGGTCCCGTAGACGACCAGCGGCGGCCCCCCGGTGTTGAAGGCCCCCGTCAGCACGCCGCCCGCCAGACCGAACGCATATCCCCAGCCGGCGTGGCTCAGCTCGGGCAGGCGCGGCGTCACGAGCTCATAGACCGCATAGCCGATGACCAGCACGCCGAGCACTGACGAGAAGATCGCCTCATCCACGCTCTTGAGCGCGAGCACGCCCAGCGGAATACCAATGACGGAACCGATCGCCAGCGGCGTGATAGCGGAGAGCTTCACCGCCTGCCGGTAGTATGTGATCATGACGATCTGGCTGACAAGCCCCACAAGCGCCACAAGCGGCGCTGCCACCTGGAACCCGACGAGGCCGACGAGCAGCGGCATGGAGATGAGGGCGAGCCCGAAGCCGACCACGCCCTGCATGAAGACGGCCAGGAAGATGATGCCGGCAATAAGCAGCGCAGCCGGTTCAACCATCGGGAGCTTCCACCCAGATGGGAGAGCTCCACGCCCACTGATCGTTTTTCTGCCGGACACGCACGGTATACCAGTCACGGGTGTTGCTGTCGAGCCTCTCGCCAACACTGAAGTGGCAGGTGCGCTCGGCGCGCGGCACAGCCCTGTGAAAGACAAGGGCAGGAGTGAGAAAGCCGCCGAGGTACTCAACACGAGGTCCGCAGCGCAGCTCGCTA
>CAZDLX010000288.1:1327-2664 GCA_964506005.1 uncultured Anaerolineae bacterium | reverse complement strand
TGCTGCACCCGAATGGGTACTGGTACCCTGCAGACACGCTGCGCGGGGAGAGCTAGCTACAGCGGGAGCCACCCATGAGACGAAAATCCACTCCGGCGGCTGTGGCCTTGATAGCATTACTGCTGGCGGGGTGCTCAATTCGATTCGGCGTGGAGCACACCCCAACGCCAGAGCGCCTGCGGTCCGTTGAAAGCGACACAGAAGAGCCGGAGTCTGACGCCAGCATCACGGGTGAGGCGGTTGCGGCGGCGTTTGGTACCACCCGCACGCCTACCGGCGAAACGCCCGACCCGGCAAGAACGCCCGAGCCGACGAACACGCGCCCGCCCGCGCCTCGCCCCACGACTGCGAGCCCCACCACGGCACGTGCTACGCCCGCACCGCCGACGGCGACCCCCACACCATCGCCCACGCCAAGCCCGACGATCACGCCAAGCCCTACACTCGACATCGACCCGCCTGCTATTCTGCTGTATGACATCACGCCGCTGATAAGGCGGGCCGGCGAGACGGTGACTATTCAATGGCGGGCCGTCGGCGACGCGGTGGCGATTAAGACGGTGTACATCGACGGGCGCGCAGGCCGGACGTACGATGGGCTGGCCTCGGAGGGGCGGCTGGATGTGATCGTCGACGCCGGCGAGCGCAATGACATCACGTACGTGCTGGAGGTCAGGGCGGGGGCGGAAACCGTGACCTCGCGGATTACGGTGGACGTGATCTGCCCGCTGGACTGGTTCTTCGACAACGCACCGAGCATATGCCCGCGCGAGCCGCCGACGATCTCCCGCGCCGCCGGGCAGTACTTCGAGAACGGCTTTATGATCTGGACGGCGGCTCGCAACGACATTGGCGTGTTCTACGAGGACGCAGCGGGCGGGCATGTATTCTACCTCGACGAGTGGCGGGAGGGGATGCCGGTCAGCGATCCGGCGCTCACGCCGCCGACAGGCCTGTACCAGCCGGTGCGCGGGTTCGGGCTGGTGTGGCGCGAGCGACCCGGCGGGGCGGGCTTCGCAACTGTCCGCGAGCGGCTTGGCTGGGGCATCGTGCCCGAGTTTGAGTTCGAGACTGCGTACCAGTGCGCGGAGGGGGTCGAGCGGGGCGAAGTGGATACCTCGGTGGCAGAATGCTACCAGCGCGGCCCGGATGGCCGGATCATTGTGCTGCAGAAGAATACGTGGTCGATTTACGGGGAGCCTTAGCGCGAGCGCTGCAGCACCGGAATAACAAACGCCCTGCCGGTCCACCGGCAGGGCGTTTGTCCTGGCTATGAAGTTGTGGTCAGGCTATTTGTTATTGCCGCGCCCGTTGTTGCCATTGTTGCCGCGGGCGTT
>CAZDLX010000288.1:0-1227 GCA_964506005.1 uncultured Anaerolineae bacterium | reverse complement strand
TGTTGCCGCGGGCGTTGCCGTTATTGCCATTGTTGCCATTGTTGCCATTGTTGCCGCGCCCGTTGGCATGGTCAGGCGGGCCGTTGCCCGGCCTGTCACCGGACTGCCCCGGCGGGATGAAGCCCGGACCCGCGTCGTCGAGATCGTCCTGTTCGTCGACGTCGTCCACGTCGTCGATCTCGTCGTCCGTCTCGTCAACGTCGTCCTCGGCCTGCGGATCGTCGTCATAGCCGTCTACGTCACGGTTCGGGTTGCGCCTGCCGTTGCCGATCAGACCCAACTCCTGCCAGACGCGGCCCCAGCCGCCGACTTCATCCTTCATGGCGAGTATTTCTTCGGGCTCGTACTCGACGCCGTCACCCTCGGCGGTGGAAAGCGCGTGCATGATCTCGCCCATGCCGTAGCCGTCGCAGAACCAGCCCATGACGACTTCGTACTCAAGGCCATAGGCCTCGGCGAGCCGCATGCCGACCGGGTGCGGGTCCGCGCCTACGCAGGAGGCGAAGTCCTCGTCGTCCTCGTTATCCTGGTCGTCTTCCTCGTCGTCGAGGTCATCTTCCTCATCGTCTTCGAGGTCGTCCTCGTCATCCTGATCGTCGAGGTCGTCCTCTTCCTTGTCCTCCAGGTCGTCGTCTACCGCGGGGTCATCCTCGGCACCGTCGTCCTGGATGCTGGCGAGGATCTCATCGATCTGGTCTTCGTAGGCGGCCAGCGCCGCGAGGATCTGCTCAAGCTCGGCGGCGTCGATCTCGCCCGACTCAAGCATGGCTTCGAGCAGCGCATCGACGGCAGCGAAGTACTCTTCGAGCGCGTCGTTCACGTCGCCGCCCCCGTCCACGACGTCGCCCGTTTCCTGCAGCCGCTCCTCGGCCTGCGCTCTGAGTAGTTGGGTGCGGGCTTCGGGGCTGCCTGCCAGGCCGACCCGGGCCTTCTCGACCGTGCGGTCGATGCCATACAGGGCGTCGCCGGGTGCTGCGCTGTCAGAGACAGCAACCACGCCGCCCATCGCCGCCCCAACGGCGACGATCACTGCAAGGATGAGTGCGAGCATATTACTTACCTCCCTGGACGTGAGATAAACGCAAGACGGGGCAGTAACCCAGCCTTAGCTCAACGTATATGCTGTCACACAACCCTTGAGGAATCTATAGGCGCTAAGACCTATGTGGCCCCGCGTACCAGCATGTATTACGGCACGCCGACGAGCTGGACTGCATCAATTTCGTT
>CAZDLX010000287.1:0-2664 GCA_964506005.1 uncultured Anaerolineae bacterium | reverse complement strand
TTACACTTTTTTGTAACTTACTGCAACGGAATCAACGAGTAGTGCTCCTGCGCAGCCCTTCCAGCCACTCCCTGATCTGCGCCTCGTAGCCCACGCCGGACGGCTCGTACCAGCGACCCTGCACGCCGTCGGGCAGGTACTGCTGTTCGACGTAGTGGTTCGGGTGGTCGTGCGGGTAGACGTACTCGGGGTGATCGGCGCTGGGGTTCTGTGGGCTGGTCCGCAGGTGGACGGGTACGACGGTGCTCTCGCCCTGCTCGACGTCGGCGCGGGCCTTGAAGAACGCGCCCGTGCTGTTGCTCTTGGGCGCGGTGGCGAGGTAGAGCGTCGCCAGCGCGAGGTGGTATAGACCCTCAGGCAGCCCGGTCCACTCGAACGCCGTCGCGCAGGCGCTGGCCACGACGATACCGTTGGGGTCCGCCAGGCCGATGTCCTCCCCGGCCAAAATGAGTAGCCGCCGCATGATGAAGCGCGGGTCCTCCCCGGCGACGATCATCTTGGCGAGCCAGTACAGCGCGGCGTCGGGATCGGTGCCACGCACCGACTTGATGAACGCGCTGATCGTGTCGTAGTGCTCGTCCGCGCCCTTGTCGTAGCGCACCGCGCGCTGCTGGATGCTCTCCTGCGCTGCCTCAAGATCGATGCGGATGACGCCATCCTCGCCGGGCGGCGTGGTGAGCGCGGCCAGCTCCAGCGCGTTGAGCATGGTGCGAGCGTCACCGTCCGCGATGCGGATCAGGTGCGTCTCGGCCTCTTCTGTGACCTGGATCTGCTTGCTGCCGAGCCCGCGCTTCTCGTCGGCCAGGGCCTGCCGCATCAGCCAGCGCAGATCGTCCGTGGTGAGCGGCTCCAGCCGGAACACGCGCGAGCGGCTGAGCAGGGGCCGGATGACCTCGAAGTACGGGTTCTCCGTCGTCGCGCCGACGAGGATGACGTCCCCGCGCTCGACGTGCGGCAGCAGGGCGTCCTGCTGGGCCTTGTTCCAGCGGTGGATCTCGTCGATGAACAGCACCGTCCGCTGGCCGTGCAGGTTGCGGCGCTCCTTGGCCGCCTCGACGATCTCGCGCAGGTCCTTGATGCCGTCGAGCACGGCGTTCATGGTGGCGAAGTGGCTGGCGGTGCTGTTGGCGATGATGCCCGCCAGCGCCGTCTTGCCGCTGCCCGCCGGGCCCCACAGCACGATGGACGTGAGGCGGTCGGCCTCGATGCTGCGGCGGAGCAGCTTGCCCGGCCCGACGATGTGCTGCTGCCCGGCGAACTCGTCGAAGCTGCGCGGGCGCATGCGGTAGGCGAGCGGGGCCTCGCGCTCGATCTGTTCCTGGCGGCTGTGCTCGAAGAGGTCCATAGTATCTCCGGCCTTCTGTGGACGCTGCGAGGTCGTGCGGCCTGCTGATCATGCCACCTTTCCCCCCGCCCCGCCAGATGAATCGACCCCGGCGGCTTGCTACAATCAGGTAGCGCCGCCGGTTTGCTTCCGGCGGTGGTTCACGTTATGGCGAAGGGGGAGACAGCAGCCATGGAACTGAAACTTGCCGAGCGCGCCGCCGAGCGCGTGCTCGTGATTGCCGCCCACCCGGACGACATCGAGTTTGGCGTCGCGGGGAGCGTCGCGAAGTGGACCGCGCAGGGCGCGCAGGTCAGCTACGTGATCGTGACGGACGGCTCCGCCGGGAGCAACGAGCCGGGCGTTGACATTCACGAGCTGGCCCGCCAGCGCGAGGCCGAACAGCGGGCCGCGGCGGAGGTCGTCGGCGTGACGGACGTGCGCTTCCTCGGCTACCGCGACGGCACGCTGGAGCCGACCATCGCCCTGCGCCGCGAGCTGACGCGCATCATCCGCGAGCTCAAGCCCGACCGCGTCATAACCCAAGACCCGACCACCGTGTTTGTCGAGACGGGCTACATCAACCACCCCGACCACCGCGCGGCGGCTGAGGCGGCGGTCTACGCGACCTTCCCCAGCGCGGGTACGCGGCCCATCTTCCCGGAGCTGCTCGACGAAGGGCTGGAGCCGCACAACGTTGCCGAGCTGTGGCTGATGCTCTCGATGGAGCCGACGCACGCCGTGGACATCGCCGACGTGATGGACACGAAGATCGAGGCGCTGCTCAAGCACGCGTCGCAGCTTGGCCCCGAGGTCGTGGACTGGATCCGCGAGATGAACGTCGAGATGGGCAAGCTCGCCGGCGTCGAGTACGCCGAGGTCTACCGCATCATGACGCTCGTCGAGGAGCCGCGCGAGGTCATCACCGAGGCACACGAGGAGATGGCCGAGAGCGATTAGGGCACTCTCCAGATGAATCTGGATATCTAAGCCAGAACCCCCTCCTGACCGCGCTTCGCTTGGTCTTTCCTCCCCCTTGCAAGGGGGAGGTGGCCGTGTTTGCGAAGCAAACATGGGCGGAGGGGGTTCTTGACAAATGCCGACCTACAACGCAGTCCCCTATTCGCCTTCCACCTCCCGCAGCACGGCGCGGACCGGGCTGCCGTCCAGCCCGGCGAGCTTCAGCGGCAGGGCGATGAGCTCGTAGATGCCGTCGGGTACACCGCTCAGCTTAACGCGCTCCAGAATGGCGATGCCGTGCTCGTTGAGCCGGTGGTGAGCGGGCAGTCCCTCGCTGCCGGGGTCGTCCACGGTGGGCATGTCCACGCCCAGCAGCCTCA
>CAZDLX010000286.1:0-2675 GCA_964506005.1 uncultured Anaerolineae bacterium | reverse complement strand
CGGGAGTACGGGGGGAGCCTGAAGCGGACGGAGGCGCGCGCGTGGCCATGATTGAAGAACCACGAGCCGCCACGCACCACCCGGTAACCCTCCCACTCCGGGGCTTCGCGTCCATCGTCCGCCCGGTACGGGTACGGAAAGCGCTCCTGATCGTAGGCGCTGCTCGTCCAGTCCCAGACGTTGCCGGCCAGATCCGCAGCCCCTTCGGGCGTGTCACCGCCGGGGAAGATACCGACGGGCGTCGTGCGCCGGACGTGAGTCTCGAAAGTGTTGCAGCGGGCCGGGTCGAAGTCGCCGGAATACGCATAGACGCGTCCCTGCCGGCCGCGCGCCGCGGCCTCGCGCTCCGCCTCCGTTGGCAGGCGGTAGGGCTCGCCAGTCTGCGCGGCGAGCCAGCTGCAGTAGGCGCGCGCCTCGAACCAGCTCACGCCGACCACCGGCTCGGCCGGGTTGTTAAAGCGCGCGTCGTCCCAGTACTCGGGCTGGCGGTAGATCTCGCCTTCCGGATACCATCTGTCGAGAGTCTCCTCGAGCTCATCTTCGTCCAGCCCCCTGAGCCAGACGTACGCCTCGGCCTGCTCGGAGGTGAAGCGCTCCGGCACCCTCGCCTGAATCTGTTCTGGCGTCCAGTCCTCGCGCAGAGTCCTCCAGGAGTTACGCTGGTCCTGTTTCTGCCCCTCGGCGCTCCCCTCCCCCCGGCGCCAGGCCCGCGCGGCTTCGGTGTCCCACCAGCGCTCGTCGTCATAGCCGCCAGCGGCCATGAACAGCGCGTACTCGGCGTTGGTCACCGGGAACTGCCCGATCTGGAAAGCCGCCAGCGGCACGGTGTGCGCCGGTTTCTCATCAGCATACGGCGCGTCGTCGCCGCCAATCGGGTACTCCCCGGCTGGGATCGACACGAGTGGCGGCAGCAGGTAGTCACCATAGGGGCCGGTGCGCCTCTCAAAGCGCGGGTCGCCCAGCTCGCCCAGCGCCTCGCCCGCCGCGATGCGCGCCCGTAGATCAGCCGCTTCGTCCCGGCTGCGGGCCACCAGCGCCTGCTGTACGTCGCGCTTCAGGGCCGGGTTAATCACCGCCTCGGGATTCGCCGCGCAGCGCCCGGCCAGCGGCAGGTTGGCAGCCATGATGTCTCGGATGAACGCGGAGGGATCGCCGGCCATCGCGGCGGCCAGCACCATGGTCTCCTCCCAGCCGGTGGTCGGCAGCGGCGGCAGCGGGGCGTTGTCCGCCAGCGTACGCAGCGTCTCCTCGAGCGACGGATTGACCCGGTCAGCACGCCACTCAACCCGCACCAGGTCCGCATTTGGCTCCCGCGCCAGCTGCCGTGCGGCGAAATACTCCTGCAGGAGCTGGTGGAAGTACTTCACCTCGTCGCGGAGGATGTCCTCGTCCAGAACGCTCAAATCACGCCCGGCCCGGATGATGTCGGGCCCGCGCTCGCCGTCGGCCTGCTGGCAGGCTTCGTCATAGGGCACGGCCACCTGCTGGGCCTCACTGCCTGGGGTGCTCAATTGCATCTGGTGGGCCAGCGCGCTCAGGCGGGGGATGAGCAGGCCCCGCTCGGGCAGGTCAAAGGGGCTGCTCCAGGCATTGTTCGCCAGCTTGAGGTGGTCTCGCTCGTCCAGCAGCGAGTCGGGCAGCAGCAGCGCGTTGTGGCGCTCGTCGACCTGCAGGCGCAGCACCCGCCGCACGAAGCCGGTGAACAACCCCGCCCTGCCCCGCGGCATCCGGCCGCCGTCTTCTGCCTGCTCGGTCAGCAGCTTGAGGTAGTACGGCGTCCGCACCAGGTCGAGCAGCTTCGGCGTCGCCTGCAGCTCCCGCCACACCTCGTCTGCCAGCGCAGGCAGGTAGGCCCGCAGGAAGAGCTGCACCTGCTCGTCGTCCATGCGGCGCACCTGCACCTGCGGCACCGGCAGCGGGTCGGTGCTCAGATTGGCACTGTAATCGAGGGTGCGGCACGAGAACACGGCCCGGTTGCCCGGGTGGGCGGCCACATGCTCGGCGAGGAACTGCTGCCACAGCGCCACCCGCCCGGCATACTCGGCAGGGCTGGCGTGCGGCATCTCGTTCAATGCGTCGAGCAGCAGCAGCATCCGGCCGCCGGCCAGTAGCCCTGGCAGGGGCGGCAGGTCGGGGTACTGGAGCTTCCAGCGCGCGGCCAGCCAGTCGAGCGGCAGGGGCAGCGGCTTGCCCGGGTCCGCCCGGTAGGCGTTCAGCGGCACGAAGAAGCTGTAGCCATGCTCGTCGTCAGCCCGCAGCCGGTCGATGCTGTCGTCGAGCTGCAGGCGGCGCAGCAGGGTGCTCTTGCCGCAACCCGGGTCACCCAGCAGCACCAGCGCCGGGCTGTCCTGCAGGTAAGCAAGAACCTTGCGGAGGTCGTCAAAGCGCGGGCGCTCGGTCGGCTCCTGGAAGCGCTCGCCCTCGGCAGTCTCGCCCTGGTCGATCAGCAGGGTCAGCGCCACGAAGCGGTCGTCGAGCTGATAGCGCGGCTGCGACCACTCCGCGATGCGGCCGAGCCGGTACTCGGTGAGGCTGGCCGGCGAGTGCTTGAGAATGTCCTGAACGGTCTGCGGGCTGAGGGCGGCATAGGAAGTCTCGCCCTTTATTGCCTGGAGCAGCTCGTCAAACGCTTCGGGGACCGAGCGAGCGCCGGCTGCGGCAGTGACCACGATGCG
>CAZDLX010000285.1:0-2726 GCA_964506005.1 uncultured Anaerolineae bacterium | reverse complement strand
TCTGCACAAGTGACGTAAATCACGCTGCGCACATGACACCCGACCCGCACCCGTCGCACAGCTGGCGGCGGGGTACTTGGCGAAATGCGAGATGTGTTCTACCATGAAAATAATACGAGAGGCGCTGATAGAACATTTGTTTGCATTTAAGCGCCGTTTGCGGTACTCTACAGGGTACCCCGCCGCTCAACCCGACCCTTGATCCCGCTGCGAATTCGCACTCCCGGTGGGCGGTGGCTCTCTCGTTTTTGTGATGCTTGCCAGGCGGTGAAGTGCCGAACAGGCCTAGACAAAGGAGACCTCCGTGTTTCAGCAGTGCATTATTGTGGGAAACCTGGGCAGAGATCCTGAGATGCGGTACATGGGCGACGGTACGCCCGTCACCAGCTTCACGGTGGCTGTGAACCGCCGGTGGACAGGGGCCGATGGCTCTCAGGGCGAGAAGACCTGGTGGTTCCGTGTCTCCTGCTGGCGGCGGCTGGCCGAGACGACCAACCAGTATCTGCGCAAGGGCAGCCCCGTCATGGTGATCGGCGAGGTGGACGCCAGCGCCTACATTCCGCGCGAGGGCGGCGAGCCCCGCGCCACGCTGGAGCTCACTGCGCGCGAGGTCAAGTTCCTGCCGCGCGGCGGCACGGGCACCGGCGAGGAGATGGGCGCGGGCATGGACTACGCCACCGACGAAGAAGACATCCCGTTCTAACGGGCGGCCTGAACCTCGATGGACAACCTGGAGAGTATCAGTAACAGCGTCAGGGAAGAGCTGGAGGCCAAAAACGCCGCACGCGACGGTGCGCTGGCGCAGTCCCGCGAGCTGATCCGCTACTGCGCCAACGCGATCAAGGCCATCCACCGCGAGAACTGGGAGCAGGCCGAGGAAGGCCTGCAAACCGTGCGCGAGGCGGCCCGTAAACTGGTCGACGGCGTGGCCGGCTACCCCGACCTGTACCACTCGGGCTATACGCAGGACGCGCTCAAGGAGTACGTCGAGGCCTTCGCGACCTACGCGATGGTCCGGGGGCACGACCTGCCGACGCCTCAGGAGCTCGACGTGCCGGGCTCCACGTACCTCAACGGGCTGTCCGAGGCGGCGACCGAGCTCCGGCGCACGATCCTCGACATCATCCGCGAGGATCACAGCGAGGAGGCGGCGGCCCTGCTCGACCGGATGGATGGCATCTACAACACGCTGATGACGTTCGACTTCCCCGATGCCATCACCTACGGTCTGCGCCGGCGTGTGGACGTGCTCCGCAGTGTGCTGGAGCGCACGCGCGGCGATCTGACCAACAGCCTGCGCCAGCAGCGGCTGCGTCAGGCGCTCAGAAGCCTGGAGGAGCGCCTCCTCGGCACCGATCTTTCGCTCGACGTCGGTGAGGCAGCCGAGCCGGAAGACGAAGACGAATAGCTTATGGCTCGCGCCCTGCGGGCCTCTATAGCGAACAGCTTGTAGCTTATGGCCAATGGCGTATGGTTGGGGACTCCGCCTACCGACTATACGCCATATGCTATATGCTATATGCTGTCTGCCCCGCATCACTATAATGATGCGTGCTGCCCCAGCCTGAACCGCCGCCGGAGGAGATAAGTTATGCGGATCTACGAGATCGATACCAGCCGCCGCCGCGAGGCCAACCGCTTCATCAAATTCCCCTTCCGCCTCTACCGGGGCTGCGAGCAGTGGGTGCCGCCCATCATGCCCGACGCCCGCTTCCAGCTTAACCGCAAGAAGAACGCGTTCTACCGGCGCAACGACGCGGCTTTCCTGCTGGCCGAGCGGGATGGCGAGGTGGTGGGGCGCATCGTGGTGATGGAGCCGCGCTACTACAACGAGTTCAAAGGGACGAACAACGCCCACTTCTACCTGTTTGACGTGGTCGAGGACCAGGCGGTTGCCGATGCGCTGCTCGACGCCGCGGCGGACTGGGCGCGTGCGCGCGGGCTGACACATTTCCGGGGGCCGCTCGGCTTCCGTCCCTTCGACGGGTTTGGCATGCTGGCCAGGGGCTTCGAGTACCGGCCCGCCGTGGGCATCCCATACAACTACGCGTACTATCCGCGTCTCGTCGAGAACTGGGGCTTCGAGCTGGAGGAGCGGGTCTACTCCGGCTATGTGAACGTCCACAAGCTCGTCAGAGAGTTCCCCCAGCGCGTGCTGGACATCGCAGAGAAGGTCAAGGAGCGCTATGGCTTCGAGGTCAAGACCTACCCGGACAAGCGCACGCTTGTGCGTGAGGTTGCGCCGCCGCTCGTCGACCTCTACAACCGCACGCTGACTCACATCGCTGGCGACCCGCCCGTCTCCGAGGACGAGATCGAGGAGCTGGCAAAGAGTATCGCCATGATCGCCGACCCGCGCCTGCTGAAATTCATCATGAAGGACGGCGAGCTGGCAGGGTTCATGTTCGCCTTCCCCGACATCTCGCGCGGGCTGCAGCGCTCAGGCGGGCGGCTCTACGGGCCCGGCCTGCTGCACGTGCTGTGGGATATGCGGACCACGACGTGGCTCAACTTCAACGGCATGGGCATTCTGCCGGAGTATCAGGGCAGGGGTGGCACGGCGATCATGTATGCCGAGCTGTACCGCACCATGGCGGACTTCCCGCAGTACGAGCACGGCGACGTCGTGCAGATCTCCGAGTTCAACGCGCAGAGCCTCAACGAGATGAAGAAGTTCGGCGTGGACTTCAACAAGACGCACCACATCTACAAGCGGGATATCTAGC
>CAZDLX010000284.1:0-2766 GCA_964506005.1 uncultured Anaerolineae bacterium | reverse complement strand
GCTGTAGATCTGGCGGTTGTACCACTTGACGGTGTTGAGGCTGAGGTACAGGTCGTCGGCGATCTGCTGGTCGGACAGGCCCGTAGAGAGCCGCGCCAGGATCTCCTGCTCGCGCAGCGTCAGCCGATCTCGCACAAGGGTGCTGCCTGGCATCCGCTTGCCTCTGAAACCATACCAGCGTGGATTGCACGTTCGTGTTGAGCCAATCGTACTGAAAATTCATCGCAGATTCCATTCTTTTGAGTGGAGACAGGCGACGGGGCTGCGCCTACGCTAAGAGACAAGCGCAGACAGAGGTAAGCGGAGGGGGTATACACCATGGATAACGTCAGCGAGGCGGTCAACCTCGACCTGGAGTCGCTGCGAGCAGCCATCAGGGAGGAGTACCAGGCTGTCGCCGAAACCCCGCAGCAGGGCTTCCACTTCCACACCGGGCGGCGGCTCGCGGAGATCGTCGGCTACGATGACTCCCTGTTGGAAGGCATCCCGGAGACGTCTATCGAGTCGTTTGCGGGCACCGGCATCCCGTTCAGTATCGGCGAGATTCGCCCCGGTGAGCGGGTGGTCGACGTGGGGAGCGGGGCGGGCATCGACAGCCTGATTGCCGCCAGGCTCATGGGAGAGACGGGCCAGGTCATCGGCGTCGACATGACGCCCGCCATGCTGGAGAAGGCACGCCGCAGCGCCACCGAGGGCGGCTTCGGCAACGTGGAATTCCGCGAGGGCTATGCCGAATCGCTGCCCGTGCCGGACGGCTGGGCGGACGTCGTGATCTCGAACGGTGTGCTGAACCTGCTGCCCGATAAGGCGGCGGCGCTCCGGGAGATGGCCCGCGTGCTCAAGCCCGGCGGGCGGCTGCAGATCGCCGACATCCTCGTGCAGAAGCCAGTGCCGGAGAGCGCCCGGCGCAACATCAGCCTGTGGACAGGCTGCGTCGCGGGCGCGCTGCTTGAGCATGAGCTGCACACGGCGGTCGTGCAGGCCGGTTTCGTCGATTTCCGCATCACCTGGCAGGCCGACGTTTTCAGCGGCGCGCCGCAGCACTCCAGCGCGGCTAACTTCGGTACGGTCGGCATCAACTTCGGCGCGCGCAGGGCAGCCACCGTCGCCGAGCACGCGGCGGCGCTCGACGCGCTGCGCAAGATCTCTGTCCCGTTGCCGGAACCGGTCGTCCCGCGCCTGGGGGCGGATGTCTTCTACGATGCAGCCAGCCGGGGCTGCGCCGACGGGCCGCTCGACGACATCGCCATGCTGCTGCGCGGGCTCGCGCCCGGGCAGACGCTTGAAGTCAGGGCGACGGAACCGAGCGTGATGAACGACCTGCCGGCCTGGGCCCGGCTGGCAGGCCATGAACTCGTCCGACGCGAGGGGGATCGCTACCTGATCCGCCGCGGGTAATGAAGTCAGCTAAAGGAGACAAGAAATGTCGCATATAATGGTTCATAACACGCACGGAACTGACGACGTCGAGCGGGCATCCCTGGCGTTTGTCGTCGCCAACACCGCGCTGAACGCCAACCAGCGCGCCACCGTCCTGCTCACGATCGAGGGGGTCTGGGTAGCGACGAAGGGCTGCGCCGACGGCCTGCAGGCGACCGGCTTCGCGCCGCTCGGCGAACTGATCGAGCAGTTCGTCGGCAGTGGCGGCGAGCTGTGGGTGTGTGGAGCGTGCGCCAAGCCCCGCGAGATCACCGAGGATCAGCTGATCCAGGGCGCGCAGATCGTCGGCGCGGCGACCGCCGTCGAGGTGCTGGCCAACGGCGCGCAGGCGCTGAGCTGGTGAGCCCGCGAGACAACACCGCGCAGTGGGGCGTTCCCGCTGCGCGGCGAACTCTATTTGAGGAGACAGGCATGGACGACGTGCTCGCTGACGCCATGGGGCGTGCCCGCCGTTATCTGGAAGGGCTGGAAACCCGCCGCGTGGTCCCATCCGACGGCGACCTCGCGCGCCTGCGGGCCTTCGACGAGCCGCTGCCCGACGGGCCCGGCGACCCGGCGGAGACGCTCGCGCTGCTCGACGAAATTGGCTCGCCCGCGACGGTTGCATCCGCCGGGGGGCGCTACTTCGGCTTCGTCATCGGCGGCGCGCTGCCCGCCTCGCTCGCCGCGAGCTGGCTCGCCGGAGCGTGGGACCAGAACGCATTCAGCGTCGTGGCGTCGCCCGTCGCCGCAGCGATTGAGTCGGCCGCGCTGCGCTGGCTGCTCGACGTGCTAGGCCTGCCACCTGCGGCTGGCGTCGGCTTCGTGAGCGGCGCGACAATGGCGAATGTAACCGGGCTGGCGGCGGCCCGCCACACCCAGCTTGCCCGGCAGGGCTGGGATGTGGAGGCGAACGGGTTGTTCGGCGCGCCGCCGCTCACCGTAGTCGTCGGCGACGAGGTGCACGTCAGCCTGCTCAAGGCGTTGAGCCTGCTGGGGCTGGGCCGCGAGCGCGTGGTGCGGGTGCCGGTGGACGATCAGGGCCGGATGCGTGCTGATGCCCTGCCGCCGCTCGACGAGACGACGATTGTGTGCCTGCAGGCGGGCAACGTGAACACCGGCGCCTTTGACCCGGCGGCGGAGATCTGCGCGCGGGCTCGCGAGGCAGGCGCGTGGGTGCACGTGGACGGGGCGTTCGGGCTGTGGATGATGGCGAATCCGGCGCGTGCGCACCTTACCGCCGGCCTGGCGGATGCCGACTCGTGGGCCTGCGACGCTCACAAGTGGCTCAACGTGCCGTATGACAGCGGGCTCGTCTTCTGCCGGGACGCCGCGCACCTGCGCGCC
>CAZDLX010000283.1:0-2776 GCA_964506005.1 uncultured Anaerolineae bacterium | reverse complement strand
ACGGCATGCACTCGCTCCTCAACTTCGTGACCAACACGGGCCGCCCGCACCCCGGCGATGGGCAGCGAGTCGCCGCTGCTCGTGGACTTCCCGGCGGCGGCCAAGACGGGCACTACCAACGACTACCGCGACAACTGGACGGTCGGCTACACGCCGCACCTCGTCGTCGCGGTGTGGGCGGGCAATACCGACGACACGCCGATGGCCGAAGGGACCTCCGGCCTGACGGGCGCAGCGCCGATCTGGCACGACACGATGACGGCGTTCTACAACATGCCGGGCATCGAGCAGAAGCTCGGTGGGGCGAGCCTGCCGCTGCGCGCCGACTTCACGCCGCCGCCGGGCGTCGAGAGCCGGCAGGTGTGCGTGCTCTCGTCGCTGGCAGACCCCGCGCCTGCCGAGGGCGGCTGCCCGCGCCAGCGCGCGGAGTGGTTCCTCGTGGGTGGGCTCGACCCGAGCATCCCGCCGACGGCAGTCCCCACCCCAACGCCCGTCCCAACGCTGGCCCCGCAGCCCGGCGATCCGGATGCGCCGGACGTGCCAGAGGGACCGCCACCACCCATCCGCGAGGATCTGGGCTACGGCGTGCTGAAGATCGGCGTGCTGCGGCTTGAAGAGGAGCAGCAGGCGCAGGTGGTGGCGGCCATGGCGGATTTGTGGAACGCGCTGCCCGACGGCGTGCCCGACCCCGCTCCGCCGGTTTACTGCGAGGCAGCGCAGGAGCACGTCACCGCCGAGGGGTTGAGCTTCCAGCTCTTCATCGCCGCCCCATCAGACCCCGGCTACGCGGTCCGGGCGCGCAACTGGGCGCAGGCCAACGGCGTGCCGATCGAGCCCGGCGTCCCGTGCACGGCGGAGCTGATCGACGAGGCCGAGCAGGCCGAAGCGGTGCAGGTGGCGGGCGTATCGTACGTGCTCAACAGCCCGCGCCACGACGACGAGGTGTACGGCATCGTGCCCATCATCGCCACGGTGCGCTACGATCCGCAGCTCGTGGAGTACTACAAGCTGGAGATCGGTCGCGGCGAGCAGCCGTCAGAGTGGCTGACGCTGGGCGAGGTCATGACGGAGCAGATCGAGGAGGAGGTTATCGAGTACCTCCACGCCGATGCGCTCCCGGACGGCACGTGGATCCTGCGGCTGGTGCTCGTCGGCAAGGATGGCAACTTCATCAACCCGCCTTACGCGATCCGGCTCAATGTCGTGCCGGAGCCAACGCCGGAGAGCTAGAAGCCGCGTAGCGCGGTGTGCTACAATGGACGGCACGCTGATTTGAACAAGGAGAAAAGGGGCATGGCGGAGAGGGTCGCCGAGAGTTTCATCGAAGAGCTGCGCTGGCGCGGGCTGATCTACGACATGACCGAGGGCGCTGAGGAAGCGATGGCCCGCGGCCCTGTCACCGCGTATATCGGCTTTGACCCCACCGCCGACAGCCTGCACATCGGGCATCTGCTGCCGATCATGGTGCTGGTGCACCTCCAGCGGCACGGCCACACGCCGATCGCGCTGGCGGGCGGCGGCACCGGCATGATCGGCGACCCGAGCGGGAAGTCGAAGGAGCGCCAGCTTCTCAGCGAGGAGGAGCTGCAGCGAAACCTGGTGCCGATCAAGGAGCAGCTTGCCCGCTTCCTCAAGTTCGAGGGGGTGCCCAACCCGGCGCTGCTGCTGAACAATGCCGACTGGCTGAACGAGATCAAGCTCATCGACTTCATGCGCGGGGTCGGGAAGCTGTTCACCGTCAACTACATGATGGCCAAGGAGTCGGTGAAGCAGCGGCTGGAGAGCGAAGAAGGCATCTCCTACACCGAGTTCACCTACATGCTGCTGCAGGCCTACGACTTTTGGGAGCAGTACCGGCGCTACAACTGCACCTTCCAGCTTGGCGGCAGCGACCAGTGGGGCAACATCACGGCGGGCATCACGCTGATCCGCCGGATGGAGGGCGGCGAGGCCCACGCCATCACCATGCCGCTGATCACGACCGCCTCGGGGGTGAAGTTCGGCAAGACGGAGGCGGGCACCGTCTGGCTGGACGCCAGACGCACGTCGCCGTTCCGGTTCTACCAGTACTGGCTAAACACGCCCGACGAGGACGTGCTCAAGTACCTGCGCTTCTTCACGCTGCTGGGCCGCGACGAGATCGCCGAGCTGGAGCGTGCCACCGAGGCAGAGCCGCACCTGCGCCGCGCGCAGCGCCGGCTGGCAGAGGAGGTCACGCGGACGGTGCACGGCGAGGACGCCCTGCAGCGCGCCATCGCGGCGACGGAGGTGCTGTTCGGCGACCGTGACCTGGAGGGGCTCAGCGCGGCGGAACTGCTCGACATCTTCGCCGAGGTGCCGTCGAGCGCGGTCAGCCGGCAGGCGCTTGAGGGCGAGGGCGTGCTGCTCGTCGATCTCGCCGCCGAAGCCGGGCTGGAGCGCTCGAAGGGGCAGGCCCGCAAGCTGATTCAGAGCGGCGGCCTGAACGTGAACAACCGCCGCGTGGACGATCCGCAGGCGGCGCTCACGCTGGCGGACGCCATCGACGGCGAGGTGATCGTGCTGCGCAAGGGTAAGAAGAAGTACCACCTCGTGCGGGTGGAGGGGTAAGGTCAACCCCGGAACACACAGTAGGGGCGGGTCTCAGACCCGCCCTATTCGTGCCCTCTTGAAAATGATTCGATGACCGGACTGCCACCCCCTCTGAGCGGGTCGCATCGCGAACTACCCCGTCTCCCCCTCATCCCGACCCGAGCTTAGCTAGGCACACCCATCAACCCAGGGGAGAAGGGGCCAG
>CAZDLX010000282.1:0-2787 GCA_964506005.1 uncultured Anaerolineae bacterium | reverse complement strand
TGGACATCCAGCACGTCGCGTGGACGCTCGACACGTTCCACGCGCAGCTCACGGCGTGCGACATCGCGCTGGTGCCGCCCTACCCCGGCCCCTGGGGCGCGATGAAGAGTAACAACAAAGCTGTGACCGCGTGGTGGGCAGGCTTGCCAGCGGTGACGGGCTACGACATGCACGAGTTGGTGACGTACATCCTGGAGCCAGACGAGCGGCGGGCAACGGCGCGCCAGATGCGCGAGGTTGCCGAGCGGGACTACGACATCACGAAGAGCGTGGAAGAGTGGCGGGCGCTGGTCGCCGACTTGCAGGGTGAAGTGGCACAGGAGGCGGCGTGATGGCGCTCTACGTTTACCGCTGCGCGCAGTGTGGGGATGTGGAAATACGCCACCCGTTCAGCGCTGTGAACGACGAGCACATCTGTCCGGCGTGTGGGCAGGTGCTGCGCCGGGTGCTGACGCCGACACATCACCGCTGGCCGTCGCAGTTCTTTCCCGGCAACGAAGAGAGCGGGCAGCGCCAACTCCTTGATCCGGAGTTCCAGGCGCGCAAGCGGGACGAGTTCGACCAGCGGAAAGCCGAGCACGCCAGGCGGACGGGGGGGGAGTGATGGTCCACTACGGGACGGTTGACGAGGTGGCGGCGCTGTGCCGCTGGATGTTGTCAGGCGAGTCTACGTTCAACAGCACCACCAGGCCGGCGGGGACGCAAGTCGAGAAGTTCCTGGAACGGGCGAGTGGGGTGCTGAACCTCGCGCTTGCACAGCACGGCTTCGGCGTGCCAGTGACGGAGCCGACCGCCGAGCTGGCGTGCGACGAGTGGACGGTCGAGCGGGCAGTGGCGATGGCTGAACTCAGCTACCCCACCTCCGGCGACATGCTCAACGAGCACGCGCTGTGGCTGCGCGACAACATGCAGCGTCACGCCACCGACTTCGTCAAGATGAATGCGCTCGGATTTAAGAATCTCGGCGTGACCACCACCAACAGCGTATCGCAGGGGCTGGTGTTCACCGCCGAGACGGCGCAAGCCGACCGCTCCGACCCTGACAACACCGGGCTGGAGCAGCCAAAGTTTCGCCGGGGGCAGTTCGACTCATGAGCTACGCAAGCGGTGAGTCCGCCGCCCTGACGCTCATTCGCGCGCTGGATGACTTCAACTCGACGAACAGTGTGTCGCTGGCGAACGACAGCACGAATGCGGGCGCCACGCTGCTGAGCAACGGCAAGAGCGACCGCTATGTCATGCTGCGACCTGGCCCGTTCATCTCGCAGTACATGACGGTGGACAATGCCTTCGTGGTCCACGAGTGGCAGACCATCATCAAGGTGGTGGTGCTCAAGCAGGGCACGGATGCACCGGAGCACCGGCTGGCCGACCTGCGCGGGGACATTATCGACAAGCTCGACGGCTACTTCCAGCTCAACAACACGGCGGTCAGCTACGCCAAAGTTGTGGGCGGGGATGCCATTGCAGAGGGCACGACGGGCGGGACGAACGGGACACAGTTCATCTATCAGGAGATGGTGCTGGAATGGCACGAAGAAAGCACGCTAACGCAGAGCGACTAGAAGCCGATGGACTGGCAGACCTGCGCGAGCGCGTGGCGAATCTGAATGCGCGCGGCGTACAGGGAACGATTTACCACGAACAGCTCGCGCGACTGGAGGCCGAAGTGGTCGCCGTCGTCGAGCCCGAGCCGGTCGAGGAGCCGGACAACGTCACAGCAGACGAAGAGGAGATGATGGACAATGGCACATCAGCGTAAGACGCAATTCTGGTTCGACGTGAACTCGACACTGACCGAGTTCAGCGTCTATGTCAACAGTGTGTCGCTCAGCCGCACCCGCGCCATCCTGGACAGCACAGGGCTGAACCAGGACGACGAAACCGGCCTGCCCGGCATCCGCCGGACCGAACTGCCGGTCAGCGGCTATTGCAGCGACAACAGCACCAGCCTTTCCCCCGCCCTGTGGGACGCGCAGAACAACAACGCCACCACGTCAACCTTCCAGTGGAAGATCGGCGCGGATTACTACTATGGCGAGGCGTGGGTGTCGGATGTCGAGATCGGCAACGCCGACGGGCGGCAGTTGGTGCCGTTCAGCGCCACGCTGTTCATCGATGGCGGCGCGAACCGGACCAGCGTGAACCAGGCGGGAAGCTAAATGGGCCGCAAACTGGAGAATGACGAGCTGGGAGCAGAAGCGGTTGTGCCTTCTCCGTTTACGGGCAAGCACTGGGACGCCTACCAGTTGGCGATGACAAATCACCGGCAGTACGGGCGTATTTCTCAGTCCTATCACGGGGCGCTCGCCATCATCGAGAGCGGGCACTACCGGCTGGACAATGGCGACTTGGCCAACATCGACGAGGATGCGCCGCTCGGCGTGCTGGCGTGGCTTGGCAACGTCGTGGCCGAGCACATCGCCGATATGCTGGAGCTGTCAAAAAACTGATACGCGCCACCGTCGAAGCCGCCGAGGGTAGCGGCCCTCAGCCCGACGACCTGCAAGCCGCGCTGCTAGTAGACCGCTACGGCGCTCAGACGGTGCTCGGCGGTGGCGCGGTACCGGTTCAGTACCTGCGCAAGCTGGCGCAGTTGAGCGGCATCTACGAGGCGGTCCGAGCGTACCGGAACGCGTCGGGCAAGGAGATACACCGGGTAGATGCGATGTATGGCCGGACGCTCGAATGGTTGATGCTTGAGGGCTATCTGTAATGGCGAAGGGGACGTTTCACATCAAGCTCGACGTGAGTGCGCTCCAGACGCACATCGCCAACTACAAGGCG
>CAZDLX010000281.1:0-2852 GCA_964506005.1 uncultured Anaerolineae bacterium | reverse complement strand
CGTCCCGCCGATCTTCTCGTCGAACAGGATGTTCCGCGTGAACTGCTGGATGCCCTCGCTCGTCCCGATGGCAAACTCGCCCAGGTAGCGCGAGCCACTGTCGGTGTCGAGCACGCTGTTCAGGTACTCCTCACCCTTGTCGGCGGTGGCCTGCACCACCTTGCCGTTCTCGAAGCGCAGCTCGACGCCGTCTACCTCGCGGCTGTTGTAGATCGCCGGGTAGGTGAAGCGCACCCAGCCGTTCACCGAGTCTTCAACCGGGCCGGTGTAGATCTCGCCGTCGGGGAAGTTGCGCTTGCCGTCGGCGTTGACGAAGATGCGGTCCTTGATGGACAGCGTCAGGTCGATGTTCTCGCCCTTGACCTGCACCTGCTCTTTCCCCGCCAGCCAATCGATCAGCCGCTGCTGCTCGGCGGATTTCTGCTGCCAGTAGGCCACCGGGTCGGGCTGATCAACCATGCACGCGCCGTACACGAAGTCCTCGTACTCGCTGAGGCTCATCTCAGCATCCTGCGCGGAGGCTTTCGTCGGGTACTGGGTGAGCACCCAGCGCAGCTCGCCCGTGCCCTGCCGGTCCATGAAGGTCTGCATGATGGGGCCGCTGGCCTTCTGCGCGGCGGCGATCTTTGCCGGATCGACGTTGGACAGCGCCTTGGTGTTCGACGGTGCGCGGATCGCCATCCGCACGTCGATGTTCTCCATCAGCCACTTGAAGGTGGGGTCGGGGAAGTCGAGCTGCTCGTCGCTGGCGTACTTGTAGAAGACTTCTTCCCAGCCGCTCGGCGCGGTGCGGAATACTGCGTTGCCGCCCGCCTGGAGCACGTGTTTATACACGGCGAGGCCCAGCGGTTCGGCGATGGGCTCGTACAGGTGAATCATGACGAGGTCGCCGGGTTTGATGCCAACCGAGTAGTTGACCATCACTTCCGCGACCTTCTCGACTCGTGGGTCCATAAGGCTGTTATCTCCTCGTCTCAGGGAGCTGCTGGAACGTGAAGGGGCACGCCATCTCGGCAGCCAGAGAGTTATAAACGAGCGCGGTGCGGGTAACGCGAACTATAGCACAAAGGCAGGGGGTGATCAAAGGGGGCGCAGGCGTGGCCCGATTGCGAAGTCAGGCTGGTAGAACTCCCTGGGTCGATACCCGATGATGCGTACCCAACCTCTAACCCCCTTCGGCAGTAGCTTACTCACGCCTGATGGTAAACCATCAGGCTACCTATGATGCGCCGGCTGAAGCCGGCCTGCTGGCTGTCATCCCAACCGACAGGTCGCCTTCAGGCGACGCATTTTCTCTAGCCTGAGAATTCCATTCTCAGGCGGCGGTCGGCCAGCGGCCAACTGCTCAGCCGGCTAGTTCCAGACACGCCTTTCCATCCTCGGGCGGTGGCGGGAGTAGGCCAGGCTACCTACGGTGCGCCGGCTATTGAACCTTTACAAAATACCAGGCCAATATGCATTGGTAGGGGCGGCTATGAGAGCCGCCCACGGCCGCCCGAGAATAAATTCTCGGGCTACAGGGCAGCTTCGTTCCGGCCCGCCTGCGGCGGCTCGCCGCCCCCTCCCTGCCGGCGGGGAGGGGGACGGGGGGTGCGGTCAACCCCCGATTGACTCCGCCGCCCCGCAACGCTAGACTGACCTTAGGACCTGATCGGCGCCAGACAAGGGAATCACACCATGTTGTTCACTCGCCAGGACATCGAGCAGCGCGAGCGTGAGACGCTGGCGCCCTACGCGACGAAGAGTGCCGACTCACGGGGGCGCGCCTACCCCGAGGACGAGCCCACGCATCGCACGGCCTTCCAGCGCGACCGCGACCGCATTCTCCACACGACAGCTTTCCGGCGACTGGAGTACAAGACCCAGGTCTTTGTCAACCACGAGGGTGACTACTTCCGCACGCGCCTCACGCACACGCTCGAAGTCGCACAGATCGGGCGGTCGCTGGCCCGGATGCTCGGCGCAAACGAAGATCTCGTCGAGGCCATCTGCCTCGTGCATGACATCGGGCACCCGCCCTTCGGGCATTCCGGTGAGGAGACGCTCTCCGCGCTGATGGAGGATCACGGCGGCTTCGACCACAACCAGCAGGCGCTGCGCACCGTGACGCACCTGGAGCGCCGCTATAAGGACTTCCGGGGGCTCAACCTGACCTTCGAGGTGCGCGAGGGCATCGTCAAGCACGAGACGGAGTATGATGTCAGCGTCGTCAGCCCCGAGTACGAGCCTAGCCGCAAGGGCAGCCTTGAGGCGCAGATTGCCAACGCCGCCGACGAGCTAGCCTATACGGCCCACGACCTCGACGATGGGCTCTACGCCGGGCTGATCACGCCCCGGCAGTTGAGCGGCGTCGCGCTGTGGGAGCTGGGCCGCGAGCAGATCGGCTTCAAGCCCGAGGCGTTCGACGAGCTGACCCGCCACCAGCTCATCCGGCGGCTGATCGGCATCCTCGTGCGCGATGTCGCCGAGTCCACCCACCAACGGCTTGAGCAGTTCAACCCGCAGTCGCTGGACGAGCTGCAGAGCCTGCCGACGACCGTGATCGGCCACAGCGACGAGATGGCCGCAATGGTGCGCGAGCTTAAAGATTTCCTCTACAAGAACATGTATCGCCACTACCGCGTGGTGCGCATGGCGAAGAAAGCCGAGCACTTCATCACGGAGCTGTTCCACGCCTACCTTGAGGAGCCCGAGCAGCTTCCGACCTCCACGCAGGAGCGCTGGCGCAGCGGTGACGACTCGCTGGGCTGCGTCGTCGGCGACTACATCGCCGGGATGACGGATCGCTACGCGCTGCAGGAATACCAGAAGCTGTTCGACCCGTACGTACTGGCGTAACGCGATCACCCGCT
>CAZDLX010000280.1:0-2866 GCA_964506005.1 uncultured Anaerolineae bacterium | reverse complement strand
CTCGACCGGGAGATGCAGGACGCCTTCGCGCTGGAGAGCCATCGCCGGGCGGTCGAGGCGATCCGGGCGGGGCGTTTCAAGGACGAGATCGTGCCGGTCGAGATCCCGCGCCGCAAGGCCGAGCCGTTGATCTTCGACACTGACGAGCACCCCCGTTACCGGCGCGAGAACGGCGATATCGTGCTCGATTCCAGCATGGAATCGCTCGCGAAGCTGCGCCCGGTGTTCCGGCAGGGCGGCACGGTGACGGCGGGCAACTCAAGCGGGCTCAACGACGGGGCGGCGGCGGTGCTGCTGATGAGCGCCGGGAAGGCGGCTGCGCTGGGCCTTGAGCCGCTGGCGCGCTGGGTGTCGAGCGCCGCGGCAGGCGTGGACCCGCGCACGATGGGCCTCGGGCCCGTCCCGGCGACGCAGAAGGCCCTCGCGCGGGCGGGCGACCTGGCCATCGGCGACATCGACCTGATCGAGCTCAACGAGGCGTTCGCCGTGCAGGCGCTGGCTGTGATGGAGCTTGCCGGCTTTCGCCCGGAGCTCACCAACGTCAACGGCGGCGCGATCGCGCTGGGCCATCCGCTCGGCTGCTCGGGCGCGCGCATCTTCACCACGCTGCTGCACGAGATGAAGCGGCGCAAAGCAGCCGGCGAGCGGATGCGCTACGGGCTCGCCACGCTGTGCGTCGGCGTGGGGCAGGGCGAAGCGACCGTCGTCGAGATGCTGTAGGGGATTGCCGATGGCTGCGGGGCCGCACATCGGGGTGCTGGGCGAGAACTCGCTGCACGCCGGGCTCAAGCGAGCGCTGGCCGAGCCGGGCGACTTGTTCGAGCAGCCGGTTGACGGTTACGTGATCGACATCGTGCGCGGCGATCTGCTGATCGAGATCCAGACAGCAAATTTCGCCGCCATGAAGCGCAAACTGGCGGCGCTCACCCGGCATCACGACGTGAGGGTGGTGCACCCGATCGCCGTCGAGAAATGGATCGTCAAGATGGGGCCTGATGGCCAGTCGTGGCTGGGCCGCCGGCGGTCGCCCGGGCGCGGGTCGGTATACGGCATCTTCCGTGAGCTGGTCAGCTTCCCGCATCTGCTGGGGTGCGGGCGGCTCTCCGTCGAGGTCGTGCTCACGCAGGAAGAGGAGATCCGCGTTAACGACGGTCGGGGGAGCTGGCGCCGCCGCGGCTGGAGCATTGCCGACCGCCGGCTGCTGGGCATTGCCGAGCGCGTCCTGCTGGCGTCGCCCGCCGATTTTCGCGCGCTGCTGCCCGCCGTTCTGCCCGATCCGTTCACGACGCGCGACCTGGCAAACGGGCTCGACGAGAGTGTGAACCTGATGGGCAAGATGGCCTACTGCCTCCGCGAGATGGGCGCCGTGCAGGTCGCAGGCAGGCGGGGCAATGCTTACCTTTATACATGCTGAGTGAGGTGTGAAATGGCTGGCAGCGGGTCAGAACCGTCGCATTCTCATGTCCTGTACCGTGAGCACCGGCGTCACAAGCCGGTCATCTCTCACGGCAAGGGGATTTACCTGTGGGACACGGACGGCAGGCGCTACATTGACGCGTCGGGTGGGGCGGTCGTCGTCAACGTGGGCCACGGCATCGAAGAGATCGCCGACGCTATAAGAGACCAGGCGGCGCAGGTCGCCTACGTCCACGCCAGCATGTTCACCAACCAGGCGATGGAGGAGCTCTCGGACCTGCTCGCCGAGCGCCTGCCAATTCCCGATGCGCGGATGTTCTATCTGTCGTCGGGCTCCGAAGCCGTCGAGACGGCGATGAAGTTCGCCCGGCAGGTGCAGATGGCTCGCGGTGAGGATAAGCGCTACAAGATCATCGGGCGGTGGCGTTCCTACCACGGTGCGACACTCGGCGCGCTCGGCGTCATGGGGAAGGAGTCCATGCGCCAGCCGTACGAGCAGATGTTCACCGACATGCCGCGCATCGCCCCTGTCTACTGCTACCGCTGCCCGTTTAACCTCACGTACCCCTCGTGCGAGCTTCGGTGTGCCGAGGCGCTGGAGGAGGAGATCCTCCGGCATGGCCCTGAGGAGGTCGCGGCGTTCATCGGCGAGCCGATCTCCGGTGCGACGCTCGGCGCGGTCATCCCGCCGGATGAGTACTGGCCCCGTATTCGCGAGATCTGCGACAAGTACGGCGTGCTGCTCATCGTCGACGAGGTCATGACGGGCATTGGCCGCACCGGAGGCTGGTCCGCCATCGAGCGCTGGCCTGTCACGCCGGACATCATCACGCTGGCGAAGGGGATCTCCGGGGGCTACCTCCCCCTGAGTGTGATGGCGGCGCGCGGCGAGCTCGTCGAGCTGGTCTGGGAGAAGCTTGGCGACTTCAATCACGGTGGGACGTTCAGCCACCAACCGGTAGCTGCCACTGCGGGCGTCGCGACGATTCGCTATATGGAAGCGCACGGCCTGATCGAGCGGGCCAGGGTGATCGGCGAGGTGCTGGGAAGTAAGCTTCACGAAGCCTTTGACGCTCACCCGCACGTGGGCGACGTGCGCGGAACCGGAATGCTGTGGGCGATTGAGATCGTCGCCGACCGCGAAACCGGGGAGCCATACCCCCGCCGCGATAAGGTGTTCTCGAGAATCGCCGCGCAGGCGTTCCAGCGCGGGCTGATCGTGTACCCGATGGGCGGCTGCGTGGATGGCTGGGTCGGGGACCATGTGGTGATCGCGCCACCGCTTGTCGTCGAGGAGCACGAGATCGACGAGATCGTCTCGCTGCTCGGCGAGGCAGTCAATGCAGCAATAAATGAAATTCCAACGCCAGTTCCTTGACGGGGTGGGGCGGGGTAGGGTAATATTCCGGTCCGCTGCGAGGACAGCCGGGCGAGGTTCGCGAGTTTGCGA
>CAZDLX010000279.1:0-2934 GCA_964506005.1 uncultured Anaerolineae bacterium | reverse complement strand
GACGCCCGACACTCACACGAGGTCGGGCGTCAGACGCTTTTTGGCGAGATCGCGTCCTTAAGGGCGCCCCCAAATCACTTACTAAACGGTTAAAACGGCCGTTCATGGCTGACGGCAACGGCAAGAGAGGAGGAATCTACATGATCTCATCCGCGCACTCCTGTTCGCGCAGCATCCCTGAGCCAGTCACCGCCGGACGAGGCACAGGGCGATCAATTCCTGAGGACGTTCGGGGGGTGGTTGAGCGAGCCCTCTCCTTTCTGTATCCCGTCGGCAAGGCGCAGGCCGGGGCCATTGCTGACATCGACAACGCGCTGCAGGCCAACGACCTGAACGGCCTCATCACCACGATGGACCAGGCGGCCAGTGTGACCACACATTACTGGCGGCAGGAGTGGCTGAAGCTCAAAGCCCACTTAGAGGAGGGGGGGAAGCAAAGGACGGCATGAACTAGCACGGAGAAGAAGTGAGTTACCTGCAAACCACCTATCATCGACCTGCATCAGGCAGGGGAGACTAATCTTGTACCAGACCGTCGACAATACTCAGCGTTCGTCACACTCGGATTTACCGTGGTCGCCTCTAGCCGTCATTCATCAGCCGCTCACGGCTGTGCTCGAGGCTGCTCAGCAACTTCATAAACAAGGGTTCAATGTCACACCGCTCCCGACCCGACCAGGAGAACGAGTTCCCTGGCGGCTCTTGATCACCAACCGTCTCTCGGAGCGGTATCTGCCACTCTGTTTTGCTGGTGAGTGCAACATCGGTGTCTTGGTCGGCCGCCTGTCGGGTAATCTGGTCGCAGTCCGCTGCGTCACACCCACGGCCGCCGCCCGTTTCAGCCAGTACCTGCAGGAGCGCCAGATTCCGCTGTGGGCCGTGGTATCGGGACATCACAACGGTCAGGACTTCTTCCTGAGGATCGCCGAGGGGGAAGTCGAAAACGTCTCTATTGCAGAGATGGCGGCCAGCGGCTGGGACGACATCGAACTTATGGGCCATGGTCAGGTGATGGTGATGCCGCCGAGTGTGGATCTTGGAACTGGCGTCGTCTTTGAGTGGGCCGAGCGCGGCGAAACGGAACCACCGGTTGTCTCCGTCCACGACTTGCAAGACCTGCCGCTGCAGCTCCTCATCAACCCCATCCCGGTACAGTATCGCGGTCCCTACGGCACCCTGTCCAGGCGCTCGCGCCAGTTCATTGAGCAAGGCGCAGAGCCCAATGACTGGAATCCGGAGCTCTACCGCGCTGCGAGGGACTTAGCAGGCTGTGGATTTAAACTTGAGGCGGCCTTCAAGCTGCTGCGCGGGACAATAGAGCTGAGCCGCCTGCTCCCAGGCTTTGTGTACGACGAGTACCGGCGGACTGTGCAGAAGGCCTACGAGCAGGAGAACGAGCCGTCGAACAGGCAGGAGTGGCCGTACGCTCTCGTCCGTGTCTTCGAATACCCGTGGAGTGGGAGGGCCGGAACGACAGACCGGGCGGTTTGCCTGGCACTCGCTCACCGGGCGCGATGTGACGCGCGTGACGGTCTCTTTCGGGCCACTAAGCGGGAGATGGCAGAACTCGCTAGCGTATCGGAGAAGACTGTCGTCGCTTCGCTCAGACGGTTGCGCCAGGCCAACGTCATCGAGCGGAGGGGGTCGGGGACGCATGGGGGGTCACTGTACCGCTTCACGGAGAGTTTCCTGCGCAGGGACGATCCGTTGCATAACTACACCACTATCCTCCAGGCTCTGGCTAATGGTGTAGTTACCGCACATGATGCAGCTCACTGGCAGGCACTTGGTTCCAATGCGACACTACTGTGGGGGCTGATGACGGCTATCGGTCATCCCGCAACTAGGCCCGAACTGCAGCTCTTGACCGAAATGACTGCCTCGCAGGTACGGACGGCACTCAACAAGCTAGCAAGGTTTGAGATTGCGCATCGCACGGGCCGGTACTGGACCGTGGAGCCTTGGACCCCCGAGCTGATGGACGACGTTGCGATACTTGCCGGCACAGAAGGTACGGCCGAGAAGCGTAAGCTGAAGCACACCGTAGAGCGGGCTGAGAGGGCAGCCAAGATGATTGTCAAGGCGCGGGGACTGCCGTGGCCGGACCGTAAGACACCGGTTGATAAGAGGCCCGATGGCATCCGGCTGCTCGACTATCACCTGGAGTTGAAGCAGGCTGGGCGCAGTTCGTAGCCGTCACACCAACTGGGCAGCCCGTCAACAGCCAATCGTCTAAACGGCTTGGCGTGTTAGGGGGGCGGCCGTCAGAAGCTGGGTGCAACGCCCGGCTCGGCGCAACTCTCTACGTAGGCCGTGTAATCGGCTGAGGAGCCGCCGCGCGTGCATTGGCGTATACATCCGCTGGAATGCGTGATAACATGACCCATGAAATGGGTTTCGTCACGAAATTGGGAGGGATTTAGCAGCTATGATTGGCTGCCGTCCCTCCCTCTTCTTTTCGCGACGAAGCGATTAGCAGCCTGCCGGTCAACCCGACCGGCGCCAACGAGCTTACGCGCCGAGGGACGGTTAGGCGGCGGCTGTTGGGTGCCGGCGCTCCACTCCGCCGCCCATCCGGCGATAGATGATGTTGCACAGAATATCGTAACCGGCGAGCCTTTGGTGACACGACACAGCACCCGGGCTCGCTAGCACACTTCGTATCATGCAGCGCCACGCTAGCTGCGTTCGTGTCAGTTCATGCTATATTCGAAGCGCGGCGTCTGCTCCTGGCCAGCGGCGGTGCGGACCGTCAGCCTCACCACGAAGTGCACGCAGCGGTCATACTCGTAGCTGTATACAGGCGGCTCCGCCTCGTATACCGGCTCGCCCTGCACCACGAGCTGCCGACGCGTGCCTCTGCGACTTTCGTCACGAAATTCCTGTGCTGCCGCCATCTCCTGCACCACTGCCTTGAGCGCCGCCTTCACCTGC
>CAZDLX010000278.1:1733-3008 GCA_964506005.1 uncultured Anaerolineae bacterium | reverse complement strand
CGCAGCACGGCATCAACCTGATGCAGTTCTGCAAGGAGTACAACGCGCGCACGGCCAACCGCATTGGCGACATCATCCCCGCGGAGATCACGATCTTCTCGGATCAGTCGTTCAAGTTCATCCTGAAGACCCCGCCAACCGCCTCGCTGATCCGCAAGGCTGCCGGCATCGACCGGGGCTCGGGTGAGCCGAACCGCAACAAGGTCGGCCAGCTCACCCATGAGCAGGTCCGCGAGATTGCCGAGGTCAAGATGCCAGACCTCAACGCGTTCGACATCGACCAGGCTATCAAGCAGGTCGAGGGCACGGCGCGCAGCATGGGCATCACCATCAAGGACTAACGGTAACCCGTACACTTGTCGTCTTTCATGTAGCAGGTGTGGGAGGACGCCCCCGCGAGGGGGCCTCTGTTTGCACCACGAGGAGAATATTATGCCTAAGCACGGAAAGCGGTACGTTGACAGCCTGAAGCTCTATGACGCGGACCGGATCTACGAGCCTGCAGAGGCGCTGGAGCTGGTGAAGAAGCTGGCAACGGCCAAGTTCGACGAGACGATTGAAGTCCACATGCGGCTCGGCATCGACCCGCGCAAGGCCGAGGAGCAGATCCGCGACGCCATCGTGATGCCCGCGGGCCTGGGTAAGGAAGTCCGTATCCTGGTCTTCGCCGAGGGCGACGGTGCTCGCATCGCGCAGGAAGCCGGCGCGGATATCATCGCCGACGACGAGCTGATTGCCCGCATCGCAGACGAGGGCTGGACGGAGTTCGACATCGCCATCGCCGTCCCCGACATGATGCGCAAGCTGGGCCGGCTGGGTAAGGTGCTCGGCCCGCGCGGCCTGATGCCCAGCCCGAAGGCGGGCACGCTGGTTCCCGCGGAGGACATCCCCCGCGTGATCAACGAGGCGCGGGCCGGTCGTGTGGAGTTCCGCAACGACCGCACCGGCAACATTCACGTGCCCATCGGCAAGGCGAGCTTCAGCACGGAAGATCTGATGCTGAACTTCCGCGCGCTCATCGAGAACGTCCGCCGCAGCCGTCCGGCTTCGGTCAAGGGGCAGTTCGTCCGCAAGGTCGTCATCACCTCGACGATGGGCCCCGGCGTGAAGGTAGACCCGTTCGCCGCGCTCGCCGTCGAAGCGGTACGGTAGCACGGAGCAGTTTCAAAGGGGCGGGAGATACTCTCTCGCCCCTTTTTGATCCGGCGGCCCCCTCGCCCCCGCATCGCCGCACCCTTCTCCCACGCAGGGGAGAAGGGGCCACTTGGGTTCTCG
>CAZDLX010000278.1:0-1633 GCA_964506005.1 uncultured Anaerolineae bacterium | reverse complement strand
CCGCATCGCCGCACCCTTCTCCCACGCAGGGGAGAAGGGGCCACTTGGGTTCTCGGAGCGACTGTTCCCCTCTCCCCAGCCCGCGCAGCGGGCGACCGTGGGAGAGGGGTGGGCTTGAGGCGATGAAATCGCCTCAAGGTCGAGGTGAGGGATGCATCGAGGTGACAGACCCAGCTCTCGAATAAGAGACGTGGCTCCACAGGTAGATGAGGGCGAAATCTCACAGCGAATATTGGCAAACAGCCCGGCCGCGCGGTACAATCCTGCCCGCGTCTGATGAGGACGGCATGCCGCGATTGTTGCGGCCCCTTACAACAAAATAAGGACGTCGGTTCTCACCGAAGACAGCTGGTCGGCTTACGCGGCTCTGCCCCGTAAGCCTGAAAATTGCCCGCCGAGGTAGAAGAACACGCGACGCACCCACGGATCAACTGGCGCCATCTCGCGCCGCCTTCTGCTGGGCACCGCTGTGTCTTCGCCTGTACGGGCGAAGATTTTTTGTTTGTTCACAGTTGATGCGCCGCGGGCGGCCAACCGCCGCGCGGCTGGAGGCAGAGCCTTTCGGGGCTGTGCCGGGTGCGGTGTGAAGGAGGTGAGTGTAGATTGCCGCTGACAAGGAAGCGCAAGGAAGCACTGGTTGAGGAGTACGTTGACCTGCTCAAGAGGAGCCGGGCCATCGTCTTTGCCGATTACCGGGGCATGACGAACAAGCAGATGATGCAGGTTCGCGGCGCAGTTCGCGATGCAGACGGCGTGTTCGTCGTTACGAAGCTGTCGCTGCTCAAGCTCGCGCTTGAGGAGGCCGGCTACCCGGTTCCTGAGAATGTGCTGGAGGGTTATCCTCTGGCTGTCGGTTTCGCGCTGGGCGAGGTTCCGGGCGTCGCGAAGGCGCTGACGGACTTCATCGACCAGGCCGAGATCATGGAGCTGCACGGCGCGATGCTGGGGACGAACCTCGTCTCCGCCAAGCAGATCGAGACCATTGCCGATCTGCCGCCGCTTGAGACGCTGCGGGCCCAGATCATCGGGCTGCTCGACGCTCCGGCGTCCCAGATCGTGGGCGTGCTCCAGGCGGGTGTGGGCCAGGTCATCAACGTGATCAACGCCTACGCCGAGCAGGGTGGCGAGGCTGCTGAAGAAGCCGCCGCGTAGCTGCCGACCCAACACGTATTAACAGACAATAAGCTGCCTATACCGCAGGAGGAATTCTAAGAGATGGCTGATCTGAACAAGCTGGTTGAGGAACTTAGCGAACTGACGCTGCTTGAGGCCGCCGAGCTCAAGACGCTGCTGGAAGAGAAGTGGGGCGTCACCGCCGCCGCGCCGATGGCCATGGGCATGATGCCCGGTATGATGCCCGGTGCCGCCGCCGAGGAAGCCGAGGAGCAGACGGAGTTCACCGTCGTGCTGAGCGACATCGGCCCCAAGAAGATCCAGGTCATCAAGGCCGTCCGCGGCCTGACCGACCTCGGCCTGAAGGAAGCCAAGGACCTCGTCGAGGCCGCGCCGAGCACCGTGCTCGAGGGTGTGCCGAAAGAGGCCGCCGAGGACGCGAAGCAGAAGCTCGAGGCCGAAGGCGCCAAGGTCGAGATCAAGTAACTTCCGCTCTACACCGCACGCTGCAGCGGGCCGC
>CAZDLX010000277.1:0-3084 GCA_964506005.1 uncultured Anaerolineae bacterium | reverse complement strand
GGCGGACGGTCGGCCAGCGCCGACCAGTCAGGCGCGTGAACCGACTGCACCAGCAGCCGGATGGCAGGCTCCCCCCGTGCCTCTTCACGCCGGAAAAGCACCCGCTCGCCCACTGGCAGAGGGTCCGGGAAAGCAGACATCACGGTACGGTGCGTCTCGTACAGCGTGCGGTGGTCCTGCCAGACCCGGCGCGAGCGTGTGTTCAGGATCATCTGAGACAGGTACATTTAGCCCTCCTCTTCTGGTAGAGGGGTGGGGACAAACGCTGCGTTCACCCGGCGCTGGGCGAACTCGCGCCGGGCGAACGAGAGCGGCAGGTCGTTGCGGATGAGGTTGATGCGACGGTCGGCGTGGTCGCGGCCGCCCAGCCAGGGATAGGCAGCCAGCGCGCCGAGCAGCTCGTAGCCATCCCACAGGCCGTCAGGCAGCCAGACGGGCTCGCCCGGCACGAAGGCCTTGCGGCCCAGGCACAGCGGCCAGACGGGGTCACGCAGCGCCATGTGGATCTCGCGGAGCAAGATGCCGTCGCCTTCCAGCCCGACGAGGAACTTCGCGTCGGCCAGGTAGAACCGGTCGGAGATGACGGTTGCACTACGCGAACCCCCGCTGACCAGATAGAAGCGCTCACTGCTCGCCGTGTGGAAGTCGCGCTCTACCCGGCCCGATTGGTCGATGCGCGCGCCCATCCTGAGCGCAGCCAGGTCGTCGACCGGTTCCCAGCGTGGACGGCCCAGCGCCGCGCACAGCAGCCCGATCACGCCGCTCTTGGACGGCTCGCGCCCGGTATCGCGCCTGTCGAAGCGGCTCTGAGTGCCCCACGACTGCATGGGGCCACTCAGCCGCAGGAGTAGCGTATCGCTCATGGCTGGTACGCTTCCACTGAGGACAGCGCGTCCAGCGTGGACGCCACCCACGCCTCGACATCGCCAACGGCATGCCCGGCGAGGTGCTCAAGCGGCAGGTCGGGATCAAGCGCCAGCACCGTGACCTGCTTGTACCCGGTGCCGTAGACCTGGTCCAGACGGCCCCAGTATGCGTCAAGCTGGCAGACGGACTCGGCGATGAGGCCCCGCTGATAGCCGGGGTAGACAGGTTTCTCGAACGCGTTGGCGAGCGACCAACTCATGCCGTCGTCGCGAACGACGGTCATCAGGAAGCTGGGCGGGTTATGGGCGGCGAAGGTGTTCTGTTTGCCCGTCGGGATGGCACGCACTGCTGCCCGCAGGAAACCGGCCACGGTGCGGTGCGCGAGATGCACGTCGCCGCTGAGGTTGCTGACAAGCTGCCCCCAGTCGATGCGAGCGTAGCGGTAGAAGGTGGCGCTGTTGAAGCCCGTCATGCCCATATGGGCGGAGCCCGTCTCGCCGCCCGGCTGGAGGTCGTCAACAGCCGTGAAGAAGTCCATGTCCATCGAGACCTGGTGGGTCGAGATGGCGTGCGCCACCTGGCAGGCGGCGTCGATATTGAAGTCAGGGTGCTCGGCCAGCATGCGGCCAAACATGGCGATATCTGGCGCGCTCGCCCGGCCCCGGAGCTGCTTGACATAGTCTTTGACCAGGTCGTTCAGCGGCTTGCGGTCGGGCTTCTCCTTGGCAAGACCGGCCTGAATCGCGTCCCACTGCTCAAGGGCATGATTGACCAGCTCGTCAACTTCCTGCTCGCTCAGGTACAGCAGGACGCTCGTGTGGCGGTCATCCCCCTCGACCTTGTTGCCGATTGCCTCAGCCAGTGCGGTCGCGACGCGCTCCGCATCTTCCACGCTGGCACCGCTTGCCTCCAGCTTCGGCTGGAACCGTGTTGTGGCGAGTAGCCGCGTCCGGACTGCGGAAGCGACACCCGTGCTATCGGCGAAGATGGGCTCACGCCGGATGGCTCGTTTGAAGGCCTGTGAAGAGATGCGCGCGCGTCGCACGCCGCCGAAGGTGCAGTCCTTCGGATTGTTTGTGTCGTCCCGGTTCAGGTTCGACGGCGCAAAGTTCTGAATGATGTGCAGCTCAATGTTCATCGTCCTCTTTCCTTTCTGGCTAGGCCTGTTCAGTCTCTGACTCTGATGTTGCGACCGGCTGGACGCGCCAGAAGCGCATGGCCCACCGGCGGCGTACGCGTGCCTGCCTCTCCGGATGGCTCCAGGCGAGGCAGTCCTTCAGCAGTTGGTCCCAGTTCACCGGGATGTCCTTGCTCTTGAACATCGCGACAGCCCGCCGCAGATGGATGTCCAGCTCGTCGGGGTGAGCGGCGAGCAGCGCGGTGAAGCGGCGCTCCAGCGCAGTGTTATCCTCAGACTTGAGCCGGGCAAAGTGATCCCCCAGGTTACCTTCTCCGGTGTGGGCCGGGTGCAGCGCGAACAGCGACGCGAGCATGTACAGCGTGCGCTCGTGCCACGCCGAGGGCCGTTCGGGAAGGAAGGGCACTACAAAGCGCAGCATCTCCGGCGCGAAGCCGGGTGGCTGCCCGAGACCGCGCCGCAGCGCAGCCAGCGCGCCCCGGTCTGCGACCAGGGTCTGCGTCAGGTACGTGATAAACGGGTGAGTTTCTTCCATCGTGCTAGGCCTCCTCTGCATCCTTGAACACTTTTGCCAGCCCGGCTGCGAGCTGCCGCCGGCCCGCCGCCACCGCCTTCAGCGCCTCCGCATCAATGCCGGCCAGCGCCTCGGCCTGCTCGAACGTCTGCCATGCCGCGTACTTGAGGATCCCCACCCACCAGTCCAGCGCGGTGTCTGCGTCGGCGGGCAGGCTGCGGGACAGCTCCCAGAAGTACGGCTCCAGGCCGCCCCAGTACTCCCGCATGACGCTCCAGTGCCGGACGAGCGCGCTAACATCGCCGGGGTCGGGCTTCCTGCCACCTGGCTGATCAGCCATGGGAGAGAGGATGAGCTCAGCGAGCCGCGAAGTAGCACCGCGTACTTTGCGAGCAACTTCTTCCGTCTTGTGGAGAGCGATGTCCAGATCCGCTAGGAGGTTGTCGTCCTTGAGGTATTCAGGCCGCAAGGGGAGCTGCTCTTCTTGGTAGAAGTACACCTTCGCCTGGTTGTTTGACATACCAGCCGCATAGAACCCCTCATGACCGGGCACAGCGTCAGTGAG
>CAZDLX010000276.1:0-3139 GCA_964506005.1 uncultured Anaerolineae bacterium | reverse complement strand
CTCGCTTGCTCAAGTCGTTTCCGGTCCGGCGGCTCTCCTCCTCGATTTTCAAGCTCCAGGGGCGTTGTTCCCCCAGGCACGCATCATTGTAGCACACTCCGCGTGCCCCGGCAAGGACTTTGCCTTAGAATCTCGCAAACTCGCGAACCTCGCCCGGCTGTCCTCGCAGCGGACCGGAATATTACCCCACCCCGCCCCACCCCGTCAAGGAACTGGCGTTGGAATTTCATTTATTGCCCGAATGAAAAAGGGGCCAGCCGAAGCCAGCCCCTTCCCGTCTTCACACGCCGCTTATGCTTTGTCGTTCAGCGGCTTCTCATCACCAGCCTTGCGCACCTCGCGGCGGAAAGCGCCGATTGCACCGCCAAACTCCTGGCCGAGCTTGCTGATACGGCCAACCCCGAACAGGACGATGACGATCAGCAGGATAACGATTAGCTCGGTCGGACCCAGTGATTGGAACATATCACTCCCTGTCGGTTAGTGGCGAGCCGTCGGCTCACTACAGGTTCACAGTCTTGCGCGAAACAACTTCCATGCAGCTCTGCGGGCACTCGAACGTGCAGGCGTTGCAGCCGGTGCAGAGATCCGGGTTGATGACCGGACGCGCCTTGACGTAGCGATACTTGCCCATGTACTCGACGCGCTCGATAGCCGTCGCCGGACAAGCCGCCTCGCAGATCATGCACTCGGTACAGACGTCGTAGTCGATCACGACGATCCCGATTGGCGCCTTGCGCTTCTCTTCAAGCGTCAGAACCGGAATTGCACCGCTGGGGCAGACCTGCGTGCAGGCATTGCAGTCGTAGTCGCAGATCTTGCCGTCGATCTTGACGATGGGCGTCATCGCGCCCTGCCATCCGGACTCGAACACCGCCGGAACGATCAGGCCCCGCTCGCAAGCCTGGACGCACTGGTCGCAGCGGATGCACTTCGCGAAGAAGCCTTCCTCGTCATTGATGACACCCGGCGGGCGAAGCACACTCGGGTCGCCCGTGGTATTGAACGAGCTCTTGAGCAGGCCGACGGCCACAGCGCCGGTGCCGAGCGCGACGAACGCCTCACGGCGGGTCGGGTCGAACTCGTTACCCCACACCAAGCCGGGCGCGGACTTCGGGTCGAACTCGATGGACTTCGTCGGGCAGGCCGGCGCGCAATCCATGCACATGATGCACTCGGCCGGGTCGCTCTTGAAGTTCACATGGTCGATGGCGCCCATCGGGCAGGTCGGGTTGCAGTGCGCACACTTCACGCAGCTCTCCTTGACGTTCCGCTTGAACAGCGAGAACTTGGAGAGCAGGCCAATCGTCGCGCCGAGCGGGCAGATGTAGCGGCACCAGAAGCGCCGTTCGACGATGTTCGCAAGCAGGGCGAACAGCAGCAGCACCGCGGCGACGACGGAAACCTTCGTCCAGTCGACGGGGACGCCGGCGACGACGTTCTGAATGACAGGCACAAACCCCGCGACCAGGCCACGCACGAGCACGGTGATGGGCTCGAAGAACATCAGGGTGAGGCTGCCGAACAGCGCCATGATGAAGATCACCGCGAGGATGACGTACTTCACGTAGCGCAGGCCCTGCCACTTGAATACGCGGTCCTTGAAGCCGTACAGATCCAGGATAGTGCCGGTGGGGCAGATCCAGCCGCACCACACGCGCCCGAAGACCAGCGTCAAGCCCACCACCACAAGCGCCGGCCAGAAGCGGGTGATCAGGCTGCGGGAGGCGATACTGCTCATGACGCCCTGGAGCACGTTGGCCCGCGAGAAGATGTTCACGGGGACGGTGCTGCTGGCTGCCTCAGGCGTCGTGAAGAAGAGGAAGAAGAACAGGGCGAGCAGGCCGAACTGGACGCCGCGCCGCGCCACCATCCAGGCGTCCCACTTGCGCTTGACCTTCAGCCGCCCCTCGACCTCAATGACCTTGACGGCGTCCAGACGGCAGGCCTCGAAGCACTGCCCGCACTGGATGCAGACCGCCTGGTCGATGACGTGAATCTCTTTCAACTCACCGCTGATGGCATCCACCGGGCACTTTTTCAGGCAGACGCGGCAGCCCTTACAGTTCTCGGGGATGATTTCGTAGATCGTGTGTGTCGCGTTGAATAGACCCATCTGGCTGATCCTAGTTGAAGTCACCTGGCAGTGGGCGCTCTGGCCCGCTACCACATCGAGCGTTAAGAAAGCTCATGCCGGGCGCCGGAGGACATGTGCACGCCCCGGGTCGAGCCGTTGCTTCATTATCCCACTGCGGTAGCTCGCACCCCATCAGGTGGGGGCCCGGTTTGGAACAGTATCACGTCGGATTTTGCCCCGGTTCGAGAACCTATATTTAGGTTTTAAGTAACTAACGCACGGTTGTGAACTCATCGGCCCGCAGCGCGGTCTGGCTGTCGAATCGCTGGATTCGCGCCGTAAGGTGAGGTGAAGTAGGGTCAGCACCCTAGCCGGGCACCCGGCCTGTGCCCTAGCCACCGGGAGAGTATCTCAAGCCGTGCGGTGGGCTTGGTGACGTCTTACCGCCCCGCAGGCGATGGGCTGGACAGGTGGGGCCAGCCGTAACGGCTGGCCCCACGTTTTCCGGTGAGCTCTACGCTCTGAGCGTCGCCAGCAGCGGGTCAAGGAAATCGAGCCCGTACTTTTCCAGCGTCTCAGTCGTCGGGATGCCGTTCGCATCCCAGCCGCGGAAGGCGTAGGCCTCAGCCATCTTCGCCTTCTCATCGGCAGGGGCGAGGAACTTGCCCGCATCCGGCCCATCCGGCAGCGGCTCGTAGAAGCGGTCCGGGTTGCGGTCGTCTGCAGCCGTCCAGCCGCCGAGCAGCACGGAGGCGCGCTGCAGGTTGACCCAGCGCGGCACCATCGTCTCGTTCAGCTCTTCCTCGGTGACGTCGAAGCCGGTGATCGCGTTCAGCCAGCTCAGCGTCGCCTCGGTATTGAGCCCCATACCCCAGAAGAGACAGCTGCCGACGGTGTCCACGATCATCGACATCTCGCCGTAAGACTCGACGCCGCCGACGGTGTTGCAGTGGTCGCCGCCCTGCGTCTGGATGCCATAAGCCAGCGGCCCACCCATCGTAAGGCCATCCTTGCCGCTGCGGATACCGTGCGCGCCGACCGCGATGCCCTTGACGTGCACGG
>CAZDLX010000275.1:0-3180 GCA_964506005.1 uncultured Anaerolineae bacterium | reverse complement strand
CCACGGCGAGCGGCGCGCCGATGCCCGGGTGGAAGAATGCAAAGCGCATCCCGTTGGCCTCGACAGCGTAGACGGGATGCTGCATCATCTCGGAGCGAATATGCTTGACGACGCAGGGCTGGTGCTCCTCGACGACCCTGGCAATAACCTCGCTGAAGAAGCAGATCACGCAGTGCTCAGGCATGCCCGCAGGTGCCTCGCCCATCACGTCGCGGGGTGAGATGACCGCTCTGGGGTCAGGGTCGAAGTCGAGGATCGGATAGTTGTCGGGCACATTCATCCCTTCAGCTCCCCCCAGTTGGTGCCGCTGTGCGCGTCCACCTTCAGTGGTACGTCGAGCGGATAAGCATTTTCCATGATCTCGCACACAACCGCAGTCGTCTCGGCGACCTCCTCCTCGGGCACTTCGAGGAGCAGCTCGTCGTGCACCTGCAGGATCATGCGCCCGCTCAGCCCGTGCTCGGCGAGCGCCCGGTGCAGGTTGATCATCGCCAGCTTCATAATGTCGGCTGCCGTGCCCTGGATAGGCATGTTGACCGCCTCGCGCTCGGCGGCACGGCGCTGCATCGCCGCCTGCTGCCCGCCGCCCTCGGTTTGCAGCGCAGGGAAGTAGCGGCGGCGCTTGAGCAGCGTCTCGACGTAGCCCTTCTCGATGGCCTGGCGGCGTGTGGCCTCAAGATACTGGCGCACCCGCGGGAAGCTCTCGAAGTACGTCTTGACGAAGGCCTCCGCCTCGGGCAGCGTCAGGTTCGACTCGCGTGCCAGACGGAAGGCGCTCATGCCATACAGCAGCCCGAAGTTCACCGACTTCGCGAAGCTGCGCTGGGCGGGCGTGACCTGGCTGATGTCGATGTTGTAGACGGTCGCCGCCGTCGAGGCATGGATGTCCTGCCCCTCGTGGAAGGCCTCCTGCAGCGCCTCGTCGCCCGAGAAGTGGGCCAGCACGCGCAGCTCAACCTGCGAGTAGTCCGCGCCGAGCAGCATATGGCCCGGCGCGGCGACGAATGCCTCGCGCACGCGCCGCCCGATCTCGCTGCGAATGGGAATGTTCTGCAGGTTGGGCTCGCTGGAGCTGATCCGCCCGGTCACGGTGCCGGTCTGGTTGAACGACGAGTGCAGCCGTCCGGTTTCGGGGTTAACCATCTGCGGCAGGGCGTCGAGGTAGGTGCCGCGCAGCTTCTCCAGCTCGCGGTACTCGAGGATCGCCGCGATGATGCCCGTCGTGTCCTGGCTGCGCAGGTTCTCAAGCACGTCCGCCGCGGTGGAGTAGTAACCGGCTTTCGTCTTGCGCAGGCCCTGCGTGGGCAGGCCCAGCTTTTCGAACAGCACCTCGCTGAGCTGCAGCGGCGAGTTGGTGTTGAACTCGTAGCCGGCAATCCCGCAGATCTCCTGGTAGCGCTGCTCCAGGATCTGCCCGAGCTCCCGCGACATCGCCTTCAGAAAGTCGACGTCGAGCAGCATCCCGGCGAGCTCCATGTCCACGAGCACCGGCACCAGCGGCATCTCGATCTTGCGGAACAGGTCTATCTGCTGCTGCTCTTCCAGCTCTCGCAGGATGGGCTCTGCCAGCCGCAGCGTCATATCGGCGTCGGCGGCGGCGTAAGGTGCCGCCTCCTCGACGGAGACGAGGTCCATGGTGAGTTGCTTGCGCCCGCTGCCGATCAGCGAGCTGATCGGCGTCATCTCGACGCCGAGCCGGAAGAAGGCGAGGTTCTTGAGCCCGAGCTTGCCCTGCGAGGAGCCGGGGTGCAGCAGCCACTCGCCGACCATCGTATCGGTGCTCAGCGGGTAGACCTCCAGCCCGTAGCGCTTCAGCATGATGGCGTCGTACTTGATGTTGTGCCCGATCTTGGGGATGTTCGGATCGGTCATGGCGGGGCGCAGCCGCTCGATGACACGCTCAACCTTGAGCTGGCCCTGATCGTCGAACACGTGCCGGATGGGGATGTAGTAGCCCTCGCCCGGCTCGACGGCGAGCGAGATGCCGACGAGCTTGGCCTGCATCTGGTCGGTGCTGGTCGTCTCCGTGTCAAAGGCGATGGCCTCTGCCGCTTCCAGCTTCTTGACCAGCGCGTCGAGCGCCGCTTCATCGCGCACGACGTGCGTCACCGTGTCGGTCGCGATCTCCTCGGGGGCGCGAGTCTCTCCACCGCCGAACAGCGGGAGCTGCTGCCCGCTGCCGCCAGCGGGGGCCGAACCCTCCCCGCGAATCTCGTTGGCAAACGAGCGGAACTCCAGCGTGCGGAACATCGCCACGACCTCATCCCGGTCGTAATCGTCCGGGCGGCAGAGGTCGAGGTTGAAGTCCAGGGGTACGTCGGTGACGATGCGGGCCAGCTTCTGGCTCAGGAACGCCTGCTCGCGGTACTCGGCGAGCGCGCTGCGGGCGCGAGTGCTCTTGATGGCGTCCAGGTTCTCGTAAATAGCCTCGAGCGTGCCGTACTGGTTGAGCAGGTTAACCGCAGTCTTGTTGCCGATACCCGGCACGCCGGGGATGTTGTCGGAGGTGTCGCCGACGAGCGCCTTATAATCGACGATCTGCACCGGGTCGATGCCCATCTTCTCGCGCACCATCGCCTCGTCGTAGACGGTGATCTCGCCGGTGCGCCCGCCGGGGAGCTGGACCAGCGTGTGCTCGTCGACGAGCTGCAGCAGGTCCCTGTCGCCGGTGACGATCAGCGTCTCGACGCCCTGCGCCGCTGCGAGGCGCGCCACCGTGCCGAGCACGTCGTCCGCCTCGTAGCCCTCGACTTCGAGAATAGGGATGTTGAACGCCTCCAGCACGTCGTGGATGCGCTGGATCTGGACCTCAAGCGCATCGGGCATCTTCTCGCGGGTGGCCTTGTAGTCGTCGAAGATGGCGTCGCGGAACGTCTCGCCGACGTCGAAGCTCACGGCGATGTAATCCGGGGCCTCGTCGCCGTTGATGAGGCTCAACAGCGTGCGGGTGAAGCCGTAGGTGGCGTTCGTCGGCTCGCCGGCACGCGTCGACATCGCCGCCTGGATAGCGAAAAACATCCGGTACGCGAGCCCGTGCCCGTCGATGAGAATCAGTCGTTTGCGCTGGTCGTCGGCCATAAAGTGCTGCCTTCCTGGTTGCGCCTCAGAACATTCGAGCGACTCGATTAATCATACCACAGGTAGGGCAGGAATGCCGGGTGCGGAGAGGGTTGGATTGCG
>CAZDLX010000274.1:0-3182 GCA_964506005.1 uncultured Anaerolineae bacterium | reverse complement strand
CGCGCGGCTGGTTCTACTCGCTGCATGCCATCAGCACGCTGCTGTTCGACAGTGTCGCCTTCAAGAACGTGATCTGCCTGGGCCTGATCCTCGACGAGACGGGCCAGAAGATGTCCAAGAGCCGCCCGGAGACGTTCGTCGAGCCGTGGGCGGTGCTTGACCGCTACGGCGCGGACGCCTTCCGCTGGTACATGTACACCATAGGCTCGCCGGGCGAGCCCAAGCGGTTCTCGCTCGACCTCGTCGGGCAGGCGTTCCGTTCGTTCTGGCTGACGCTGTGGAACACCTACAGCTTCTTCGTGACCTACGCCAACATCGACGGCTTCGATCCAACCAAGGTTTCGCTGCCCGCTGCGCAGCGCAGCCCGCTCGACCGCTGGGTGCTCTCGGAGCTCAACGCGCTGGTACGCGACGTGACCGAGGCGTACGAGGCGTACGACGTGCCAAGTGCCACCCGGCCCGTCGAGCAGTTCGTCGAGAACCTGAGCAACTGGTACCTGCGCCGCTCGCGCCGCCGCTTCTGGAAGAGCGAGAGCGACGACGACAAGACCGCCGCCTACCTGACGCTCTACGAGTGCCTGGTGACGGTCGCCAAGCTGCTGGCCCCGACCATGCCGTTCCTCAGCGAGGCGCTGTACCGCAACCTCGCCGGCTCGGTTGACGCCGGCGCGCCGGAGAGCGTCCACCTGGCGGCGTGGCCGGAGGCCGATGAGGCGCTGATCGACCAGGCGGTGATGGACGAGATGCGCGTCGTGATGCGGCTCGTGAGCCTGGGCCACGCGGCCCGCGCCAGCGAGCAGGTCAAGGTGCGCCAGCCGCTCGCAGAGGCCGCCTTCGCGGTGCCCGCCGGGCAGGCGGACGTCGTGCGGAGCTACGCGGACTTGATCGCCGACGAGCTGAACGTCAAGCAGGTCAGCGTTCTGGACGGCGTCGGTGAGGTGGTGCAGTACAGCCTCAACCCGCTGCCACAGAAGCTCGGCCCGCGCTTCGGCGCGGCGTTCCAGCAGGTGCGGCGCACGCTCGTCGAGGCGGACCCCGCCCCCTACGCCGAGAAGCTGCTCGCCGGGGAGGAGATCACCGTGCCGGTGAACGGGCATGACGAGACGCTCTCGCCCGAGGAGGTCGAGGTGCGGATGAGCCCGGCGGAGGGCTTCGCCATCGCGCAGGAGGGCGGCTACGTCGCCGCGCTCGACGTGGTGCTCACCGATGACCTCGTCGCCGAGGGGCTGGCCCGCGAGTTCATCCGGCGCGTGCAGATGCTCCGCCGCGACGCCGACTACAGCGTGGACGACCGGGTCGTCGTGCGCTACCGCGCCAGCGGGAAGCTGGCGCAGGCCGTCGAGCAGTTCGCCGGCGAGATCCAGGCCGAGACGCTCGCTACCGGGCTTGAGTCCACCGCCGACCCCGCCGGTGATGTGGCGGATGACTACGAGTTCGACGGCGAGACGCTGCGGCTGGCCGTCGAGCGCCCGTAACGCTGAAGCTGAGGAGGGGCCGCGCCACACGTGCGGCCCTTTTTTGATCCACAGATGGCACAGAAAACACAGAGAAAAGACAAAAGAATGAGAGTCCACGAATGTCACTAATGACACCAATGAATTTTATTCGTGGATTCACTTTCCCTCACCCCCGCCCCTCTCCCGGTCGCTCGCTTCGCTCGCTGGGAGAGGGGAGAACCCGACCTGGCGAGATTCCCCTCTCCCTTCGGGATGAGGGCGTAACGGCAAAGCCGTACCGGGGGTGAGGTTGCATCTTTTCTGACCATCTGTGGACTCCCCACCCTGTTTTACTTGGCGGGCGGGTTGGGTGCCCGTACAATGGAGTTACGCATACAGGTATGGAGGCTTACCCATGGTCAGCGACTTACTGAGAGCCCAGCTTGAGCACATGCGCGACGACCTGAGAGCCGAGATCGCCGCGGCGACTGCGCACCCCGAGAGCGGGCATGGCTACGGCACCCACCAGGCCGACGACGGTACTATCGCCTTCGAGCAGGCCGCCGACATCGCCGTGAGGCGCAACGCCGAGCGGATCCTGTACGAGGTCGAGCGGGCGCTGACCCGCATGGAAGAGGGCCGCTACGGGCTGTGCCGCGCCTGCGGCAAGGCCATCGACCCGGCGCGGCTGCAGGCGCTCCCCTACGCGCGCTACTGTCTGGACTGCGCCAACCGCAAGCAGGGTTCTTGATGGCGAACACGCCCCAATCAATCGTCCGGCTGGTGGCCGAGGAGGGCGGCGAGCGGCTCGACAAGTTCGCCGCCGCCGCGCTCGGCGACGTCTCGCGGGCGGAGATCCAGCGGCTCGTCAAGGCGGGCGAGGTGCTCGTCAACGGGCGCGCGGAGCGGGCGTCGTACCGGCTGGAGCCCGGCGACGTGGTCGAGCTGGCCCTTCCGCAGCGCGAGACGCCAGCCATCCAACCTGAGGACGTCGAGCTGGAGGTGCTGTACGAGGACGCCGACCTCGTCGCGGTGAACAAGCCCGCCGGCATGGTGACACACCCCGCCTTCGGCAACCTGAGCGGCACGCTGGTCAACGCCGCGCTGGCCCGCTGGCCGGAGATGCGCGACGTAGGCCCGGAGCTGGCCCGCGCCGGGGTCGTGCACCGGCTCGACAAAGACACCTCCGGCGTCATCGTGCTGGCCCGCACCCCCGAAGCCCTGCGCGCGCTGCAGCGCCAGTTCAGGCGGCGCACGGTCTACAAGCGCTACCTCGCGCTCGTCGAGGGCGTGCCCGGCAGCCCCAGCGGGATCATCGAGGCCCCGATAGGCCGCGACCCGAAAAACCGCAAGCGGATGTCTGTCGTCAAGGGTGGTCGCGAGGCGGTGAGCCGCTACGACGTGCTCGAAGACCTGGGGAGCAACGCGCTCGTCGCCGTCGAGCCGGGCACGGGGCGCACCCACCAGATCCGCGTGCACCTGGCCTGGCTGGGCAACCCCATCGTCGGGGACCGGCTGTACGGCTACCGGAAGCAGCGCATCGGGCTGAAGCGGCTGTTCCTGCACGCCGCCGAGCTGCACGTCGACTCCCCGTCGACGGGCGAACGGCTGGAGTTCCGCGCCCCCCTGCCCGCCTCGCTGGAAGACATCCTCGCCAAGCTGCGGCGCAACCTGCCCGCCGGCTGGCAATAAGAAAACGCCCGGCGGGTTAGGCCGGGCGTAGCATTTGCTCCGCAAATGCACCGG
>CAZDLX010000273.1:0-3211 GCA_964506005.1 uncultured Anaerolineae bacterium | reverse complement strand
CCCTCTCCGTGCCACGGAGAGGGGGAATAGGTAGGGGCGGGTCTAATGATGCGGTCGATGCGCGATGCACAGCATCGACTGCATCGCGCGTCACGACCCGCCCCTAGAGTATGTTTGCGTGACATGATGTAGGGGCGCATGCATGCGTGTTGCGCAAACGTGAGTTGCGCAACGCGCGCCCCTACTAAGGATGATGGCAATTCCAGCCTCTGACCCCCTCTACCAGTGTTCGCTCCGCGAACTACGCCATCATCCCCCTGAAAGGGGGCGAAAGGACTGAGTTCGGCAAAAGTGGGCATGCGGAGAACCACCATCTGCCCCCTGAAAGGGGGAAGTGCCCCGAAGGGGCGAAGGGGGTGGCGGGCTGAATGAACGGCCTACATCATCCTGAGTAAGGGCGGGTCGTGATGCTTCGCATCATTAGACCCGCCCCTACAATATATTCGCGTGACATAAACCCCTATCTCCGGGAGTGGGGCCTACCCCAGCCGCTGCGCCGCCCACATCAACCCGATCAGCGTCTTGCTGTCCTCGATCTCGTTGCGCAGCGCCATCTGGTAGGCCTGCTCGAACGGCATCCTCACGATCTCGATACGCTCGTCCTGGTCGCCGGGCAGCGTCGCCTCGCGCAGCCCCCGCGCCACGTAGATCGTGATGTACTCCGTCGTGTACGACGCCGCGACGTACAGCCCGCCCAGCTCGTCGAGCTGCTCGGGGTAGTATCCGATCTCCTCCTGAAGCTCGCGGCGGGCGCATTCCTCGCGCGGCTCGCCGGGCTCAAGCTGGCCTGCGGGCAGCTCTAGCAGATCCTTGTCCGCGCCGATGCGGTACTGCCGCACCAGGTACACGTTGCCGGCTTCGTCGAGCGGCAGCATGGCGACCGCCCCGCTGTGCCGGATGAGTTCACGCTCAAAGGTATGTCCGTCCTCAAGCTCGACGGTCTCAAGGTGCAGTTTGACGACGCGCCCGTCGTAGATCTGCTTGCTGTCGACGATGGTTTCTGGTGCCACTATCACAACCCTTCTGCATGGCAGGGCAACAAAATGAAGAGGCTGCCCGCACAGGGCGGCAGCCTCCTGAGTTTATCAGGTGGGATAGACGGTGTTCTACGGGATGCGGATCTGCTGGCCGACACTGATACGCGTCGGGTCCGAGATGTTGTTGTGCCGCGCCAGCTCGTCGACCGTCAGCCCGTAGCGCATGGCGATGCGGAACAGGTTTTCGCCCGGCTGTACGATGTGGACCGTGCCGCTCGCATCGGCGGGCGGGGCGGCATCACCTGCACTTGGCGGGGCGCCATCCGCGCAGGGGATGGTGAGCTGCTGGCCCAGCGAAAGCCGGTCGGGATTGGCGAGGTTGCTCGCCGCCACGATCTGGTTGACCGGTACGCCATAATGCCGGGAGAGGCTGTACAGCGTCTCGCCCTGCTGCACGGTGTGCGTCACCGGGCAGGTGCCCTCGGGCGGGGCGGTGGTTGCTTCGGCCACCGGCTCGGCAGTGGCCTCAGCCGGGGCCTCGGACGTCTCCTCGCCGAGCGGGGTGGCCTCCGCGCCCGGTATCTCACCTTCAGCCTCGCCCTCTGGCGGCTGCGCCGTCTGCGTGCCCATCACGTCGACGGGCGCAAGCTGTGTCGGCGACGGGATCACGCCCGGCAGCTCTCCCTCGCTCTCCGGCACGACCGGCTCGAACTCTGGCACCTGATCCGGCGAAACGGGGGTGAGGGGCGCCGGATTCGCCCCCGCGAGCGTGCAGCCAGTCAGCGCTGCGAGCAGCAGCAGACCCGCGGCAGCAACCACTGATCGACGTCGGGAAATAGGCATAATCTCTCCTCCCGGTGAGATGCGAGGGAGCGGAACAGCTCAGCTGCACTATAGCACTGCTTACCTGCGTCCGCAACTGGCGTGAAGGGGGTTATTAGGTCCCACTCACGTCGTCACGATGCCTGCCGCGGGCGAGGTTTACCATGTCGGCGAGCATACCGTAGGCGGTCGTCTTGGGGCCAGGGTCGTTCTCCACGATGGTCAGCCGGGGCAGCACGTCGGTCTCGAAATCCACGATGCTCGTCGTGCCCTTGATGCTGGCGAGGATGTCGCCGGCGGGCACGCGCTCCGGCGCGACACGAGCGCGGATCTCGCCGCCCGGCCCGCGGGCAGCCTCGCACAGCAGGCGGATGCGTTCGCCGTCTGCTGCGGCCTGCTGCACCTCCGCCAGCTTCAGCCCGCGAATACCCGTGCGGTCGACATCCGCCGGGCGCAGGTCGGCGCCCATGATCACGTTGGCGAGGATCACAGTCTTGATCGACGCGTCCCAACCGTCGATGTCGAGCGTCGGGTCGGTCTCGGCGATGCCGATGTGCTGCGCGTCTTCCAGCGCCTCGTCGAACGTGAGCCCCTCGTCCTCCATGCGGGTGATAATGTAGTTCGTCGTGCTGTTGAAGATGCCCCGGATGCGCTCGACGCGGGCGGCGGGCAGTCCCTCGCGCCCCGTCGCCAGCACGGGAGCGCCGTCCATCACCGTCGACTCGAAGAAGAAGCCGACGCCGTGCCGCGCGGCGAGGTCGGTCAGCTCGCGGTAGCCGAAGGCGACCGGGCCCTTGTTCGCGGTGACGACGTGCATGCCGAGGCTCAGCGCCTGGCGAGCGTAGCTCAGGGCGGGCTCCCCGTCTTTCGGGTTGGTGGGGATGCTCTCAAAGATGAGGTCTGCGCCGCAGGCCGCCAGAAACGTCTCCGCGCCGCCCAGTGGCTCGCCGAGCGAGGCGTTGCCTCTCACGGTCTCCAGCACGTCGTTGAGGTCGAGCCCATCCGGCTCGATGACCTGCCCGTGCCGCCCGGTGCTGATGCCCACGACCCGCACGTCAAGCCCGTAGCGCTCGCGCAGTGCGTCGGTCTTTTCGAGGAGGAGTTCCGCGAGAGCCCGGCCCACATTGCCAAGCCCCAGCAGGGCGACATTCATCAGCATGGCAGGCTCCTGACTATCAACAGGGGGTCATATGATGCCAGTCTAGCACCGCCGCAGGGCGGGGACAAGCGACCTCACCCCCTGCACGCTTCGCGTGCCGCCCCCTCTCCGTGCCACGGAGAGGGGGTATACGTTGGTCAGAGAGCTCACTGGTCCGCTCACCCCTGTGAAGCTGACGGCACGACACTTTTGCCATGACCCGCTTTCCCCCTCATCCAAGGCTGTCCCGCCTGCGGCGGGCAGCACGCCTTCA
>CAZDLX010000272.1:0-3215 GCA_964506005.1 uncultured Anaerolineae bacterium | reverse complement strand
GGGCGAAGGCGTTGGCTGCGGCTGATGAGAAGCCAGCGGCGGGCCATCCTCTGCCCCCTCATAGGGGGAAGTGGCCCGAAGGGCCGAAGGGGGTCAGAGGTATGTCAAGCAGTCTGGCAAGCCAGCGTGCATATCATTCACGTGCCATAATGGTAGGGGCGGGTCTCAGACCCGCCCCTACGATATCTATCTGCCAGCGGTGATGGTTCGCCAATATTGGGTAGGGGCGCGCGTTGCGCGACGAAGCTGCGCAACACGCATGCCTGCGCCCCTACGGGATCTTGGCGCATTCATAACCCTTCCACTCTTCCTAGGGCACACCGCAGACAACGGTAGGGGCGGGTCTCAGACCCGCCCCTACGATATACGGTTTACGTTGGCCCCTCCCTGCCAGCGGGGATGGGGTGAGGTCAACCCGTCAGCTTCTCCAGCCGGTTGACGTAGTCAGCCAGCACCTCGAACGCCGCCTCGACCGGCTCGGGCGTGGTCAGGTCCACGCCTGCCGCGTTCAGCGTATTCAGCGAGTAGTCCGAGCCGCCCGCCTTCAGGAAGCCCAGGTAGTCCTCCACCGCGCCCGGCTCGCCGTCGCGGATGCGCTTGGCCAGCGCGTGCGCCCCGCTGATGCCCGTCGCGTACTGGAAGACGTAGAAGTTCATGTACATGTGCTGGAACTGCGCCCAGGTGATGCCCACCCGCGCCGGGTCGTAGGCCATCTCGTCCCCGTAACCCTCCGCGAACAGCGCCAGCATCCGCTCGTTCATGATGTCGGCGGTGAGGGGCTCGCCGCGCTCGACCCGCTCGTGCATTTCCAGCTCCCAGCGCGCCAGCGTCGGCATGATGAAGAAGTAGCGGTGGAAGTTGGACATCGCCTCTTCGATGAGCGCGAGCTTGGTCACGTCGTCGTCGAGTGTCTCCAGCAGGTGCGCGCGGACCATCGCCTGGTTGAAGTTCGACGCGACCTCCGCCTGGAAGATCGTGTACTGCGCGTAGATCGTCGGCTGCGTGTTCCAGGCGTGGTAGGAGTGCATCGAGTGGCCCAGCTCATGGGCCAGCGTGCTCATGCTGCCGACGTTGTCGCTGTAGCTCATCACGATGAACGGGTGCGTGCCGGGCCAGCCGAACGAGAACGCGCCCTGCCGCTTGCCCCGGTTCGGGTAGACGTCCACCCAGCGGTTTTCGAGGCAGCCCGCCCGCAGCGTGTTCACATACTCGTCGCCGAGCGGCGCGAGTCCCGCGCAGATCCAGTCCACGGCCTGCTCGTAGGGCACACTCGGCGGGTTTTCGACGAGCGGTGCCCAGATATCGTACGGCTGCACCTCGTCGAGCCCGAGTGCCCGGCGGCGCACCGCCCAGTAGCGGTGCCACGTCGGCAGGTTCTTCTGGAACGTGTCGATGAGATTGTGGAAGACCTCGGTCGGAATGTTGTCTTCAAACAGCGCCGCTTCCAGTGCCGACCCGTAGCGGCGAGCCCGCGCCGCAAGCACGTCACCCTTGATGGCGACGGCGAGGTTGCTGGCAAAGGTGTTCTGCATCGAGAGGTAGCCGTCGGCGTAGCTCTCCCACGCCGTCCGGCGCAGGGTGCGGTCGGGGCTGTTCAGCAGGCGGTTGATGCTGCTCTGCCCCACCTCGACCTCCGTACCGTCGCTCGACTGTGCGGGGCGGAACTGCAGATCGGCATCGGCAAGCGCCTCGAACGTCGTGCGCACCGTCATGAACGGGTCGATCAGCATGCCGAGCACCTCTTCCACGTCCTCCGAGCGCACGTGCTCCTGCTTACGGAAGAGGTCGTCGAAGTAGTGGGCGTAGGTCTGGAGGCGCGGCTCGTCCGCCATCCACTGCTCCAGCATCTCGTGGCCGATGGCCAGCATCTCAGGGTCTGCATAGGCGACGCTTGCGATCGCCCGGCCAAACAGCATCCGCCCCTGGTCGGCCATCGCCGCCGCTTCCTGATCGGCTGTATCAACCGCTGACGACATATACCCGTACACGTAGAGCTTACCGGTCGTCTACATGAGGTCTTCGAGCATCTGGAACCAGCCGAGCAGCACTTCGGGGCCTTCGTCGAGCCGCCCGCGGTACTCGGCGGCTTTCTCGATGAGCCTGCCGACTTCCTCGCGGGCGTTCTCCCAGTCCGCCCGCGTCGCGAACACGCTCTCGGCGTTCCAACGGTGCTCCAGCGCAATCTCGGCGCGGGGCGGGATGGTCGTCGCTTCGGTCATGCGGTTTTCTCCTTTGGTGAAAAAGCTAGCGTCATAAACTCGCGAGGGTCAAGCCGGATAATGAGTGTGCGCCCTAGAACGCCAGCGCCTGCGCGAGGTCCGCGATCAGGTCGTCAACGTGCTCAATGCCGACCGACAGCCGCACCAGCCCCGGCGGCACGGCGATCTCGCTCTCGGCGGTCGAGGCGTGGGTCATGCTGTACGGGTGCTCGATCAGCGACTCGACGCCGCCGAGCGACTCCGCAAGCGCGAACAGCCGCGTGCGCGCCGCGAACTCGCGCGCCGCCGCCTCGCCGCCCCGCATGATCACCGACACCATCCCGCCGAAGCCCCGCATCTGCCGGGCAGCAAGCTCGTACTGCCGGTGGGACGCCAGCCCAGGGTACAGCACCTGCTCAACCGCCTCGTGCCCTTCCAGGAACTCCGCCACCGCCTGCGCGTTCTCGCAGTGGCGGGCCATCCGCAGGTGCAGGGTCTTGATGCCGCGCAGCGTGAGCCAGCAGTCGAACGCGCCCGGCACCGCGCCGGCGGCGTTCTGCAGGAACTTGAGCTGCTCGTAGACCTCCGTATCGTCGGTCACGACCGCCCCGCCGACCACGTCCGAGTGCCCGCTCAGGTACTTGGTCGTGCTGTGCATCACGATGTCCGCGCCGAGCCGGAGCGGCTGCTGGAGATACGGCGACGCGAACGTATTGTCCACCACGATCTTGATGTACTTGCCGCTGGTGGAGCCCTTCACCCGCCGTACGATGTCCTCCAGGTTGACGACGGCCAGCAGCGGGTTGGTCGGCGTCTCCAGCCAGACCATGCGCGTCTCCGGGCGCACCGCCGACGCCACCGCGACGGCATCCGAGGCGTCCACGTAATCGAACGTGATGCCGGTCCGCGCGATCACCTGCGCGAACAGCCGGTAGGTGCCGCCGTACACGTCGTTGCCGACGCTCACATGGCTGCCCGGCTCCAGCAGGCGCAGCAGTGTGTCAGTCGCCGCCATGC
>CAZDLX010000271.1:0-3255 GCA_964506005.1 uncultured Anaerolineae bacterium | reverse complement strand
ACGTCTCGCCCCACTGAGCCCGGATGCGCTCCCGCTCGGCCTGCCCGAGCTTCTGTGTCGTCTTGAGCAGCCCCGGCGGCATGCCGCCCTTCTCGAAGAAGAGCTTCAGGTAGTCCGTCATCGAGCTGTCGACGTCGCCGACGCGTGCAGCGACGGCCACGGGTGGATAGCCGTGATACTGGTTCAGCGGGTCGAACAGCTTGAAGTCGACGACGTCCGTCGGGTCGAGCCGGACCTTGTCGAGGCCCGGCGGTGCATACTCGTAGTAGGCGATGACGGTCCTGCTGGACGGCACCGGCCGTATCCAGTCCGGGCGAAGCGGCCACAGGCGCACGACCTGGCCGCCGTTGCTACGCTCCTTCTCGAAGATCGCCCGGCCCGCGAAGCGCTGGTAGATGATGACGGCTGCCCAGAAGTCGAACTCGTTCATGAACGGGTTGGGCCGGGCGATCAGTGCAGCCAACGGGTGCTCTTCGAGCAGCTTGTCGTCTCGCTGACTGTAGACGCGCAGTGCGACCTGCGAGGCCGTGTTGGCCGTCTTCGACACGCAGGCATAGATCAGCTCGTTGCGGCGCCAGCCGTGCCGCACCAGGCTCTCGAAGTTGGTCTCGGGGTAGGTGGGCTGGCTCTCCCGCCAGGTCGGCACCAGCGTGGCGACCGTCTTGCTGCTGCGGAAGAGCACCAGTGACGCCAGGCGGAGCCGGTCCCAGAGTGTCAATTTCGGCATCGGCGTCATACCGTGATTCCTCCGGTGGCGTCATAAGCCGAGCAGCCGGCGAGCGCCAGCGCGTAGCTGTCCGCCCGGTCGTCGTGCTCGCCTTCCGGCGCGCGCAGCGTCGAGCCCTCGATGCTGGCGAGCTGGGTGTAAGTCGCGAATGAGTGCAGGGTCGTCTCTCCGTCGCGGAAAGCGTCCGCGCAGGTGTCGTACAGCAGGGTCTTGCCGCGGGTCGTCGAGTGCCAGCCCGGCTTGCCGTCGAAGCCCGCGAGCACCGGCAGCGACGAGTTATCGTGCAGCCACAGCAGCACGGCGTGCCCGTGGTTGTTACGCTCGACCATCACGACGGCGCGGTTGTACCAGTTGCCGATGGCATCCACGTGGGCGCCCAATGTGGACGGCTGGAAGCGGCCAGATAGACAGGCGACCTCTTCCCCGGTGAGCCGGTCGAGCACCGTGAGCGCCGAGTCGTCGGACGTCGGGTTGCCCTCGGCGGGGTCGGCGCCGATCACGTAATCGCGGCCTGGCTCCGGCAGGCGGTAGACCGCCAGGCCGGGGATAGCGGGTGAGCCAGCCGGCAGCTTGTCGAGGGGCTCCATCGCCACGTAGCACTGCTCCAGCCAGTCCGGCGCGATGCGCTTGTCGAGCGTGCGCGGCGCCAGAGCCTCGGTGTCCGTGGCCGGGTACTGCTCGTGCAGGTCGTCGAGCGAGCCGGTCCGGCTCAGGATGTCGCGCTTCTGGGCCTCGTACCACGCCGCGTCGCGCTCAGGCCGCGCGTGCCAGGGCAGGAAGATCTCTGCCCAGCCGTTGAGTAGCTGCTTGGCCGCCCGGTAGATGCGCTTGAACTCGCTCTGGGGACGGCTCTTGTCCGCCCGGCTGAGTAGCACCATGCGCCCGCCGCCGTCGATCGTCGGCTTCACCGCCCGCATCAGGCGGCCCAGGTCGGGCACGAGATCCGCCTCGTCGACGATGGCCAGCGTCGCCGTGTACGAGTCACCGGCAGTGGTGGGGAAGGCGCGGGCCTCCGAGCCGTTGGAGAGCTGCCAGGTGTGCCCGCTGTCGGTGAGCACCTCGCGGACCTGCATCCACTCCGGCAGCCGCCGGTACATGCCCTTGAGGCGGTCGTCGAGCAGGTGCACGGCCTCGTCGTCGCGACGGCTGAAGAGCAGCACGGTCGCTGCGGGCCGGTAGAGCATCAGCCATAGCGCGAAGGCTAGCACCAGCCAGGTGAGTCCGAGCTGTCGCGCCTTCAGGATGATGACGAGCAGCCGGTCGACGAGCAGCCGTGCGACCTCATGCTGGGCCGGCCACAGCCGGAACGGCACCCAGTCGCCTGCCGTCGCGTCGTAGATGTGGCAGTACGTGTCGGCAAAATAGCTGAAAGAGCGGCTGCACTTCAGCCACTCCAGCTTCACGCGCTGCTCATCACTCACTGCCGTCGCGATCACTCTGCCATGCCTCCAACTCGCTCTCGGCCTTTGCCAGGTCGTCGGCCTGGAACTGGAGCGCCCGCCCGCCTGAGGTGATGTCGATGTTCTCGCGGTACTTCTCGGGCCGGTGCGCCTTGAGCAGGAAGATCGCCAGCGTGTCGCTGTAGCGGCGGATGGTGCCGACCTTCTCACCCTTGTAGTACACGGGCTCCATGACGCCCTTGAAGCCGCGGCGCTCGGCCTCTTCCTCCAGCCGGTCGACGCCCTCGTCGAGGGCCTCGTCCCAGGCGGCTGCGAACGCGTCGTCAGCCCGCCGGTGGTTGTAGACAGTCTGCCGGGAGACGCCACACTGCCGCGCGGCCCTGGCCACGTTCGGCCACTCGCGCAGCTTCTTGAGGAACTTCTCCCTTTTTTCGGGTGTAAACTCTGTCAACTAAGCACCACCGGGGCCCGGCTCCGTAGGTTGGCAGGGCAGTGGGCAAGGGGAGCAAGCGTTCCTGGCGGAGCCGGGCAGAAACAAAAACCTCGCCTACACTATAGACGAGGCTCTAGTCAAGTATGTTGGAGTAGCGCGAATGTGGGCTCTTACTTGTGGACTATGTTGGGTTTGGGGTAGGGTGTGCACGCTTTCCAGCCCGAGCGTGGGCCATATGGTCTGTGCACTAGGCCTTTGTTCTCGAGGGCTCTCAGGTGATACCACGCCTGCCAGCGGTCTTTGAGCCCGCCGACGGTAGTGACGAGCCGCACCGTCGGCACGGGAGGGCTCTCAGCGCGCGGCGAGAGCGTCGCCAGGGTGTCCAAGATGCGCCGCTGGAACGGCGATACCTGCTGCCGCTCGGCGCGCTCCAGGACGGTGGCCAGGGCAGCCAGACGGCGGAGCTGCTCGGGGGTGGGCCTGGCGTCGGTGGGGAGCTGTTCGAGCTCGGCTGTGACGGCGGTGATGAGGTCGTCGAGGTTCACATTTCGCTCCTTATGGCGGAGGTCACTATGGCCTCAGCGCCCGCAGCCTGTCGACCACCATCTCGAACATCATGCCGGACACCCCGGCGATGCTAACGGCGGCGATGGCCTCCAGCACCAGCCCGTCGTGAGTGATCAGGCCGACGATGG
>CAZDLX010000270.1:0-3299 GCA_964506005.1 uncultured Anaerolineae bacterium | reverse complement strand
CCGGGTCGGAGTGCTCCAGGTGGTGCATCACGACGGCGTGCCCCGCCTCGTGGTAGGCCACGACGAGCTTTTCCTCCGGGCTGACGACGTGCGAGCGGCGTTCCGGCCCGGCGATGATCTTTTCCATCGCGTCCTGCACCTCGTGCATGCCGATGCCGCGCAGGCCGCGCTGGGCAGCGAGGATCGCCGCCTCGTTGACCAGGTTCTCGATGTCCGCGCCCGAGAAGCCCGGCGTGAGCTTGGCAATCGTGCGCAGGTCCACGTCGTCGAGCAGCGGCTTGCCGCGCGTGTGGACGCCCAGAATTTCCTCGCGCCCGCGCACGTCGGGCCGGCTGATGTACACCTTGCGGTCGAAGCGGCCGGGGCGCAGCAGCGCCGGGTCGAGCACGTCGGCGCGGTTCGTCGCGGCGATCACGATGATGTTGGTGTCGTTGTCGAAGCCGTCCATCTCGACGAGGATCTGGTTGAGGGTCTGCTCGCGCTCGTCGTGCCCGCCGCCGAGACCGGTGCCGCGCATGCGGCCCACCGCGTCGATCTCGTCGACGAAGATAATGCACGGGGCGACCTGCTTGGCCTTGTCGAACAGGTCACGGACGCGGCTCGCGCCAACGCCGACGAACATCTCGACGAACTCCGAGCCTGAGATGCTCAGGAACGGCACGCCAGCCTCGCCCGCGATGGCGCGCGCCAGCAGCGTCTTGCCGGTGCCCGGCGGGCCGACCATTAGCACGCCTTTCGGCACGCGAGCCCCCAGCCGGATGAACTTCTCGGGCTCCTTGAGGAACTCGACGATCTCCTCAACCTCGTGCTTCGACTCGTCCATCCCGGCGACGTCGTCAAACGTCACGACGGGCTGATCGACGTTCACCACCTTGGCACGCGTCCGCCCGAAGCTCATCGCCTGGTCCTGGTTGCCGCGCATGGAGCGCAGCATCGAGAACGCGAACCAGCCGATAATCAGCAGCGGGACGAGCGTAAAGAGCGCGCTGCCCAGCATCGAGCTGATACCAGGGCCGACAACTGTAATGTTGACGTCGTTGAGGGCTTCTGCGGGCACTTCGAGCAGGTTAAGCGTCTCGTAGACGCTGGTGCCCGCCTCCTTGCGCGTGCGCATCACACGGCCGTCGTCCAGCGAGATAGCCAGATCGTCGCCGCGCACGGTGATGGTGTCTACCTTTCCCTCGCGCACCATCTGGGCGAGCTCGGCCATAGAAACGCCTTCGCCGCCCGCAAACAGCTGGCCGCCGATCAGTTGCAGGCCGATGACCATCGCGATCACCAACCCCACAATCACCAGACCGCGCGTCCAGCTTGTTGAATTGTTCGGTTGACCGTCCACCGCTACACCTTCGTCTTAACAAATCGCCTAGGCGCGTCGTGTATTCGCCTCGAAGTGTACCACAAACGCGAAGTCCATTTCACGCGGGGGGCGGCGGCAGTGGCCGGACCTCACCCCCGGCGCGTCGCAGACGTGCCGGGGGTGGCCCGCCTGGATCGTCGCCGCTGCGCCCTTTCAGGGCTGGCGACACGACACCTTTTAAGAATCGGTTTGTGCCGCCTCGGCGTCGCCCCTCACCCCGACCTTGAGGCGACTACATCGCCTCAAGGCCACCCCTTCGCCCCCTGGAAGGGGGAGATGCCGGCGCGCAGCGCCGGCAGAGGGGGTCGAAGGCTGGCCAGGACCCAACTGAGCCGAGCGAAGCTCGGGTCGGGATGAGGGAGAGGGTGGCTCACAACAAATCAGCCTTTCAGGGGGCAGTGGGCGGTTTTTCGCGCCTTGGCTTCAGCCGCAGCGCCGGCAGAGGGGGTCGAAGGCTGGCCAGGACACGATGAATTGACTGCGCCAGGGGTGAGGTTGGCCCGGAACGCCGCCGCTGCCGTTTGCGTCTTAGATCGCGTAGAGCTGCCCCGGTTGATGCTCCTGCCGGGGCTGCGTGTTACAATCGTGCCCGCCCGACCGGCCCTTGCCGTGTCTGGCTGCAAGCCTGAACTTGACAGGTAGCCAATGATGAACGACGAACCCACACAGGATAATCTGCCGCGCCCCGAGCCCGCAGGCGACCGGGCGCAGGCTTACTCACCGCTGGCACGGGGCGAGCGTGAGCTCCCCAGGCCGGTGCCGTACCCCGAGCCGGACCCCGGCGACCGACCGCCGCGCCGCGTACGCCGCCGCAAGCGCCGCTCGCCGTTCTGGTCCACGGTGCGCACCGGCGTGAAGTTCGGCTGCATCGGCCTGGCGATGATCCTCGCCGCGCTGCTCGGCGCGGGGCTCATCGCCGGTGTGGTGATGTACAACTCGCTCGCCGCCGAGCTGGTAGAAGACCTGGAACGGCTGGACTCGATGGAGGGCGTCGAGGACTTCGAGACCACGCGCATCTACGACCGCAGCGGCGAGGTGCTGCTGTACGAGGTCTTCGACGAGGGGCGGCGCACCGAGGTCACGCTCGACCGCATCCCGATCAAGCTGCGCTACGCGACTATCGCTACGGAGGACGACACCTTCTACGAGAACCCCGGCTTTGACCCGCCCTCCATCATGCGGGCGGCCTGGCAGTGGTACCAGGAGGGTGAGATCGTCTCGGGCGCGAGCACCATCACCCAGCAGCTCGTCGACCAGATCGTATTCAGCTACGAGGAGCGCACCGCACAGTCGATGCGCGTCAAGCTCAAGGAAGTCGCGCTGGCCTGGGTCATGACCCAGAAGTACACCAAGGACGAGATCCTTGAGCTGTACCTGAACGAAATCTATTACGGCAACCTGGCCTACGGCATCGAGGAGGCGGCAAACGTCTACTTCGACAAACCCGCCACGGAGCTGACGCTCGGCGAGGCGGCCTTCCTCGCGGGGCTGCCGCAGTCGCCCGGCACCTACGACCCGTACAACAACTTCGGCATGGCAAAGGCGCGGCAGCGCCAGGTGCTCGACCTGATGGTGCGCCACGGCTATATCTCGATGGACGAGGCGGACAGTGCCTTCAACGAGCGCCCGGTGGCGGTCAGCGACCTCGCCGACCCGGCGATTGCGCTCGAAGCCCCGCATTTCACCGTTGAGGCACGCCGCCGGCTCGCCGAGCTGCCCGGCATCGAGCCGGAGATGATCGAGCGCGGCGGGCTTGTCGTCACCACGACGATTGACATGGATCTGCAGGCCGCGGCGGAGCGTATCGCCGCCGAGCACATCGCCGAGCACGGGGCCGAGTACAACATGTCGAACGCCGCTATTGTCGCGCTGAACCCCAACAACGGCGAGGTGCTGGCGATGGTCGGCAGCGTGGACTATGAGAACGAGGCCATCGACG
>CAZDLX010000269.1:0-3305 GCA_964506005.1 uncultured Anaerolineae bacterium | reverse complement strand
GACCCCACCCCTGCCGTTCCGCCTTTGGCGGAACGGCATCCCCTCCCCGCCAGCAGGGAGGGGTGCGGCTGCTTGTCAACCTGCCGCTTTCTAGAGTAGGGGCGCAGGCATGCGCGTTGCGCAACGGTGTTGCGTAACACGCGCCCCTACTTACGTCATCAAGATGTGAGCAATGGCTGAGTAAGGCGTATAGCATACCGCCGACCCCCTTCGCCCCTTCGGGGCACTTCCCCCTGAGAGGGGGCAGAGGACCGCATACCTCGGAACCACCACTTGCCCCCTGAAAGGGCAGTGGCCCGAAGGGGGTCAGCGGCTGATTAGCAAGCTATCAAAACAGGCGTAGGGGCGCAGCATGCTGCGCCCCTACAATAATCCTGGGCACGCCCAGGTCTACCCCTGCACGATCGCCTGCTGCTCGCAGAGCAGCGACGACGACGCCGGCAGGATCAGCGGCGCGCCGTCGAGCGTGCCGCGCCAGTACGGCACCCAGCCGATGCCGAACAGCGCCGGCGTGATGTCCGTCTTGTTGGGGCGGACCGGCACTTCTTCAATCTGGCGGGCCGCTTCCGCCCACCGCTGGCGAACCGCCGACAGCTCCAGCTCCATCTGTGCTTCCGCCTCGTCGAGCTCCTGCATCAGCCGCGTGAGATCGCCTTCGAGCATCTCGATGCGTTCCTCGTTCTGCTGCGAGTAGCGGCGAAGCTGTGCCACCCGCGACACGGTGCGGTAGAGCTGCCCGCGCATCAGGCGCAGGGCAGTCTCGCCCGTCGCTGCCAGGCTCTCAGTGCGCCGGGCTTCGAGCTCTTCCTCGGCGGCTTCGAGGCGGCTGGCCTTGTTCGAGATGCGATCCTCCAGCCGGTCGAACTGGCGGCTGTACTTCTCCACCACCTTGTCAACCTCCTCGTCGCGCTGCTGCCGTGCCGCCTGCTGGACGCGCTCGCGGAAGCTGCTGCCGCTTTCATTCAGCCCGCTGTAAACCTTCAGCGCGGGGTTGTGCAGCGTGGTGATCTGCAGGTTGTTGTACACCCAGTCGACCAGGCTCTTGCGCAGATCGGTCAGGCTGGAGCCGGTCGTGAGCGCAGGCGGGATGTCAGCGTAGTAGGCCTCAGCGTAGGGCTGGAGCTCCAGCGTCGCCGGGTCGAACGGCTCCGCCTGATACTGCTCCCAATCGACGTGCGCCATACGCGGCAGGTCGGGCACGATGAAGGCGTACCACAGCACATCCTGCGTATTGGTCTGCCGGTGGCTGAAGCGCACCGTGAGCTGCGCCAGCAGCGACGGCACGTAGAGAAGCTGGCCGGACCCTGCCGGAGCCGCCACCGGCAGGCCGCGCACCCGTTCGCGGTTGCGCAGCGCCTGGTCAAAGGTGTACTCGGCAGGCAGGAAGTACTGCTCCACCGAGGCGGGCAGGGTGGGCCGGGCCGCCGCGAACCCCGGCGGGGCGTCCTCCTGCGTCAGCGGTGCGCTGGGCGGCTGGCCGGGACGCCGGTCGCCGGAGTAGGTCGGCGCGCGGGAGGGTGTGTCCACGGGCTGGCTCGTCGCTTCCAGCTCGGCAGCCACGTCCTGCGCTGCAGCGCCACCTTCGGTCGGGATGCGCGCCCGCGGCTGGATGATGCCGCCTGTGCGCCCCGTCTGCTCGACCGTGGGCCGGGCGCGGCCCAGCATCCGGCGCGGCCCCTGTGCCTGAACGGCGGGCCCGCCGCGCTGGTTGGCCATCAGCGCGGAGATCTGCTGCTTGGTAAGCGGCCCGCGCAGGTACGACATCGCCCAGCGTGTCCGCATCAGGATCGGCGACTGCTCGGCGTGGACGTTGTGCAGGATGAACTCGCGCGGGTTCAGCCGCCCGATGAGCCCGGCGATGCGTCCCAGGTCCACCTCCGACTCGACGCGGCTGGCGGTGTCGAGCCCCTCCAGCACGCGCTTGCGGTCGTTCTCAGTTTGCAGCTTGCCGATCCACCACGTCCCCGCGTTCGAGAGGCCCTTGTAGTCGATGTCTTTGGCGTTCTGCGTGCCGAGCACCATCCCGATGCCGAAAGCCCGCGCCTGCTTCAGCAGCTTCATCAGCGGGCGCTTGGTCGTCGGCTGGTGGGGGTGCGGCGGAAACATCCCGAACACCTCGTCGATGTACACGACGGCGCGCAGGCTCGACGAGCCGGAGAGGGTGCTCATCCACGAGAGCACGTTCTCCAGCAGCAGCGTAACGATAAACTGCTGCTCGGCTTCGCTCAGGTGCGCGATGTAGAAGATCGAGGTGCAGGGGTAGCCGTCACCGGTATACAGCAGCGACGGGATCTCCAACGTCTGCCCCTCCGTCCAGCTCTGGAAGCTCGGCGCGGAGATGAGGTGGTTCAACTTCTTGGCAAGCTCAACCCGCTCGCTCTGCGGGATCACGGTATCGACGTCCAGCACGCCGAGCTTGGCGAAGGGCGGGTCCTGCACGTGCAGGATCAGCGTCTCCATCGAGAGATCGGAGCCGTTGCGCCAGTTGTACTCGAAGATGTTGCTGAGCAGGATGTGCTCCGGGTCTTCGAGCGGCCTGGCGTTCACGCCGATCAGCCCGAGGATGGCGGTCACGATGCCGGTGATGCGGTCGCGCAGGTGCTCCTCGTTGCCTTCCCAGCCGCCCGGCGGCTGCGCGAAGGAGGCCAGCACGCTGACAGGCAGCCCCGCCTCCGAGCCCGGCGTGTAGATGGCGAAGCGCGACGAGCGGCGGTACTCCTGCAGGCGCTCGGTCGTAATACCCCAGCGAGCCAGGCCTTCACGCCACTCTGTTGCGACACCCTCGGCATACGCGTTGACGTCCTGGCCCGCGGGCGCGTCCTCGGGGTTGATCCACTCGCGGAAGTGCTCGCTCGACACGTCAGGGAAGGCCAGCAGCATGTTGGTGATGTCACCCTTGGGGTCGATGACGAGCTGCGGGATGCCGTCCAGCGCCGCTTCTTCCAGCAGCACGATACCCAGCCCGGACTTCCCGCTGCCCGTCATGCCGAGGATGACGCCGTGCGTCGTCAGGTCGCGGGCGTCGTAATACACAGCGCGGTCCTCGACGATGTCATGCGTCTCCGGGTCGATGCTGGCCCCGAGGTAGAAGTTGTTGGGGGCTTCGACGAAACTCACGGGCATATTGCTTCTCCTCGTGTTTTGGCGTGCTGTCTATTAGAGAAAGGGGAGGATCTCTGACCCTCCCTCGGGCCGGTCACAGACCGGCCCGGCATCTCAATCAATTTGACATGGCAGCTATGTCAGCGGAGGTAGTCGCGCCGGGCGGCGTTGAGCACGTAGCCGATCACGCCGACCGCCACCGA
>CAZDLX010000268.1:0-3336 GCA_964506005.1 uncultured Anaerolineae bacterium | reverse complement strand
CCTGGATATAGGCCCGGTACAGGTCGGGGTGCTCGCGGCCCACTGCCTCGATGGCATCAGCCTCGTCTTCGCCCTCGACGGTCCGCTTCTCTACCAGTGCGTTGAACTTCGCCACCGGGTCGGCGGTGTCTTCCGGCGTGCTCGTGCCGAACTCACCGAACAGCTCGCCCTCGTCCACCTGCGCGCGGAGCGCCTTGACCTGCTCAGCCAGCGCCTGCGCCTCGTCCGGGTGCGTCTCCGCGATAGCGGCGAACAGGTCAGCGCCCTTGTGCTCGCCCACCTGGAACTCGTCGCCGACGATGGCGCGGAACGCCTCGACGCGAGCGGCATACTGCTGCTTCCGCTCGGCCTCTGCCTTTGCCTGCTCCGCAGCTTCGGCGCGGGCCTGCATCAGCTTGTACTCTTCCGTTTCCTCGACCTTGAACGCCACTTTTGCGGGCGCGGGCTGAGGCTCCGGCTTGGACGCGCCGAACAGCTCACCGAAGAGCTCCCGGACGGCATCCTTCACGGTGGTCTTGTCCGTGTCTGCCATGCTTACCTCCTCATGATGGTTACTATCACTATCCACTTCGCCGTGAGCGCCCGGCGGCGTGGCTGCTCCCATATCCTTGAGGCTGAACAGCGCCGTCTCCGCCCCGAAGTAGGGCGAGTTGGTCAGTGCCAGCCCGACCAGCACGTTCTTCACGACCTGGTCGTTGTAGTCCGTGCGCCACCAAATCTCGGGGCTGAAATACTGGAAGTCTTCGTCTTCCAGGTGCCTGCGCCCCTTCTCCGTCCAGTCGATTTGGGCATACAGCCCATCGGGGCGGGCATCGACGGCGGCAATCGTGCCGACACGCCCCTCCCAATCAACGTGCTCTTTGTTGACCGGCAGCTTGGTGTCAGGAATGACGCCGAAGTGCCCGGCCATCTCCTGGATGTCGTCGGGGCGAATAACGGCTTCGCGCCCGAACCGCCGGAACTCCCCGACGGGCAGGATACGGAACCACTCGCCCGGCTGGACAGCCCGGAACTCCTCAACGTAGCGCCAACTTTTCACTAGGCTTCTCCTATCGGTAGACAATGTCGCACTTGTCATTCGCGCCACATTGCGTCTCGCCAATGCCGGTCACGCGCGGGTCGTTGATGTCCACCCACTCAAGCGCCGCCTGTTCGAGACACGACTGGCAGTGCTTGGCCCCCGGCTCCAGCATCCGGCGCTTCTCGGTCAGCCCGCGCGCAATGGCGAGCCGGTTTTTGACCTCGAAGTAGCTGCCTCTCGCGGCGTTGCCGTACTGCTGCGCCCGACTGACCAGCCGCCCCAACATGCTGCTCTCGTCGAACACGCCGCCGCGTATCTCGTTGGCGAACGCCTCCAGGTAGCCGAACTGGTCCCGGATGCGCTCCTGCCGCCGCGCCCACTCGTACAGCCGCTCGAAGATGTTCATGCGCTGGCCCTGCCGGGCGAACATCGCCGCGCCGTTGTGGGCGCTCTTGACGATGCGGCGCATCTCCGCCTCCCATTGCATAATCGTGACCTCGCCCGCCGCCGCCCGGCGCGTCACGCGCTCGATGTCGCGCTGCATCAGGGCGATGAAGTCGTCGAGCGGGATAGGCCCGCGCTGCGGGATGCTCGACACCGCAACAGCCACACCGCCGACAATAACGACCTCGTCTGTCCGGTCGTCGCGCCGCTCCTCAGCCATCAGGCGACTTCCTCCATCTCGCCCATCTCCGCCAGCAGCAGCGCTTTCACGTCCACCTTTGCGCCCGACCGCTTGATGTCACGCGCGGTCTGCACGATGTCCTCCGGCGTTATCACCGACGAGGGTAGGGGGATATACAGCCCCGTATCGTCTCGCCAGCGCAGCCGCCCGCCGTCCTGCGCGTAGCGGGCCATGATGCTCATCTGCTCCTGCTGCTGTGCCGGTTCGCCCGGCTGGGCAGCCGGCACGGCGGGCAACTGCTGCCGCAGCTCTTTCATGTCGGCACGGTCTTCCTCGCGCTCGGCAAGCTGCTCCTCGGTAATCGCTGGCGCGTGCACTATCGCCCGCAGGTACTGCTCCAGGTCGTCGTCGGGCTTGATGAACTGCGCCGCGCCAAGCTGCGAGAAGAACTGGCTGATCTGCTCCAGTGCCGGAGTGCCGACCGGCCCGTGCGCCAGCTTCGGCGCGTTGGTCAGGTCCATGCCGTTGAGCTTCAACAGCCGCTTCACGGCGAACTGGCTGAACGTCTCCGCGATGATGTCGGCAAACGTGCTAATCGCCATCTCGAAGAAGTCGCTCAGGTCCATCGACAGCGACATCGCCCCGACCTGGTCCATGCCGAGCATCAGGAACTGCGCCAGCATCGCCAGCGAGATGCGCCGCTCGTAGCGGGCGATAATGGCGTCCAGGTTGAACGACTTGCCACCCGGTGACGCAATCAGCGCGAACTCAAAGCCCGGCGGCACCAGCACGCCCGCGCTCTCGTCCTGCCGCACCCGGCGCAGCAGGTTAGTGGCCCGCGTAAAATCCTCACTGTCTTCGCTGAGGTCGGGCATCGCCCCCTCGACGGCCTTTAGCATCGGCAGGCCTGCCAGGTCGCGCTCCGCGCCGATGGCCTCGATGGCTTGCAGATTCTTGACGTAGTAGTAGGGCACGTAGGCCGGGCGCAGAATGGAGCGCCCCTCCGGGTTGTTCTTCTCCCGCGTCGTGCGGTACAGCACGCTCTTCTGTATCGGCACGGTGCGCTGCTGCCAATCCGGCCAGGTGCTCTGCACCATCGCCCGGATGTTGCCGCTGTCGTCAATCTGCCACTCGTGCAAGCTGTCCTGTGACCGGAAGGCGAACTTACGCCAGCCGATGCGCCCGTCGTTGTAGTCGCTGGCCGGGTCTGCCTCCGGCCCTCGCCGCCGCTTGTAGACCGTCTCAAACCACGACCAGCCGAACGGCAGCATGGTCAGCGCCTCGCTCAGATGGTCCTCCCAACTGTGCGACATGTCCGCGCGGCACTCCTCGATGAACTGCACACGCGGGTCGTCCTCATCGCCATCCACGCGCCACTCTACCGAACGGATCGCCAGCTCAATTGCCCACAGCGCCGCAGCGACGACCGGGCTGTTCTGGCGCATCTCGTTGAACGCCCGATACCGCTTGCTCGGCGTCCTCAGCTCCGACAGAAACTCTTCGTTGATGTAGCCGCTCGTGTAGTTCAGCCCGGTCGTGCCGACCTCACCGAACACGCCCCCGCGCCCGGTGCCGTTCTCCCCCGCCGCGTACTGCTGCACGTCTGCATCAGCCATGCGGCAGATGTCATACACGCGGCGCGGGCTGATGCCGTACCGCCCGGCGACCTTCGCCTTGGCCTCGGTCGGCT
>CAZDLX010000267.1:0-3337 GCA_964506005.1 uncultured Anaerolineae bacterium | reverse complement strand
AGGATCAGGCCCAGGCTGAGGAACAGCCAGCCGACGAGCGTCCAGCGGCGCGTGGCGTGGATCCACGACGCGCCGGTGTCGCGCTCGACGAGCGCGCCCATCGCGAAGGCGTAGGGCACGACGAAGCCGACGAAGCCGAGATACAGCATCGGCGGGTGGATGATCATGCCGGGGTGGCGCAGCAGCGGGTTGAGCCCCTGACCGCTGGCCGGGTTGAGCGTCACCGAGCCGGGAGGCACGGCGAACGGGATCACGCCCTCGAAGATCAGGCCGATCATGCCGGGCAGCCGCTCGCCCAGGCTGGCGATGCCCGCGGTGAGCGCCGAGAGCCAGCCCGACGGGCCGAACATCGCCGCGACGATCTCGCCCGAGGGCGTCTGCCAGTAGCGCGGGAACGGGTTCTCCCAGAAGGTGACGAGCGCGACGAAAAAGGCCAGCGTCCCGACCGAGGCAGCGATCACCCACGGCATCATGGCGCGCTCGCGCCGCCAGTTGCGCAGCATCGCCAGCGCGACGAACGTGCTCATCAGCCAGGCCCAGAACAGCAGCGACCCCGCCTGCGAGCCCCACAGCGCCGTGATGCGCAGGTAGGTGGGCATGCCGGGGTCGATGACGGACCACACATAGGAGACGTTGTAATCGCCGTTGACGAGGTACATGACCAGCATCAGCGCGGCGAGGGTCAGCAGCGGCCACGCGACGAGCGTCGCGTTGCGGGCGCTCTCGACGAGCGCCTGGTTCCTGTTCCGCCCGCCAACGAGCGAGGCGATCAGTGCGTAGATCGTGCTGGCGAACGCCAGCAGCAAGAAGACGCTACCCAGTTCAGCCTTCATAAAACGCCCAGAGCCCTTCCGTAGGCTGCCCGCAGGCAGCCAGAGCGTTCAAATCAGCGGGCGGACGAGCGTCCGACGCCCATTCCGCCCAGAAAAGTCTTGCCGTTCACATCAACCATCGCGCGTAGCCAGAACCCCCTCCCAACCTCGCTCCGCTCGGTTGTTCCTCCCCCTTGCAAGGGGGAGGCGGGCGACCCAGAGGGTCGGCGGTGGGGGTTCAACCGGCAGGAAGCAGAACTCTAGACATACCCTTAGCCAGCCTGCTCGGGCACGGCTTCTTCGTAGCGCGTGGGGCACTTGAGCAGCAGCTCGTCGGCGTAGAACACGCCGTCGTCGCCCAGCGAGCCGGTGACAATCGCCTGCGCCTCATGCTGTAGCAGGTCGGGCTTGGGCTCGTCGAACAGCACCACCTGTACGCGGGCCGTGTCCTGCTGGTTGACGGCCTGGTGCAGCACTTCGGCCAGCCCACCCTCGTCCTCAATCTCGGCGGCGGAGTCGGGGATGTGCGCGACGGTGAAGCTCAGCGTCTGGCCGTCATACTCGATGGTGTCGCCAATCACCACGCCGGACACGCGCACGTTGCGACCGACCATCTCACCCTGGCGCGACATCAGCTCGTTGATCGTCATGAAGTACTCCTGCTGTGACGTCAGGTTCGTCACGATCAGGAATACCACAGCGGCCAGCATGAACACCCCGCCGATCAGGAACTTGGTGCGTCCCCCGGACTTTACGGGGATGGCGGGCTGCATCGTCGTCTCGGCCATTCACGTCTCCTGTTAAACCGAATCCAGATAATTCGAGTTTATTTTACCAGATATGCCTCCAGCCGGCTGGCAACAATTGTCACCCATCCTGCGTGACAGGCTTCCCGTTGCAGCGGCGAGGAATCGTCATAAAGATTGTACCGGGGCGCACAATGAATCCCAAGCGGGAAAGGCGAACGGCGGGCCACATCCCGCCGGGGCGGGTACAATACCGCGCATCATCAGACCCACCGTATTTGTGACAACTCAAGCTGATCGAATGACTGAGATACCACCCCCTCTGCCGACGCGAAGCGCCGGCCTCTCCCCCTGAGAGGGGGCGAAGGGGCTGGCTGCGCCTGCGGGCGGGTCCCGGACTACGCCCGTCCTTGGTTGACACCACGCCAGAACAACACGAATACGCCGGTAGGGGCGGGTCTGAGACCCGCCCCTACGATAGATTCGGCAGTTGATTCGGTAGGGGCGCAGCACTGCTGTGCCCTATTCTTGTCAACGATTCTGCTCTGATGACCGGCCTGCCACCCCCTCTGCCGAAGCTTCGCGTCGGCCTCACCCCCTGAGAGGGGGCGAAGACGTTAGCTGTAGCTGAAGGCGAGGACGCGGAAAAACGCACTCTGCCCCCTGCAAGGGGGAAGTGCCCCGAAGGGGCGAAGGGGGTCGGAGATAGATTATATGATTGGCGTATCAGAAGCACACAGGTCGGCTTAACCTGATAACCGTAGGGCGGGTCATGATGCTTCGCATCATCAGACCCGCCCCTACCATCATCCATTCGTCAATCTGTGTCATCTGTGGATGACTACCGCTACCCGCCCTGCCCCTCTTCGCGGGGGCTGAGCATCGCGATCAGGCCCAGCGCCCCGATGTTGCTGTACAGCAGCGGGGCGAGGATCGGCGCACCGCGGATAAACCGCTCGGTGACGAACTGGTAATTACTCGTCAGGCTGTCTTCGATGTGCAGCCACGCCCCGAGCACCCCCACGGCGATCATCAACACCATCGCCGCGGTATACGTGATGATGTCGTAGGCGTTGAGCCGGCGCAGCGCGGCAACTGCAATCGCCACAACTGTCGCGAACACACCGATCACCGTCGGCAGCCACAGCCACGGGTTCTCGAAGTTCGTCCGGGCGTGGTCGAGCACGCTGCTGATCACCGTCGAGAGCGCGCCGAGGCCCACCAGGAAGAAGTACGCCCGCGTCTTGCTGTACGGAAGCTGCAGCGTGCGCCCGCCGAGCAGGCGCAGACGCCCGCTGTCCGGCGGGTCCTCGACCCACGCCGCGCTGAGGCCGAGGATGCCCACCAGCGCAAACATCAGCGGGCCGAGCACCGGCGGCGCCCATACCAGCAGCGAGAGCGTCAGCCGCTCGCCCGCCGGGCCCGCGGGCAGGGCAGCCCGCAGCAGGTGGAAGTACGCCCCGAGCAGCCCGACGACCACGCTCGCCACGAAGACCACGTTGGCGAGCACCGTCGCAAGGGGGCGGTTGCGCAGCGCGATCAGCCCCGCCAGCAGGAGCAGCACGCCGGCTATCGGCCCGAAGATGATGGGGATCCACTCGTTCGGCACGATGGTGCCGCTGATGCTGTGCGCGAGGTAGATGTCGATGCCCAGGAAGATCTCGTTGACGGCGGCCATGAGCAGCATCAACTGGTCGCGCGAGAGCGGCAGCCTGAGCCGCCGCGTCTGCGGAAAGACGGTCGCCAGGGTATCCATCGCTACGGCTCCACGCCGGCGGC
>CAZDLX010000266.1:0-3371 GCA_964506005.1 uncultured Anaerolineae bacterium | reverse complement strand
GAGATCGTGCAGGCGCGCTCCCTTACCGACGCACTGGAGTACGCGCTGAGCTGAGACCTCACCCCCGACCTCCGCAACTAACGTTGCCTTTGGTTGGACTGTGTAAACTGAGTTTGCCCCTCTCCATGGTACGGAGAGGGGGGTGGCGGGCCGCCTGAGGCGGCTCGGCGGGGGTGAGGTTTGCACATGAATTCATCCACCGCCTTATTGATCCACACCCACACCCGAGAGACACTTAGCGCATGACACAACCTTCGCTGGACCCCACACCGCAGCCGCAGCGCGAGAGCGGCTGCCTGTTCACCATCCTGCTAACCATTGCGCTGATCCCCATTGCCGTCGCCGGGACAGTCTGGCTGTTCTCGCTGCTCCAGACCACCGCCGGGATCAACGGTACGTTCACCGCGGCTTACGCGCTGGGGCTGCTCGTCCCGTTCGGGCTGGCGGCGCTGCTGCTGCGCCCGCCGCGCTTCGGCCTGTGGCGCGGCACGGCGCTTGCCCTCGCGCTGGCGGGCGTCTACGCGGCGCTCGGCGGCGGCCTGACGACGCTCAAGCTCGCGCTGCCCTGGCAGGGCGTCCCGGCCTGGGCGGGCCCGCTTGCGGTTGCGGTCTTCGCGCTGATCGCGCTCGTCCTGCTGCGGCGGCGCTTCGTGCCGGAGGTAGGCGCGGGCGTGCTGCTGCTCGGCGCGGCGGTCGGCCTGCTGGTGTCGGCGGGGTGGGTCGTCGTGGGCGCGCTCGGCACGCCGTCGGAGCTGGCGCTCGCCCTGCTCGAAACGCTGGCGATGGCGCTGGCCAGCGCGGCAGCCGTCATGGCCGTATTCGCCTACGACCGGGCCTTCCTCGCCGAGAGGCCCTTCTGGGCGGCGGTGCTGGCGGGGGCCGTCTACACGGCACTGCTGCCGGGGCTGCTCGCCGGGCGGGGCTACGGTCTGCAGGGGCTGCTGCTTGCACTGGCGATGCTGCCAGCCGGGTTCATCGCCGGGGCGCTGCTGGCGCAGGGCCAGACGCCCACGGCACGCCGCCGCACCGGGGCGCTTGCCGCCTTCTTCGGGCTGGCCTACCTGTTGCCCTTCGCCTGGACGGAGGGCTTCGAGGGCGACTGGATGTTCGAGGAGATGGGCCCGGCGTGGGGGCCCGCTGCGCTCGCCGGGCTGCTGGTGGGTGGAGCGCTGGCGGTGATCCTGCTGGCGGCGCGAGAGCCGCTGGCCCGGCTCAGCCGCCGGGCGGCGCTGCCCGCTGGGCTCGTCGTGCTCGCCCTGCTGATCACGGGCGGGCTGTATGTGGGCGCGGGCCAGCCGGGGCTGATGCCGGAGTCGTTCTTCGTCGTGCTGGAAAGCCAGGCGGACACGTCCACGGCGCGCGACGCAGGCGACCAGGCCGCACGCTACACGGCGGTCTACGAGACGCTGACCGCGCACGCGCTTGAGAGCCAGGCGGGCATCCGCGCGGCACTCGACGAGGCGGGGGTGGACTACACCCCGTACTACCTCGTCAACGGGCTGGAGGTCGCCACGTATAACCCGCTGCTGCGGAACCGGCTCGCCGCCCGCGAGGACGTGTGGAAGGTCCTCGACAGCCCGCACACCCGGCCGCTGCCCCGCTGGAGCACGGCCATCAACGTGTTCGCGCTTCTCGGGCCGGGGGCGCAGGCCGAGCTGGCCTGGGGCGTGGACGCCATCGACGCGGAAGTCGTGTGGGATGCGTTCGGTGTGACCGGCGAGGGCATCGTCGTCGGCATCGCGGACAGCGGCGTGGAGTGGCGGCACCCCGCGCTGCGCGAGCAGTACCCCGGCGGGGAGGGCGACCACGAGTACACATGGTTCGACCCATGGGAAGGCACATCCGAGCCGACGGACACCAACGGGCACGGCACGCACACCACGGGCACGGTGGTGGGGCAGGGCGGCATCGGCGTGGCGCCGGGCGCGCAGTGGATCGCCTGCCGCAACCTGGGCCGCAATCTCGGCAACCCGGCCTACTACCTCGACTGCATGCAGTTCCTGCTGGCCCCTCACCCGCAGAACGGCGACCCCTTCGCGGAGGGCGACCCGGCGCGCGGGGCGCACCTGACGAATAACTCGTGGGGCTGCCCGCCCGAGGAGGGCTGCGACGGCGAGACGCTGTACATCGGCGTGGAGCACCTGCGCAACGCGGGGCAGATGTTCGTGGTGAGCGCGGGCAACGAGGGGCCGGGCTGCTCGACCGTCGGGCCGCCTGCGACCGCCGACGCGGCGTTCAGCGTGGGCGCAGTCGGGCCGGGGGGCGAGGTGACCTTGTTCAGCAGCCGTGGGCCGGTACTGGTGGATGGCAGCGGGCGCGTCAAGCCGGATGTCACCGCGCCGGGCGCGTCGGTCCTGTCGAGCGTGCCGGGCGGCGGCTATGCCGCCCTCGACGGCACCTCGATGGCCGGGCCGCACGTCGCCGGGCTGGTCGCACTGCTGTGGTCCGCCGACCCCACGCTGATCGGCGACATCGACGCGACGGAGGCGCTGATCACCGGCACGGCGGATTACGCCACCGCGCCGGACCTGTGCGGCGGCACCGGCAGCGCCCCGAACAACGTGTACGGCTACGGCCTCATCGACGCGGACGAGGCGGTCGAGCGGGCGCTGGGGGAGGATGCAGGGGAATAGGCGGAACCGGTTGTAGGGGCAGGTCTAATGATGCGGCGCATCACGACCTGCCCCTACCAGCGGATCGCCGCCGCCAGCAGCACCGCCGCAAACGCCGCGGTCGTGACGGCCAGCGCGAGCCAGTCCGCGCGGCGCAGGGTGATCTCGTGCAGCGTGGTGCGCGGGGTGCCGCGCCGGGCGGCCAGCCCGAACCCGCGCGCCGCGAGCCCCAGCGCCAGCGAGTCGCTGAGCCGCAGCGTCGCGACGATCAGCGCGACGAGCGTCGGCACCGCGCCCCGCGCCCGCTTGGCAAGCCCCCCGCTGGAGAGGTCGAGGCCGCGCGCCTGCTGCGCCTCGGAGATCGTCGCGTACAGCTCCCCGACCGTGCTCAAATAGCGCAGCGCCAGCCCGATCGTCATGGCCCAGGTGTAGGGCAGGCCAACCTTCTGAAAGCCGCGCACTAAGGTGCTCGCCGGCGTCGTGAGGATGGGGATGAGCACGGCAAATGCCGCCGCGCTGATGCGCAGCCCGTAGCGCAGGCCGGTCAGCAGGCCGCTTGTCGTCACGCGCACCGGCCCCGCCTGCACCAGCGCCGGGCCATCGCCGGGCGCGAGAAGCGGCTGCAGGATCAGGATCACCAGCACGAGCGGCGCGAGCCGCGCCCACACGCCGAGCAAACGCCCCGGCGGCACGCCGCCCGCCATCAGCACGGCCTGCGTCGCGACGAGCAGGCCCGCCAGCACCTCCAGCCGCCCCACG
>CAZDLX010000265.1:0-3402 GCA_964506005.1 uncultured Anaerolineae bacterium | reverse complement strand
TCCTGATCCGCGGCAAGGCCAACAAGCCCGTCTACCTCTACATCGAGAACGACAAGGTGGAAATCCGCGAGGCCCAGCACCTGTGGGGCCTGGATGTTGCCGATACCCACAACTTCCTCGACAAGGAAACCCCGCAGCGGACCGAGTACCTCTACATCGGGCCCGGTGGTGAGAACCTCGTCAAGTTTGCGTCGATCATCGCAAACTGGTACCGTGCCTGCGGGCGCGGCGGCAGCGGCGCAGTGATGGGCTCCAAGAACCTCAAGGCGATTGCCGTCCAGGGCACGGGCCCCGCGCCCGACGTGGCTGACTTCGAAACCGTGATCGCGAACCTCAACGCCTCGGCAGACGCCGGTGCGATGAGCTTCTTCCGCGCTTACGGCACCGCGGGCGGCATCTTCACGACCGGCAACCGTTCCAGCGCCGAGCCCGTCCGCAACTGGCAGTCTGAGTGGCACGACGAAAAGCAGATCCAGGGTGCGTTCTTCGCTGCCGACCAGTGGGTGCGCCGTCACTGGGCCGATTTCGGCTGCACGGTTTCCTGCTCGAAGCTGGGCCGCATCCAGACCGGCCCCTACGCCGGCACCCCGACCGAGCTGCCCGACTACGAGGGCGGCGCCTACATGGGCACCAACCTCGGCGTGTTCGAGATCAACGCGATGGCGTATCTCTGCGACCTGACCGACAAGTACGGCGTCGACGTGATCGAGCACGGCAATGTGCTCGGCTTCGCGGCTGAGCTGTACGAGCGCGGCCTGCTCACGCTGGAGGACTTCGACCTCGGCAAGGACGAGGAAGGCGCGGACATCGAGCCTGTCTGGGGCAACGCCCGGGCCTTCGAACTGCTGACGCGCAAGATGGTCAACCGCGAGGGCATTGGCGACATCCTGGCAGAGGGCGTATACCCGGCCTCGGTGGCGCTCAGCGAGCAGTTGGGCGAGGACGTGACGAAGTACGCCATGCACGTCAAGGGCATCGCGCTCGGCGCGCACGGCGTCCGCAGCACCAAGGGCGGGCGCGCCGCGGGCGGCATCGGGCCCATCGCCTACCCGCTTGAAACGCAGGGCGGCGACCACGGCACAACTGTCGTCGCGGTGGACAGCTTCCGCGAGCGGACGACGATCCAGGACACCGTCGGCTGCTGCCAGTTCTGGTCCGTGCCCATCAACGACGAGACGGCCGATCAAAGCGTGCTTGGCTGGGTCAACGCCATCACCGGCTTCGGCATCACCGAGGACGAGCTGAATCAAGAGCTGATCCCGCGCTGGGTCACGATGCAGCGGGTCTCGACGCTGCTTGCAGGCTGGGCGCCCGAAGATGACGAGAACCCGCCGCGCTGGTACGAGCCGCTTCCCGACGGGCCTGACGCTGGCAAGGCTGTCAACCCGGCGGAAGTCCAGTCGATGCTTCAGGCCGCGTACGAGTTCCGCGGCTGGGAGAACGGCATCCCGACGAGCGAGACGCTCGCCAAGTACGGCCTCGAGTTCCTCGACGGCGTGCTGGCCAAGCATCGCGCGTAAACGCTGAACAGCGGGGCCGGCCCCACAGGGGCCGGCCCTTTTTCACCACGCACAATCTGCAGGTCCTCGCAATGCGCCTCAGCCGGATCGGGCAGCCGGGGCTTGAGGCGCGCGTAGGGCTTGTGCCCCATAGGTATCCCCATCATTGGCCTTATGACGAACCGCACATATCTATCAGATCTTCGTCACTTACCGTACAAATTGCGCCGCCGCAAAGCGTGAACTCACATATGTGATTTACGTACTTATAATGTAAATATCCGCCTCACATCAGTGCAAAATTCCAAGTGATTATGGTCTCAAACCGGGTCCTTGCCTGATGGGACCGCCGTACCCCGGGTGCGATAATAACCTCCGACGTACGTTGAGCTCGTGCTCATAGGCTCCGCAAATCTGGACCTGGAGCGTTCCGCACATCATCCCCATTCTATGAGGAGCAAAGCATGACTGACCACTACGATGAGAAGAAGCAGCTCTCACGGCGTGATGCGCTCATCCTCGGAGGCAGCAGCCTGGCTGGTCTGATCCTGGGTGGGTGCAGCCCGGCCGCCCCCACGCCGACGGACGCTCCCGCAGCACCGGCGACCGAAGCCGTAGTGCCGACGGACGCCCCCGTGGAGGCCGCTGCCGTAGAGCCCGTCACCCAGCAGGTCGTGAATCTTAACACGACGCCGGTGGCATACATCGGGCGTAACTTCGAGAAGTGCAGCGGCTGCCGCCTTTGCGAGGTGGCCTGCTCGGAGTATCACGAGAGCAAGATCTGGCCTGCCGCTTCTCGCGTGCGCGTCCACGAGTACTATCCGGGTCTTGAATTCCCGGTGCTGTGCTACCAGTGCGGCAACGCACCGTGCGTGGAAGCCTGCCCCGAGGGCGCGATCAGCATCGACCCCGAGACGAGCACCGTCGTGTACGATGAGACGAAGTGCCTGCGCGTTATCGAGGGTGCCGACTGCACCGAGTGCCACGACGCCTGCCCCGGCAACGCGATCACGTTCCACCCCGAGAGCCAGCTCCCGATCTCCTGCGACATGTGCGGTGGCGACCCCAAGTGTGTGGCAGCCTGCCGTGACCAGACGCTCACGGTCAACGGCATTCGCATGGGCGCGGGCTCGCCGGACGAGATCGCCAAGGCGATGCGCAACGCGTACATCGTGCCTGGCTCCGACCTGGAAGGCACAGGCAGCAGCTTCAGCTAAAGCAGCACCCTAACGACACGCACATCATACGCAATCGAGAGGACAAGAAGACATGTCAGACCTCAAAGGTTACGCCGGGCAGCTGCTGGATGTTGACCTGACAGCCGGCACGACCCAGGCCATTCCGCTGGATCCCGCACTTGTCCGTGACTACATCGGCGGCCGCGCGCTCGGCATCCGACTGCTCATGGAAGAGTACGTCGACAAGTACGCCGACATCGACCCACTCGGCGAAGAGGCCGTCCTGGCCCTCATGACCGGGCCGTTTGCGACTTACGGCGCGACGAAGATGCACGCCTGCTTCAAGTCGCCGCAGAACAACACCCTGTTCGCCTCCTCGGTAAGTGGTGACACGCCCGCCGCGCTGAAGTTCGCCGGCTACGATGGCATCCTGATCCGCGGCAAGGCCAACAAGCCCGTCTACCTCTACATCGAGAACGACAAGGTGGAAATCCGCGAGGCCCAGCACCTGTGGGGCCTGGATGTTGCCGATACCCACAACTTCCTCGACAAGGAAACCCCGCAGCGGACCGAGTACCTCTACATCGGGCCCGGTGGTGAGAACCTCGTCAAGTTTGCGTCGATCATCGCAAACTGGTACCGTGCCTGCGGGCGCGGCGGCAGCGGCGCAGTGATGGGCTCCAAGAACCTCAAGGCGATTGCCGTCCAGGGCACGGGCCCCGCGC
>CAZDLX010000264.1:0-3487 GCA_964506005.1 uncultured Anaerolineae bacterium | reverse complement strand
GATGGACGCCAGCCAGCACGCCATCGCCTTGGAGCGCCCCGTTGGGGACGAGGGCGACAGCGAGTTCGGCGACTTCATCGAGGACCAGGACACGCCCGAGCCCGACGAGGCGGCGGCGCACCACCTGCTGCAGGAGGCCATCGAGGAGGTGCTCTCCGAGCTAACCCCGCGGCAGGCGCACATTCTGCGGCTGCGCTTCGGGCTCGGCGGCGGGGAGCAGCACACGCTGGAGGAGATCGCCAACAAGTTTGGCCTCTCCCGCGAGCGCATCCGCCAGCTTGAGAAGGAGGCGCTGCGCCGGCTGCGGCACCCGCGCCTCGCCCACAACCTGCGCGATTACCTCTCCTGAAACGTGCGAGCGTATAGCTCACCGGGCGCGCGGCCATTGTGCCGCGCGCTCGTGATTCTGGGCGGGTAGCCAGCTCTCACCTGATAGTAACAGGCGTATCCGGGACGAAATGGTAGGCCAGCCCAACGCCGGACAATGAATTGTCCGGCTACGAATAATTGTCCACTGCGCGGACAGCCAGAGCGAAGCTCTGGTTTGTCCCTACAGGGGACGTTGTACTTAGCCCGAGAATGAATTCTCGGGGTTGCTTGACAACCACCATCCCCGCCGATATAGTCAGCGCTGACTAGTCTACCCGACCCGGAGACACGATATGCACCGGCGACTGCTGCTGCTCGGCCTGCTCCGCCGCGAGGACATGCACGGCTACCGTCTCAACGAGTTCGTCGAGCGCGAGATGGCCTTCTGTGCCGACGTCAAGAAGCCGACGGCATACTATCTGCTCGACAAGCTGGCGGAGGAGGGCTATCTCTCCGAGAAGCAGGAGCCATTTTCCGAGGGGCGGCCCCCGCGCAAGACGTACAGCATCACGCCCGAGGGCGAGCTGTACTTCCGGCGGCTGCTGCGCGAGAATCTGCGCCAGTTCGAGCCGCCGACGTTTCCGGTGGACATGAGCGTAGCTTTTCTCGAAGAGCTGCCCCCCGCTGAGGCGCTGGAACTGCTGCACGAGCGTCAGCGGCTCGTCGAGGAGCGGCTTGTACGCCTGCGTGAGACACCCGAGCACGAGGGCGCGCTGCAGTTCGTCATCGACCACCACATCAGGCACTTTGAAGCCGAGCTGGACTGGCTTCACGAGATCACCGGCTGGCTGGAAACCCGGCAGCCAGATAGCGAAGGAAAACGCGAGTGAGCACCACACCGATCGTCGAGGCGCACGGCCTCACCCGGCATTACGGCGAGATCGTCGCCGTCGATCAGCTCGACCTCACCATCCCGGCAGGGCACATCTACGCGCTGCTCGGGCCGAACGGCGCGGGCAAAACGACCACCCTCTCCATGCTGACGACGCTTCTGCAGCCGACCAGCGGCACGGCCTGCGTGGCAGGCTTCGACGTGATGGCCCAGCCGGGGGAGGTACGCCGCCGCATCGGCGTGACGTTCCAGGAGATCGTGTTGGACAGGGAGCTTACGGGGCGTGAAGTGCTGAACTACCACGGCAGGCTGTACGGCATGAGCCGCCAGGCGCGCGTAGAGCGCATCGCCGAGCTGCTGGCCCTCGTCGAGCTGGAGGACGCCGCCGACCGCCACATCAAGACTTACTCGGGCGGGATGAAGCGCCGCCTGGAGCTGGCCCGCGGCCTGCTGACCCGCCCCGACGTGCTGTTCCTCGACGAGCCGACGCAGGGCCTCGACCCGCAGAACCGCGCCCGCGTGTGGGACTACCTGCGCGCGCTGCGCGGGCAGAACGGACTCACGCTGCTGCTCACGACGCATTACATGGACGAGGCCGAGGCGCTCGCCGATACGGTCGGCATCATCGACCACGGGCGGCTGATCGTCGAGGGCACGCCCGGCGAGCTCGTCGCGCAAATGGGAGCCGACGTGATCCACGTGAGTGGCAGCGGCGATGCCGCGCCGTTCACCGAGCAGGTCCACCGGCTGCCGTTCGTGCAGACGATTGACAGCAGCAACGGCTTCATACAGATCGGCGTGGACGACGGCAACCGGCGGCTGGCCGAGATCGTCGGGGCCGCGGGGCAGGCAGGCTTCCAGATCGAGGAGATCGCCGTCGCCCGCCCCAGCCTCGGCGACGTGTTCCTGAAGCACACCGGGCGGGCGCTGAGAGACGTATAGCGAATGGCTTAGGCCAATAGCCCGCTCGCTGCGCTCGCTCAATGGCATATGGCAGGTAGCTATAAGCCATACGCTATAGGCCATATGCCATCCACCATTAACCGTCGAGACTTTGTATCCCGTATTCACTGACAGAGGCAACCATTCGTGACCGCAACACTGACCCTGTGGCACAAGCACATGACCAAGTTCTTCCGCAGCCCCGAAGCGGCGTTCGGTATGCTGATGCAGCCGATCCTGTGGGTGCTGCTGTTCGGCGTGGGGATGCAGGCGATGTTCCGCATGGGCAGTGCGGGCACTGCGATGGAGCAGGCCTTCCCCGGTGACTACATCGGCTTCATGCTGCCGGGCATCATCGCCTTCAGCGCGCTCTCGGGCGCGGTATCGGGTGGGGCCAACCTGCTCGACGAGCGGCTGCGCGGCATCGTGAAGGAGTACCTCGTAGCGCCGATCCCGCGCTACAGCGTGCTGCTCGGCAACGCGCTGAGCACCGTCACGCAGGGGCTGTTCCAGGCGGCTGTGATCGTGCTGGTGGGGCTGCTGCTCGGCTCGCGGCTGGGCCCGAACCCGCTCGGCTGGCTGGCGGGGCTGCTGGTCATCGCGCTGTACGCGCTGGGCGTGGCGGGGCTGGCGCTGGCGGTCGCGGCGAAGGTCGGCAGCACGATGGGCTACCACGGGCTGATCGCGCTGAACCTGCCCCTGCTGTTCGCCAGCAATGCGCTGTACCCGCTCGACGTGCTGCCCGGCTGGCTGGCCTGGATCGCGCGCATCAACCCGACGACCTACGCCATCGACGCGGTGCGCGGGCTTATGTACGGCCTGCACTTCGACGGGCAGATGAGCCTGTGGCTGTCGTTGGCGGTGCTCGTCGGGTTCGCGGTGCTCGGGATGGGGCTGGCAACGCTGGCCTTCCGCGGGACGGTGAAGCGGCAGGGCGCGGCGGTGTAGATTCCTCGCGCCTGCGCCCTCCGGGCGTGGGAACTCACGGGATCATGCGTGTTTTGTCGTGTGTGTAACGGTTTGGATGCAAAGAAAATTGTTTACCTGCTAACCGAAACGGGCTTCGAGCGATATTGGCAGGCTCTTGAGATGAAGCTGTTCGATTTGCTCGGTCGTCCTGTAGACACTCAAGTTGAAATGGAATCCATCCGTCGCAATTGCCATCGCCGTGTCATCATCGAATGTGAGTTGAATACCCACATCAACTTGATTTACCAGCTCCTCTTCTTCCAACCACATGACGAGTTCCTCCGAAGGAAGTACTAACCTCCGAACGGGTAGCCCGTTCCGCTACCCCCGCCTGGCGCGCTGCTGCATCTTAGCCGCCCGCTCGATGGGGTCCTC
>CAZDLX010000263.1:0-3502 GCA_964506005.1 uncultured Anaerolineae bacterium | reverse complement strand
GCCGTGAAGTGGCGGCCTGACGCCCAGCACGTCGAGGTAGTTGTCTGGTAGCTGATACCTGCCTGAGCTGGAGCGGGGGCGCACTGCGCCCCCGTTTTGCTACTGTAAGGCGGAACACGTCCTTGTCCTTGACGCAATCTCCTCTATAATGAGATTGGCGCGGCTCACTGATGGCCGAACGCTCCTTGTCCATACAGCACTTCCGCAGGCTCGCAACGAAACGAGGAGAAACCCCTATGCCCGACGCCGAAGAGATTCATAGCAAGTATGGTGACGATGGGCGGGATGTGTCCCGCCGCCGCTTCCTGCAGTTGATGGCAGCAGGTGCGGCCGGCTTCACAATTGTGGCTTGCGCCCCCGGAACTGAGGTCCCTGGCTCCCCCGAGGCCGGGGAGGATGAGACGAGCGCCGGCGCCGAGAATGGCGCGCCGGCAGAGGGCGAAGTGGCTGTCCTCAGCGTTGGGTGGAGCGGCGCCCCCGCCAACCTCGACCCGCTGACAGCCTCCGCCGACACGGAGATTGCGCTGCTCAACGCGATCTACGATTACCTGATCGACACCAACGCCAGCAATGAGCTGGTACCACGGCTGGCGACCGATTGGGAGGTCAGCGACGATGGCCTCGCCTACACGCTGACCATCGCCGAGAATGTCACGTTCCACAGCGGCGATCCGCTGACGATCGACGACATTATCTGGACGTATGACCGCCTGCGTGACCCCGAAGCAGGCGCGACGGCGGATCTGTTCGCCAGTGTTGAGGCCGTCGAGGCTGGCGAGGGCAATACGGTGGTCTTCCGGCTCAGCGAGCCCAACCCCGACTTCCTGTATAACCTGACGGACAACCACGCCGTTATCCTCCAGGCTAACGCCGAGAACATCGGCAGCGAGTTTAACGGCACTGGCCCGTTCCGTCTGGAGAGCTACACGGCTGAGGACCGCGCGAGTCTGGTTGCCAATACCAACTACTTCCGCGGGGCGCCGGCGGTTGGCCGGCTGGAGTTCATCTTCTTCGGCGACAACGAGGCGGCGGTCAACGCGCTGCGTGGCGGCATCATCGATGCGGTGATGCGCATCGACAACGCGACTTTCGTGACATTTGTCGACGACGCCAACTTCAACGCGGTTGACGTGCCGACCAACGGCCATGACCTCGTACGCCTGCGCGCCGACCGCGAGCCGGGCAGCGATCCGCTCGTGCGCGAAGCATTCAAGCTGGCGACGGATCGCCAGGCCATCTTCGACCGGCTGCAGTTCGGCTACGGGGCCATCGGGCAGGATCACCCCATCGGCCCGCTGTATGCCGCCTACTACGCCCCGGATATCGAGCCGGTGCAATACGATCCTGAGCGGGCCCGTGAGCTTCTGGCGGAGGCCGGCTACGAGGATGGGCTCGACATGACGCTGTACGTGCCCAACGCGCCGGGCCGCCCGGCTCTCGCCGAGGTGCTGGCCTCGCAGTGGGCGGAGGCAGGCATCAACGTGACCATTGAGGTGCAGGAGGAGGCCGTCTACTACGGCGACGAGGGCTGGCTGGAAGTGGACCTCGGCATCACGCCGTGGGGGTCGCGCCCGGTGCCGCAGCTCTACCTCGACCTCGCCTACCAGTGCGGCGCGCAGTGGAACGAGGCGCACTACTGCAACGACGAGCTCGACGCGCTGATCGCGACGACGGCCACGACGCTCGACGAGGCAGAGCGTACGGAGGCCTACCGCGAGATCCAGCGCATCCTGGTCGAGGATGGTCCGGTGATCATCCCGTACTTCTTCGCGGCGCTGGGGGTCTTCTCGAACGCCGTCGAGAACGTCGAGCTGCATCCGTTCCCGGGTCGCACAAACTTCCACGAGGCATCGCTCGGAGGGTAGCCCCCGACCGGTGCGCTTTCCGAACATCGCGCAGGACGGGTGGCCTGGCCCCACCCGTCCTGCCCAACCGTATCTAACTCCAGGGCTAGAAAGCTGACATGGCTGCCACCGATCCAACTGTCGCTGCCCGATCACCTGGCTTCAGCGCGCCTGCGGGGCGCACCCTGAGGGCGGTGGCGGGCTTCTTTCGGGGGCTGTTCAGCAGCCCACAGTCAGCAGTCGGGACGCTGCTGGTGTTGTTCTTCCTGGTGCTGGCCGTCTTCGGCCCGATGCTCGCGCCGTACACGGAGAACGACCAGAACCACCCTGTCGCGGCAGAACCGAGTGCCGCGTACCCCTTCGGCACCGACCATCTCGGGCGTGATATGTTCAGCCGGACGATCCTCGGCGCGCGCAGCATTCTCGTTAAGGCGGGGCTGGGCACGTTGATCGCCGTCGCCGCAGGCACGGTGCTCGGGCTGGGCATCGGCTATGCGGGGGGCCTGCTCGACGACGCCATCAGCCGGGTGATCGACGCCTTCCTCGCGCTGCCGGCGATGCTCGTCGCGCTGGTCACGCTGGGCATCGTACGCAACCTGCCGCTGGAGCGCGGCTCCCTCGCGGCATGGCTCGCCTCGAACAGCGTGCTGCTCGTCATTGCGCTGGTGTATGTGCCCATCGTGGCGCGGGTGGTGCGCAGCTCGACGCTCGACATAAAGACGCGCGAGTTCGTCGAGGCGGCCCAGATACGCGGCGAGTCGCCGCTGTACATCATGTTCCGCGAGATTCTGCCCTCGGTGATCCCTGCGCTCGTCGTCGAGGCCTCGCTGCGCTTCTCGTACGCCATCTTTCTGGTTGCGTCGCTCGGCTTCCTGGGGGTCGGCGCGCGCCCGCCCTCGCCTGACTGGGGCCTGATGGTCAACGAGAACCGGCGGCTGTTCCAGCTCACACCATGGGCGCTGATCTACCCGGCGCTCGCAATCTCCATCCTCGTTGTCGGCGTCAACCTTATGTCCGACGGCATCAAGCGAACCGTACAGAGAGGCGGGTGACCGGCATGGCGAACTCCACGCGCCCTGTGCTCTCCGTGCGCGACCTCGCCGTCAGCTACCGGACGAACGGCGGCTGGCTGAACGCCGTGCACGACTTCCACCTGGAGGTCAGCGCCGGGCAGATCTACGGGCTCGTCGGCGAGTCCGGCTCGGGCAAGACGACGGCAGCGCGCGGCATCCTGAACTACGTGCCGCCGAACGCCCGTGTCGAGCCGGGCAGCCGCGTCGAGCTGCTCGGCGAGACGCTCACCGGGCGCTCGCGCCAGCAAATGCAGAAGGTGTGGGGAGCGCGGCTCGGCCTGGTGCCGCAGAGCGCGGGCGAAGCCCTGAACCCCTCCATCCGCGTCGGCGAGCAGGTGGCCGAGGTACTGCGCCAGCACCGCAACCTGAGCCGGGCCGAGGTCGATGCCGGAGCCGTCGAGGCGCTGCGGCGCGTCAACCTGGCCGACCCCGAGCGGATGGTGCGGCGCTACCCCCACGAACTGAGCGGCGGCCAGCAGCAGCGGGTCACCATTGCCATGGCGCTTGCCGCCTCGCCGCAGCTCCTCGTACTCGACGAGCCGACGACCAGCCTCGACGTGACGACCGAGGCCGTGATCCTCGACC
>CAZDLX010000262.1:2894-3510 GCA_964506005.1 uncultured Anaerolineae bacterium | reverse complement strand
GTCGGCTGCCTCTGCCAATTGGGCTACGGGGGCGCGGACACCACTCTCCCATTTCCAGCCGCCTGGCCGCGAACCGCCGCGCGTTGGTGCGGGCAGCGTCGGGCCGCCGGACCCGCGAGTACGCCTACCAGCAGGCATTGCAGACCTGGCAGGCCGGACTGCAGGCGAGCTGGGAGCAGAACGGGGAGCAGTGGCAGCAGGCCGCGCTGGCGGCCGCCTGGCGCGCTCGCAACTCGCATGTGCCAGATGAGCTGAACCCCTACCTGGCGGAGGCCGGCCCGCCCCCTTTCTCGATGACGCTCTCGTCCAATGGACATCAGGCGGCGGTGATCTGAGGCACGGCGGGCGGCGCTGGCAGGAGCTCGAGGGCTGGCAGCCGGAGCCAAGCGAGCCTTACTCATGCGCCTGCGGCTGCGGAGCGATGCTCACTTGGGCCGGCATCGGCAGGCGCAAGAAGTACGCGACCGAGCAGTGTCGGAAACGAGAGCACTGGCGGCGCAATACCTCGACGAAAGTACCGGATTAACGAGTTTCGTCTAGGCGCGTCACGTTACACCTGTTCCCAGCACTAACAGGCTGTGTTGAGTCAAAACTTCCCATTTGCCCAACGACGCCG
>CAZDLX010000262.1:0-2884 GCA_964506005.1 uncultured Anaerolineae bacterium | reverse complement strand
AATGGTGAGACACGGAGACAGGCGATGGGTGGTGGGCTTATGGACGGTGATCTGCTGGCGACGAAAGTCCGGAAGCCGCCGCGCCGGCACGACGTCATCTATCGCGCTCGCCTCGTCGACGATCTGGATCGAAATCTCACGCTGCATAAATTGATCCTCGTGCTGGCGCCAGCCGGCTACGGCAAGACAACGCTGCTCACCGAGTGGGCGCATGCCAGCGCGCTCCCGATTGCCTGGTTATCCCTCGGCGCAGAAGACAACGATTTTCCGCGGTTCTTCCGCTATCTGCTGGCAGCGTGGGAGCAGGTCGAGCCGGGGGTGATCGGGAGCCCGTTCGATCTACTCCTGAGCGCCAAGTTTCCGGATAGAGAGTCAGCCCTGCTGGCTTTTCTCAATACGGCTGCCGAGCTGACCGATCACACCGTGTTCCTTCTCGACGACTACCATCTGATCGTTGATCCGGCTATCCATGACGCCCTGGCATTCCTGCTCGACCGCCTGCCTCCGACGCTGCACTTCGTACTGGCCAGCCGTAGCGAGCCGCCGCTGCGGCTGGCACGCTACAGTGCCCGCCGTCAACTGCTCGAGTATCGCTCGCAAGACCTGGCCTTCTTACCGGAGGAGACGGCATCCTTCCTCAGGGAGCTGATGGACCTGGACCTCGCCGGAGAGGAGGTCGCCGGGCTGCACAGCCAGCTAGAAGGCTGGATTGCCGGTCTGCAGCTGGCCGCTTTGTCGCTGCGGTGGCGGGGCGAAGGTGCGAAGCACCTGCGCGTGAGCGGCAGAAACCGATTCATTGCAGACTATCTTCGGGAGGACGTGTTTGCTCTCCAGCCAGAGACCGTGCGAACGTTTCTGCTGGAAACCAGTATTGTGGAGCGTTTAAGCGGTGCGCTGTGCAACGCCATCACTGGACAAACCGATGGGCAGCAGACGATCGAAGCTTTGGAACGCGATAACCTGTTCGTCCTACCGCTTGACGACAGGCGAGAGTGGTTCCGCTACCACACACTGTTTGCGGATTTCCTGAGCGGGGAGCTCGAGCGCACCTACCCGCCCGAGGCGATTGCCAAGCTGCACCGGCGGGCCAGCCGCTGGTATCTTGACCGCGACTCGCCCGAGGAAGCCTTCCGCCACGCCGCATCCGCCGACGACGTGGGGCTGATCGTGCAGGTCTTTGACCGGTACGTAAACGCGAAGCTGCAGAGCGGCGATCTCAGAACGGTGAAACGATGGTTGGACGCGCTCCGGCCGGAGTGGCTTCAAGCCTACCCTGCGCTTGGCCTCGCGGAGGCGGGCTACCTGATCTTTACCGGGGCGTTTGAGGCAGGCATTCGCTGCGTCGACCGGGTGGAGCACTACCTGGGGAGCCAGGAGAGCGAAGACTCGCGCTGGCAGAGAGCAAGAGTGGCCGCCATTCGATGCTTCATTGCCTGCACCGCCAATGACGTCGTTGGTGCCGAGACTCTGGCAGACCAGGCACTCAAGGACTTGCCGGAGGAGGACGTCAGCTTCCGGCCCGGCGTGTACGGGGCTCTGGGCGATACGTACCGGCGGAACGCGCGCTGGGACGAAGCCCGCGAATGCTACCTCAAGGTGCTGGACTTCACTCACACGCCGATCTTTCAGATCGAAGCCGCCAATGTCTATGGAGCCCTGGCTGATCTAGAGTTGAAGCAGGGACATCTGCACGGTGCGGTCGGGTACTGGCGAAAGGCAAGTGCTGCCATGCAGCAGCGTCAGAACTGGGGCCGGTATCAATTGCCGCTCATCGGGTGGGTAAACATCCGCCTGGCCGAGATCCTCTACGAGTGGAATGAACTGGCGGAAGCGTGGGAGTTCGTTTCAAGCGGCCTGCAGCGAGCAGAGCTCGGCGGCGACGTTCGCGCCCTGATTGCGGGCTACCTGCTGGCAAGCCGCCTGAAGCTGGCACAGGGTGAGATCGCCGCAGCAGCGAGCTACGTTGAGCGGGCGCGCCCGCTGGTGGAGGAAGCCACCCTTGCGGAGTGGGGCAGCCAGTTCGAGCGAAGCCAGGTCGAGTTGTGGCTCGCACAAGACAGCTTGCGAACTGCCGTTAACTGGGCGGATGAGCTCCTCAGTGCCGGGCCTGAACCCGAACGGCTGCAGGCTGAGGCGGCCTGGCTTGCGCTGTCCCGCGTGCTCATCGTTAAAGGCGACGCGTCGTCGCTGGGCCGGGCTCGGGTGTTACTCCAATCTCTGCTGGAGGCGGCGGAGGCAGAGGGGCGCGCCGGGATGGTCATCGAGGTGTCGGCGCTGCAGGCTGTCGCATACTGGCGGCGAGGAGCTGTAGCAGACGCGCTGATCGCTCTGGAACACGCTCTGAGACTGGCGCAGCCCGAGGGGTACGTGCGGGTCTTTGTCGATCTCGGCTTACCTATGGCGCGAGTGCTGCAGGAGGCCCGTTCTCGCGAGGTCATGACGACCTATGCCGGGCAGCTGCTCTCAGCCTTTTCTGCTGCGTACCCGGTGCCCGGGCTTGGCGAGCAGGTGCTTCCCGAACCGTTGACCACACGCGAGCAGGAAGTCCTCGAGCTGCTCGCGGCGGGCCTTACCAACCTTGAGATCGCGGACGAGCTTGTCATCTCTCCTGAAACCGTCAAGAAGCACACGAGCAGCATCTACAGCAAACTGGGCGTCGGTAGCCGCATGGAGGCTGCGGCGCGGGCGCGGGAGCTGGATCTGCTGGGCTAACGATCACCTGCCACGTTTCAATTCTCCGAGATACCCCTGTCAAATACCCCATCCGGGGCATGGCTCAGTGCTGCAAGGCCTTTACATTTGTTGTGTGTCGTGGCAGGGGCAGGACGATTTGAGCCCTCTCCGCGGCGAGCCGTGCAAGCGCTGAGCTATCAGAGGTGGGCTC
>CAZDLX010000261.1:353-3641 GCA_964506005.1 uncultured Anaerolineae bacterium | reverse complement strand
TCCATGATGATGGAGGTCACGGACCGGTCCGAGGGCTCGAGCAGCAGCCCGCGCAGCTCGGTCAGGTTGTTCGGATCGGCCAGTGTCCTGGCGATGTCGCGGACCGGCTTCACGTTGCGCTCGGCCAGGCCGCGCAGGTAGGCGGCGATCTCCTGGTCGTGAGCAGGCCCGGCCGCCTCTTCAGCGTCGCGCAGCGCGTCCAGCGCCTCGCCGAGCAGGCGCGCGGCCAGCCGCAGGCTCATGTCGAAGCGCGCGACCGGGGTGAAGGTGTAGGCGGCGGGCTTCTTGTCGTCGCCCGTCACCCACGCCGGCGGCGAGGCCTCCGGCTGGGCCGCGCCGGGGAAGATCCCCGCCATGCGCTCGGCAATGGCCGCCTGCTTCTCTTCCTCGCTCATTGGCGCGCGGTACTCGGCGGTGGTGGCGATCCGGTTGTCGACGAAGCTCTTGAGCTCGCTGTCGTCGTTCTCGACGATCAGCAGGCGCTCGTCGAAGGTGGCCTGCAGGATGTCCCACGACGGGCCGTGCAGCTTGTGGACCTTGATGCAGGGGATGTAGTCGAAGCCGATCCGCACGCCGGTGTAGCCCACGCGCAGGGCGTTGGCGACGGCTGTTGCGTGCCGCTCGAAGGCGACGAGCAGGTTGCTGCTCTTGCCGATGGCCAGCATCACGACCGCGTCCTCGTGCTCGGCGCACGCCTCGCGGTAGGCGACGAGCCAGTCGGGTGGCTTCTGTGCGGTGGCCCGCCGTTCACGGTCCTGCCGCTGGGCCTCCAGCTCCGCCTCCCGCCGCTTGATGACCCACGGCAGGCTGTCCGTCAGCAGGCCCGTCGCGAACCCGAGAGCCTCTTCCGTGATGTCGCGGTAGGTCACCACGTCGACGCCCGCCTCCTGCAGCGTGTCGAGCTCCGCCTCCGTCTCCAGAACCAGGGCCCAGGTGCGCGTCTCGCCCTCCGCCGGCTCGACGAGCTCCGCCCGCCGCGACTTCAGGATGTTCGCGATCCGGAGCGCGCCGTCGCCGAGCGCGATGTACAGCGGCCCGGCCTGAGCGAACACGGCGGCGGCGTCGCGCTTCTCGCCTTCCTGCTTGGCGATGACCCGGTAGCGCCCGAACCACGTCAGGCCCGGCACGAGGTCCAGCCGGCTGGTGTCCAGCTCGATGCGCTCGCCGTCGGCGGGCTTGCCGATGCCCTCGGTATCGAGGGTGACGGTCTGCCCGTCGCGCTGGTACTTGCGCTCGGTGATCTTCGGAATTTCCGAAGATGCCTCGAGCTCCTGGCGGACCCTCGCCACCGTCTTGTCGCTCACCGCGCACAGCCGCGCGATCTCCGCGTTCGACCACTGCACCCATTCGGGGTCGCGCAGCAGCCGCTCGATGGCGCTGCGCTTGTCCTCGTTGGTGCGGCGCAGCCCGTGCTTGGAGTTCGCGCCGACCGAGTACAGGATCGCGTCCCGCGCCGTGCCGGGATGCACGTCCGCGTCGATGGTCTCCGAGCCGATCTGCCTCGCCGCGGCGACGCGGTGGAAGCCGTCCGCGAGGATGTGCCGCTCGCCGTCGAGGAAGACGGTCACCGGCGGGAACTTCGCGCCCGCGCGCATCTCCTCGGCGTACTCGTCGATGGTCTGCTGGTCCATGGCGACGCGCGGCTGCGTGCCCGCGTCCAGGACCAGCTCGTCGAGCTTGATAAGAGAGCTACGTCTGCTCAACACATGCTGCTCCTTTAGGTGCTTGAGGCGGCGCCCTGCGAGCGCGCCGTCGTCAGGCAGTGCGCGGCCCGTGCCCTGTCCGGTCGGGCCCGCCTGCCGGTGCCTCTCTGGAAACTCGCGATCAAGTCTGCTTGCCATTTGTCACCTCGTACTTGACTTCCACGTCGCGCCCGGCCAGCCGCTTGAGCGTCCGGCGGAGCGATTTGTCTAACCTGAGTGCCAGCCACTCCCGCGACTGCTTGTCCACGGCAGCCACCGTCAGCGTGCCATTCTCGGTGCTGACGAGGCGGAGATGCCGGAAGTGCCGGTCGTAGACCTCGCGCGGGTACTGGCGGATGAACTCGTCCTGTGCAGACCGCCAGAGAGAAAGGGTTTCAGGATCAATCTTTTCCTCTGACGGTTTAGAATGATGGTTCAATGACGGATCGTGGGACACAGCTATGTCCGGGGTGGTCTGGACATAGCTATGTCCTACCCCGGTCCGGACACGGCTATGTCCAGGGTCATCTGCTACCCTGGACATTTTGTCCGGGGTTTTGCGCCGCTTCTCCAGCGCCGCATTGCGCTTGGAGAGCTTCTCGATCCGCGTCTTGCGCTCTTCCTCTTCGAGCCCCACCATGACGACGTACTGGTGTGTGCGCCCATCCCGGCGATCAACGAACAGCTCGCCGCTCGCCTCGAGCGCGTCTACCACGCGGCGCACCTGCCGGGCTGACAGGCGTGTCCACCGGGCCAGCCGCTGGAGGCTGGGCCACGCCAGCCCCCAGTCATTCGCGCTGTCCGCGATGGCCAGCAGACACAGCAGGCCGGAGCCTTTCTGCTCGGATAGTTCCCACACGCGCGTCATTTCCTTGATGCTCATAAAACCTCATGCAAAGTTCAGGCGGCGGTCGGGTGCGGGTACAGGGCCTGCACATCGACGCCCGCGTCCCGCAGTGCCACGTACTGATCCGTCCAGTGCTTGGCGCACACCGGGAGCGGGCGGACGGCGCCGCGCCACTCGCTGTAGGGCGAGGCGGCGGCAGCGGGCTTACCGCAGATGCAGCAGCGCGCGCCGCGCCGGGTGTCGCATGAGGTGGCGGCGGCAGGCTTGCCGCAGATGCAGCACCGCTTGCCTGCCCGCACGTCGACGCTGGTCGCGATGGCGGCTTGAAGCTCTGAGACTTTCATGGGTATACTCCTCGTGTTATTCAAAGAGGGGCCACGGGCCGACGACACCGCGCATGGCATTGGGGTGTCAGCGGCCCGTGCGCGTTTATCGGGAAGCTCGTCCCATCCAGTTGCCGTCCCGGTTCTGCCAGTTGCGCTCGCCGGGCATCAGCTCGGCAAGCACCTGCCGGGGCCGGAGCTGGGCGATCCGGATGTAGGTGGTGAGCCCGGTGCGGACTGACCTCAGCTCGCCGCTGATGATGGCCAGGCTGGCCATCTCCCGGCGCACCTCGGCCGCGCGGAACTCGCGGTACTCGTCGTCTGTGTATTCCATAAGACTGCTCCCTTGCCCCTACGCCGCTAGGCGTGGAGCCAGATGTGCCGGTTGACAATCAGAGAGACGAGGGTCCGGTGTACTCCATACATCTGGGCGATG
>CAZDLX010000261.1:0-343 GCA_964506005.1 uncultured Anaerolineae bacterium | reverse complement strand
GCCCTCGTATCCCGGTACAGGTTTCCAAGTCTCTTTCACTCTTCTGCGCTTTCGGCTATACTTGGTTCGTGATAACCCAGGGGCCTACCCCGGCCCCAGCGAGCGCCGCGCCCTTAACGCGGCGCTTCGTGCTACCAGTCGGGGCCGCGCTTGACGCACAGCACCGCTCCGGCCTCGATGTCCACCGCCACGTCGGCGGGATTGAGGACGCGGGTGCGCACCCGGCCCTTGAACTGCGACCAGAGCGCTACCCGAGCGCGCTTGGCGTCGACCTTGTTCCCGAATGGCACGAGCAGCCACTCACTCTCCGGCGTCTGCCCCAGGCGGAGCTCCACCTCGCGGT
>CAZDLX010000260.1:0-3713 GCA_964506005.1 uncultured Anaerolineae bacterium | reverse complement strand
TTCCCCTCCCTGCTGGCGGGGAGGGGAAGACGAAGCGCCTCACGCGCTTCGTCAGGGGTGGGGTTCAAGGAGATGCTTCTGTGCTCCACATCGATGCTTCACAGGGCGAGGGCGGCGGGCAGGTGCTCCGCAGCTCGCTGGCGATGTCCGTCATCACCACCCGGCCCATCCACCTGACCGGCATCCGCGCGGGGCGGCGCAACCCCGGTCTCGCGCCGCAGCACCTTGCCGGGGTGCGCGCCGCCGCGCAGATCTGCAGCGCCGGGGTCGTGGGCGATGCGATCGGCTCGCAGGAGCTGACCTTCACGCCCGGCAGCGTCGCCCGCCCCGGCGACTACACCTTCGATATTCAGGCACTGGCCGGGCAGGGCAGCGCGGGCGCTCTCACTCTGCTGCTGCAGACCATCCTACTGCCGCTGGCGCTCGCGGATGGCCCCTCGCGGCTGACTCTGCGCGGCGGCACGCACGTCGCCTGGAGCCCGCCCGTACACTACGTGCTGTGGGTGCTGCTGCCGATGCTGCGGCGCATCGGCATCTCGGCGTCCATCGAGCTGGTAGACTACGGCTGGTACCCGAAGGGCGGCGGCGAAGCCCGCGTGACGATTGACGGCAGCGCCAAACTGCGCGGCGCGATGCTGACCGAGCGCGGGGAGTTCGTCGGGCTGGAGGGGCTCGCCATCGCCTCGAACTTGCCCTCGCACATCCCGCAGCGCATCAGCGGGCGGGCCAACAACCGGCTGCGCGAGGCGGGCCTGCCCCCTCGCGTCGAACCGATGCGCGTCACCGGTCCGTCCGAGGGCGCGGGTGTCTTCATCGCCCTCGCTTACGAGCACGTCATGGCCGGTTTCACAGGGCTGGGCCGCCCCGGCAAACCCTCCGACGTGGTGGCTGACGAGGCGGTCGAGCCGCTCATCCAGTACCACCGGCAGACCGCCGCGCTCGATCCGCACCTGCCCGACCAGCTCCTGCCCGCGCTGATGCTTGCCGCCGGGCCATCGCTGCTCAGCACCGTCGAGATCACCCTGCACACGCTGACGAACATCGCCATCGTGCAGCACTTCGTCGAGCGCCGCGTCGACGTGGAGGGGCTGGAGGGCCAGCCCGGCTTCATCCGCGTAGACGGTAGTGGCCCCGACCTGCCACCTATCGGCCCGAACGTCGTATAGGGAATCTATAGGGGCCGTTTGGGACTTTTTTAGGCAGAACGTGTTAAGCTGTCTCTATCCTGGCGATGCGGCGGCATGGGCTGCCCATCCAAACCTGCAGAATCAGAGGCCAAGCGGTGGGTATTTTTGCACAACAGAAGCGCAACCCGACGGTAGAGTACATCGAGCGGGGGGTTGAGGCTGGCAGCGAGTTCCAGGTCGACGCGGTCGACCCGAGTCACAGTTTTACAGCTATTAAGCGGGTCGCCATCTTCGCCGAGGCGTTCCTGCCCAAGATCGACGGCGTATCCAAGACGGCGGTGCTCGTCATCCGCCACCTGCAGCAGACAGGGCGGGAGGTCATCGTCTTCGCCCCCGACCTCGACGGCAAGACGCCGGAAACCCTCGGCCCGAGCCAGGTCATCCCGGTGCCCTCGCTGGAGTTCCCCGGCGTGCCCGAGACCAAGATCGGCTTTCCCAGCCCTATCGTGAACCAGAATCTCGACAGCTTCCAACCCGATGTCATCCATCTGTTCAGCCCGGCGGTGCTCTCGCTGGCCGGGCTGTGGTACGGGCGCAATCATAACCTGCCCGTCATCGCCAACTACCAGACCGACCTGCCGGGTTATGCCACACAGTACGGCATCGACCTGTTTTCCGCGCCCATCCGCGATGGGCTGCGGGCGCTGCACAACAACGCGCACCTGACGCTCGTGCCCTCCCATGCCACGATCCGCCAGCTTCGCTCCTGGGGCTTCGAGCGCCTGCGCTTCTGGCCGCGCGGTGTCGATATGGAGCGTTTCAATCCGAAGCACCGCACCGCCGAGATGCGGCGGCGGCTGCTCGGCGATCATCCTGACGACAGCCTGCTGGTGCTGTACGTGGGGCGGCTGGCCAACGAGAAGCGCGTGGACCTGCTGCGCGAGGTTGCCGGGCTTGACGGCGTCGCCCTGGCGATTGTGGGCGACGGCGCCGAGCGAGAAGAGCTTGAGGAGATGTTCGGGGGCCGCGCAACGTTCACCGGCTACATGTTCGGCGAGGAGCTGGCCCAGGCCTACGCTAGCGCGGACGTGTTCGCCTTCACCGGCGTCAAGGAGACGTTCGGCCAGGTCGTGACGGAGGCGATGGCCTCGGGCCTGCCCGCGCTCGTCGTGAACTCCGGCGGTGTCGTGGACCACATACTCGACGGTATCAACGGCTTCATCTGCCAGGAAGAGCCCGAGGACTTCCGCCGGCGCGTCGAGTACCTGCGCGACCACCCGCAGCGGCGGCAGCGCATGTCCGAGGGCGCGCTGGAGTACGTCTCCCAGCGCCCCTGGGAGACCGTCATGGAGATGATGGAGCAGTACTACGAAGAGGCCTGGACACTCAACTACCGCGACCGCATCTTCGGTTAGCCGCTAGACCCCACCCCCGACGTTCTGCCACAGGCACAACGCCACCCCCTCCCCGCTGGCAGGGAGGGGAACGCTCTTTCCCGAGGACAGGGCCCCCTTCCCTGCTGGCGCGGTAAGGGGGCGACCGCCGCCGGCGGTCGATGGGGATGGGGCCTGAACTTAAGAACCCGGCCCGACCTCTATCCAGAGGCCGGGCCGCTGCTCACCATCAGCCATAAGCCATAAGCTATCAGCTATACGCCATACGCTGCCCGCTACCCACCATCCGCCACGATGTTCACCAGACGCCCCGGCACGTAGATCACCTTGCGCGGCGGCTGGCCGCCCAGCGCGCGCTGCACGTTGTCCAGCGCCAGCGCGGTCTCCCGCGCGGTCGCCTCGTCTACGTTCGCGGGCACCTGCACGCGGTCGCGCACCTTGCCGTTGATCTGCACTATCAGCGTGATCACGTCCTCGGCTGCCAGCTCGCGGTCCGCCTCGGGCCACGGCTGCTCGTGGATGCTGTACTGGCCGCCGGTGCGCGCCCACAGCTCTTCGGCGATGTGCGGCGCAATCGGTGCCAGCATCAGCAGCAGGCTGCGCACCGCTTCGTCCCAGGCATCGGTCTGCGCGACGGGCGTGCGCTTCGCGTCCTGCATGGCGTTCTTCAGCTCCATCAGTGCGGCGACCGCCGTGTTGAACGTGAAGCTTTCGAAGTCGTCAGTCACCTGCAGGATGGTCTGGTGCACCTTGCGCCGCAGCGCGCGCACGTCGCGCTCGGTGGCGCTGCCGTTCGCCTGCGGCACAGGCTCCGTCACCAGCGACCACACGTCATGCAGGAAGCGCTGCGGCCCCTTGATGCCCTGGCTGTCCCACGGACCGCCCTGGTCCCACTTGAAGGCGAACATCAGGAAGATCCGCACCATGTCCGCCCCGTACATGTCTACCAGGTAGTCGGGATCGATGACGTTCCCGCGAGACTTACTCATCTTCTCGCGGTCCTCGCCCAGGATCATGCCCTGGTTCGCCAGCCGGGTCATCGGCTCGTCGAACATCGACTCCGGCTGCACGCCCGGCATCACCGGCTCGACCGCGTCGAAGACCCCGCAGTCGCGCATCGCCTTGGTGAAGAACCGTGTGTACATCAGGTGCATCGTCGCGTGCTCGATGCCGCCCGTGTACTGGTCGACCG
>CAZDLX010000259.1:0-3730 GCA_964506005.1 uncultured Anaerolineae bacterium | reverse complement strand
AATCCAGGATGGGCAGCATGCCCGCCAGCGAGCCGTAGCCCTGCATGCGGAAGTAGCCGGTGTTGTAGACGCCGAGTATGTCGACGCCGCCCCGCTCGATGAACTTCGCAGCGATGCCATTCCCGGCGCCGGTCATAACCAGCGGCCTGCCGCCCCGGATCTCGCCCCACAGACGGTCCAGAAACGCCTGCCGCGTATAGCGCTTGGCCATGATTCGTCTCCTTACACTTGGTCGGTTGGGAACTCAGGCGTGAACGGCCTCCTGATTGGCCTTCTTCTCGATGAGCGAGATGAGCTGGGTGGCCGCCTCGGTCGCGAATGCCGGGTCCTCGATGTACGTGTCGTACTCGACGACCCTGACGTTGGCCGGCAGCCCGGCCTTCAGCGCATCGACGAAGGCCTGATCCGCCTCCGGGTCGTAGAAACCCATGCCCTCGACATCGTAGCTGTCGAACCCCCCGCGTGGGATCAGGAAGAGCGCCTCGCCCTGAGTCGCGCTCAACCGCCGCGCAACTTCGGCGCCAACGGCGGCCATCTCTTCGGCGTTGAGGCGCACGTCAGTGATCTGCGGGCTGTGGCGGATCAGGGTGCGGGTGTTGAAGGGTGGGGGGACCGTCTCGGGCTCGTTGTAAACCAGCACCTCGATAGCGCCGGGGCACAGCACCTGCGGAATGCCCAGCGAGCCGGCTGTCGTGAGCCTCTTGGGGCCTCCAGCCAGCAGTGCGTGGTACATCTCGTTGGAGACTTCGATGGTCGAGAAGTCGAGGACCGCGCCGATGATGCCTTCTTCCATCATCTGCTCCATCGCCCGCCCGCCGGGGCCGATGGCGTGAAACACAATCGTCTCGTAACCGGCAGCCTCGAGCACTTCCACGGCTTTCATCGCGCCCTGCGTGGTGATGCCAACTGTCGTCACGCCGACGAGCGGCTTGTCGCCGGTATCGAGTGTTGCGTCCACGTGCGCCATGCCGCAGACCGCGCCTGCCGCGTTAGCGAGGATCTTGCGCATGACGGGGTTCAGGCCGAGGATGTCCGTCACGGAGAACATCATGGTGATGTCTTTGATGTCCACCCACGGGGCGACGTTGCCCGACGCCATCGTGGAGACCATCACCTTGGGGAAGCCGTACGGCAGCGCCCGCATGACCTTCGTCGCCAGCGTCGTGCCCTGAGTGCCACCCATCGCGATGATTCCGTGCACCTTGCCTTCCTCGGCTAGCCGCACCACGATCTTCGCCGCGCCTTCGGCCATCACGGGGGCCGCCACTTCACGATCGGGCTTCTCAAGCAGCTTCGCGAGCGGGACGCCGCCGGCCTCCGCAACCTCCTCGCGGGTGATGTCGGCCTGGGCCGCCGGCTGGCCAACCACCCCGACGTCGATGACTAACGCTTTGTCACCACACTTCTCGATCTGCTCGCGCAGGTACTGGGCTTCATGTCCTTTGGTGTCCAGTGTGGCGAGCACGACAATGGTCTTGCTCATGATCTTTGTTCCTCCACTCGCCGCACGCGGCGAACGCTGGCAGCCGGTCGCGGCGGGTAGGCCGACCGTCGCAGCCGCCAGATGGGTCAGGGGCGTGCGGGCGCCCGCAGCCCGGGGGCAGGGCGGGCGCCCACGTCGAACAGCCAGTGGATCGTTAGCCGACCGCCTGTGGACGCTGGAGCGCTTCAAGCTGCTCTTGCAGCCACGCGACCGACTTGATGGCATTCTGCTCGCCATCGCTCTCGATGGACCAGACGCCGTCCCAGCCGGTTTCGAGCAGGTAGGCCATGCACGCGGTGATGTTCGGGGCGTTGACACCTTCGCCGATGTGCACGGTCGAGGCGGAGATTCCGGTGCTCTTGCCGCGCGCGGCTTCCGCCAGCGCCTCGCTGACATCCTTGACGTGGACGTGGGTCACATACGGGCGCACCGCCTGAAGGAACTCAAGCGGGTCGTTGCCGGCGATGAAGGTGTTGCCGGTGTCGAAGTTGATGCGCACATACTCGGAGTCGAAGTGCGTGACGATGTCGAGCAGGATTTCGGGGTCGTTGGTGAAGGGCCCATGCGGCTCGACGTTGAGGATCACCCTGTGATTCTCCGCAACGGGCACGCACTGCGCCAGGTGGTACTTGATCAGGTCGATCTGCTCGCGGTCGGACAGGCCTTCCACTTTGTACTTGCCGTCAGTCGTGTCGACGCAGGGCGCACCCAGCAGACCGGCAAAGATGATGCCGCGCCGGATGAAGTCGATGCACTCCCAGCGGTTGATGGGGAACGAGACGTCGAGCTGCGAAACCTGCAGACCGTGCTTGTCAAGCTGCTTGCGCAGCTCAAGGGGATCGCTGTCGAGGGGGATGAAGGGCGCGAACCCCAGCCCCGTGAAGAACTCCGTGCCGCCGACAGCCTCAAGCTCGCAGTATTCCACGCCTTGCTCCGCGATGACCTTGAGGCAGTACTCAACCGGCTTGTCCTCGTGCCGCCAGTTGTCCGTGTTAATGCCCAGCCTGATCATTGCCCTGACCTTTCGGATTGCTGGCTCAGATGGTCAAGCGCACGCATCTCCGAGCCGGGAGATCGGCGCGCTATCAGGCGCCTTCTTCATACTCCACCAATCGGCGCGCCGTCACATCGTCTGTGATGAGCACGTCGACCAGCCTGCCGGTGAGGGCCCCACGAATGGCTCTGAATTTCGATTCACCTCCTGCAACCCCAACAACTTGATCGATCTCGCACAGCTCCGCGAGGGTCAGACCGATTACTCGTTCGTCCAGGTCGGAGGGGACGGGCTGGCCTGCCTCGTCGAAGTAGCGCAGGTTAATGTCGCCCACCGCGCCCAGTGCCTGCAGCGACTCAAGCTCGGGCCAGGTTACGATGCTGCCTTCGCGTATCAGAATGGAGTCGGGGCGTGGGGCGCCGATGCCCATGAAAGCCAGGTTTGCTGCCGCGCCCTCACGGAGCGCCTGCCCGACGAACGGGTCACTGCGGAATGCCTCGCTCGCCGCCTGCGAACCGGCCACGCCTGGCGCGGGCAGCAGCACAGCCTGGCCACCGAGCGCGCGCGCCAGCCGGCGCGTCAGGTCGGCAGCGTGGGTTTCGTTCGTGGGGTCGCCCAGCCCGCCGAGACCCTGCACGACTTTGATGCCCTCGACCTCGCTGCGGCTCGCATTCGCGACGAGGGCGTTGACCATGCCGAGCAGCGAGCTGCCCCAGCTTACGACGACCGAGTCGCCGGGTTGGAGCACCCGCAGCAGGTACTCGGCAGCGCCGACACCGATCTCCCGCGTGATCCCTACACGGTCGGTGTAGTCTGCCGTCTCGACAACAATCGCCTCGCGCAGCCCGTAGCATCGCTCCAGCTCGCGCTCGAGCTCCGCAAAGACGCCCATCACCGGGCGGATGCTGATCTGGACGATGCCTTCGTCGCGGGCCTGCCGGAGCAGGCGCTGCACCTTCTGGCGCGACAGACGCAGCCGCTGGCTGATTTCCGACTGAGTGAGCTCCTGCTCATAGTAGAGACGGGCAACTTTCACCAGCAGCCGTTCGTAATCGGTGACTCTCATGGGCGGCAAGCTTGTCCTATGGGCATTTGCTCAGGGGTAAGCAATTGTTCACAAACAGGGTAGCACTCAATATGAAGGTTGTCAAGCTGCAGGCAGACTCCCGGCTGTGGAGCCAGAAGCCGTCTGGTGGAACACTCACTGTGCTGCTCTTGCGCTTAGATCAGGAATGGGTATAGGCTGTAGGTGC
>CAZDLX010000258.1:0-3750 GCA_964506005.1 uncultured Anaerolineae bacterium | reverse complement strand
CGTCGCGGTGCCGTTAATGATCCGGTAGATCTCCCCGAATACACGCCGCCGCCGGAACGGGTTATACAGCCCGTCGATCCGGTACATGATGAGGCACAGGATCGTCATCAGGGCGGCGTAGGGCACGTACGGGGCGAAGGGCGCGTCGAACTCCGGCGGGACGGGGTACGGCAGCTCCAGCTCGTAGCGCACCAGATACGAGAGCACAAAGGCCACGTTAATCAGGATGGCGTCTACGGCAACCATCACGCCGAGCGCCGTCTGGCGACGTGTCATGTGCGGGTTAACCTCTCATCAACAGCGCCCGGTGGTAGCACTCGGCTGTCTGCCGGGCTGTCTGCTGCCATGTGAACTGGCGTGCGTGCTGCTGCCCGCGCCGCGACAGGCTGCGACGGGTGTCTTCGTCGTCGAGCAGGCGCGCAATCGCGTCCACCCACGCGTCAACATCGGTGGGAGGCAGCAGAGTCCCCGCCGGTCCGGCGGCTTCGGGCAGCGAGGTCGCGTGGGAGGCCACGACGGGCGCGCCGCAGGCCATCGCCTCGACGACCGGCATCCCGAAACCTTCGTAGAGCGACGGGTAGGCGAATAATTCGGACGCATTGTACCACATCGGGAGCGCGCTGCCCGAAAGATAGCCGGTGGTGAGCACATCTTCGGCCAGCCCGAGCGTCTCGATCAGCTCGAACAGGCCCTCCGTCTGCCAGCCGCGCGCGCCCGCCAGCACCAGCCGAACCTCGCGGCGCTGGGGGAGCCGGGCGTAGGCGTGGATGAGTGTCTCGAGATTCTTGCGCGGCTCCAGCGTGCCGAGGTACAGGATGAAGCGCTCGGGCAGGCCGTGCTCGCGGCGGAAGGCCTCGATCTCGGCGGGGGTGCGGCGGTAGAAATCCGGGCTGACGCCGGGGTAGGCCACGTCGATGCAGTCCAGCGGGACGCCCAGCAACTCGTGGATCTCGTCGCGGGCGCTGCGCGAGATGGCCAGCACGCGCGTGGCGCGGCGCGCCGAGGCGCGGGTGAAGGCGCGCAGGTACAGGCGGCGGGCCGCCGAGAGGCGCTCCGGGTGGCGGATGAAGCTGAGGTCGAAGATGGTGACGACGGACGGGCCGCGCCAGGCGAGCGGCAGCGCGAAGGCCATGCCGTGCAGCAGGTCGGGCTTGAGGCGGCGCAGCTCGAACGGCGCGGCGAGCTGCTCCCAGGCGATGCGGCTGACCGGGTTCTCGTTGGGCAGCCGGGCGCGGCGGACCGTCATGCCGGGGCTGGCCGGCGGCTTGCCCCGCCCGGTGAAGACGGTGTACTCGAACTCCGGCGCGACCTCGGGGAGCAGGGCGAGCGTGTTGTAGAGATAACCGTGGATGCCCGCGCTGCGGTAAGTCGCCTCACCAGAGAGCAGGTGGGCGTTCAGGGCGATATGGGGGCGTTCGTCCATGCGGGACATTATAGCGGGTGCGGTGGCGGGCCGCATGAAGTGGGAAGGAAGGGAGTCCACAGATGACACAGAAAACACGGATGAAAACAAAACAGAAAAGAAGAGTGATCCACGAATGACACGAAGAACACGAATGGGGAAGCGTAGGGGCGCGCGTTGCGCAACCTACGTTGCGCAACACGCATGCTGCGCCGTGAACCTCACCCCCTCCCGACGCCTTGCCGGGCGTCTCCATCCTTCACGGAGAGGGGGAATTATGTCTTTATTAATCTCTGTGCCATCTGTGGACTCGTTCTTGCTTTTCCCTCACCCCCAACCCCTCTCCCGGTCGCGACCTGCGGTCACTGGGAGAGGGGAGAGTAAGATCTGCGGAACTCTGTGCCATCTGTGTTATCTGTGGACTCGTATTCTCCTTTCTCTCTTCGTGTCATTCGTGCCATTCGTGGATCACTTCGGTTTTCGATTCTGTGGACTCAGCCGCTTTTCAAACATACGTTCTAGTAGTACACTAGCAGTATGGACCTCCAGCAACTTCTCGACAGTCTACGCATGGAGCCCGGCTTCATGGACAACGTCGCCGCGTGGGAGCGCATCCCGGCACGGGCGGCGCGTTACGCCGAGTTCCCGGCGGGGCTCGACGCGCGCCTGGTGGTCCTCGTGCGGCGGCTCGGCTTCTCGCCGCTGTACTCGCACCAGGCGCAGGCCATCGACGCGGTGCTGGGCGGCTACCACACCGTGCTGGTGACAGGCACCGCCTCGGGCAAATCGCTGGCCTACCACCTGCCCGCCATCCAGAACGCGCTGCACGACCCGCACGCCACAGCCCTGTACCTGTTCCCCACGAAGGCGCTGGCGCAGGACCAGGCGGCGGCGCTCGGCTGGATGCTCGACGCGCTGGACGCGCCGCGCCGCATCCCGTTCCACGTGTACGACGGCGACACGCCGCAGAGCCAGCGCACGAAGATCCGGCGCGAGGGCGGGATCATCATCTCGAACCCCGACATGCTGCACGTCGGCATCCTGCCGTACCACACGCGCTGGGCGAGCTTCTTCGCGAACCTCAAGCTGGTGGTGCTCGATGAGCTTCACACGTACCGGGGAGTGTTCGGCAGCCACATGGCGAACGTGCTGCGGCGGCTGCGGCGCATCTGCCACTTCCACGGCAGCGACCCGGTCTTCATCTGCACCAGCGCGACCATCGCCAATCCGCAGGAGCTGGCGGAGCGGCTGATCGAAGCGCCGGTGGCGCTCGTGGACGAGGACGGCGCGCCGCGCGGCGAGAAGCACATCATCCTGTACAACCCGCCGACCATCGACGAGCGGCTGGGCATCCGGCGGAGCTACACGCTGGAGACGCGGCGCATCGCGGGGCGCTTTCTGGCAGCAGGCACGCAGACCATCGTGTTCGCGCGGGCGCGGCTGACGACCGAGGTGCTGCTCGGCTACCTGCGCGACGAGGTCGAGATGGCGGGCATCCCGCGCGGGGTGGTGCGCGGCTACCGGGGCGGCTACCTGCCGCTGGAGCGCCGCGAGATCGAGCACGGGCTGCGCGACGGCTCGGTGCACGGCGTCGTGGCGACGAACGCGCTGGAGCTCGGTGTGGACATCGGCGCGCTGGGGGCGGCGGTTCTGGCGGGCTACCCCGGCACCATCGCCAGCACGTGGCAGCAGTTCGGGCGTGCGGGGCGGCGGGCGGACGTGTCCGTCGGGGTGATGGTCGCGAGCGGTGCGCCGCTCGACCAGTACGTCGTGACACATCCCCGCTTCGTGTTCGAGCAGCCGCCCGAGCACGCGCTGCTCAACGCTGACAACCTCGTGATTATGGTGAACCACCTGCGCTGCGCGGCCTACGAGCTGCCGTTTGTGGCGGGCGAGCCGTTCGGCGAGTTTCAGGACGCGACGGCGGTGCTCGACCTGCTGGCGGAGGCGGGCGAGGTCCACGCCAGCCAGAACAGCTATCGCTGGGTGTCGGACACATACCCGGCGGCGGAGTTCGGGCTGCGGACGAGCACGCTGGACACGATCATCATCCAGGACCACACCGGCGACGTACCGGAGGTTATCGGGGAGGTGGACCGCGACACCGCGCCGGTCATGGTGTACGAGGGGGCGGTCTACCTACACGAAGGGGCGCAGTACCTGATCGAACGGCTGGACTGGGAGCAGGGGCTGGCGGTCGCCAAGCAGACGGCGGTGGACTACTACACCGACGCCTCTGGCACGACCAGCGTGAAGGTCGAGGAGGAGCACGAGTCGGCGGTGGTGGGGGACGGCGTCAAGGCGACCGGGCGGCTGCTGGTGACCTCGCAGGTGACGGGCTACCGGGT
>CAZDLX010000257.1:1862-3762 GCA_964506005.1 uncultured Anaerolineae bacterium | reverse complement strand
GCTTCGCCGCGTACGGCATCATCGCGCAGCTTCAGGGGCAGATCTACCTCGTGCAGTTCGCCTTCGTCATGGTCGGCGCCTGCTTTGCCTTTCTGTGGTTTAACGCGCACCCGGCCCAGCTCTTCATGGGCGACACCGGCTCGCTGGCGCTCGGCGCGACGCTCGGCACTGTCGCGCTGATGACCGGGCAGTGGCTGATCCTGCCTATCATCGCCATCATCCCGGTTGCCGAGACCGCCTCGGTGATGCTGCAGGTGCTCTCGGCGAAGCTGAGCCGCCGCCTGCTCGGGGAGGATCGCCGGCTGTTCCGGCGAACGCCGCTGCACCACCATTTCGAGCTGGGCGGCTGGAGTGAAACGCAGATCGTGCAGCGCTTCTGGCTGATCGGCATCCTGGCGAGCCTGATCGGCGTCGCGCTAGCATTGTTGTAGGGCGGTCCGCAAACCGTACCATTCGAGACGCCAAGTGAGGGGGAAATATGGACGCTGCCACAGCGTACCCGCGTGCCACGATCACAATAGACGAGGCTATCGACCAGATCGGCATCGGCCGCTTTCAGTACCGGCTGCTGTTCATCTGCGGCCTGGGCTGGGCTGCGGACGCGATGGAGGTCATCATCATCGCCTTCGTCATCCCGCAGGTGATCGCGGAGTGGGGCATCACCAGCGCGCAGGCTGGCGTGCTCGGCACCGCGATCTTCGTCGGGATGCTGCTCGGCGCGTGGTTCTGGGGCACGATTGCCGACCGCGTGGGCCGCAAGCTCGGCTTCCAGCTCACCGTGCTGGTCGACTCCGTGTTCGGATTCCTCTCCGCACTCGCGCCGAGCTTCCCGTGGCTCGTCGGGCTGCGCGCCATCACCGGCTTCGGCGTCGGCGGGACGCTGCCGGTGGACTACGCGATATTCTCCGAGTACCTCCCCCGCGAGCAGCGGGGCCGCTGGCTGGTGCTGCTGGAGAGCTTCTGGGCGGTGGGCACAATCGTCGCCGCGGGGCTGGCCTGGCTGCTCATTCCGCGGCTGGGGTGGCGCTGGCTGCTGGCTGTCTCGGCTGTGCCGGGGCTGATCATCTTCCTGATCCGGCGGCACATCCCCGAGTCGCCGCGCTACCTGGCCCTCGACGGGCGCGAGGACGAGGCGCACGCCGTACTGGAACAGGTCGCGCAGGTCAACGGCGTCGCCGTGGACCTGCCCCGGCTGCACGCCGTGCCGCGCAGCACCCGCCAGACGACCCGCGCCCTGTGGAGCCCCGCATTCGCGCGGCAGACGGCCATGCTGTGGGTAGCCTGGTTTACGATCTCGCTCGGCTACTACGGCACGCTGATCTGGCTGCCGAACATCTTCGTGCAGCGCGGCTTCGACTTCCTGCGAACCTACCAGAATACGTTTATTCTGGCGCTGGCCCAGCTCCCCGGCTACTTCTCCGCCGCCTACCTCGTCGAGAAGTGGGGGCGCAAGTGGACGCTGGCCTCCTACCTCGCCATGAGCGGCGTCTTCACGCTGCTGTTCGCCGTCGTGAACGGGCTGACGTGGATCGTCGCCGCCGCCTCGCTGATGTCGTTCTTTACGCTCGGAGCGTGGGGCGTGCTGTACGCTTACACGCCGGAGCTGTACCCCACCGAGTTCCGCGCGACAGGCATGGGCGCGGCCAGTGGCATGACGCGCATCGCCGGGGCCATCGCCCCGACGCTCGGCGGACTGCTGCTGCCGGTGTCGCTTGTCGCCGCGCTGGCGCTGTACGCGGCGGCGTTCCTCGTCGGCGGGCTGACGGTGCTCGTGCTGGGCCGCGAGACGATGGGCGAGTCGCTGGCGGAGACGGCGTAGGGGCGGGGGGGCCCCCCCCCCCCCCCCCCCCCCCCCCGCCGGGGGGGGCGCCCCCCCCCGGGCGGGGGGGGGGGGGGGCAG
>CAZDLX010000257.1:0-1852 GCA_964506005.1 uncultured Anaerolineae bacterium | reverse complement strand
CCTCACCCCCTGCCCCCTCTCCCGGCGGGAGAGGGGGAACCGGCACCGTGATGATTGCGCGCTGTGGAACCTTTACAGAATAGCCGGTCTGCTTGCATAGGTAGGGGCGGGTCTGAGACCCGCCCCTACAGACCCGCCCCTACTGCAAGTTGACTGTTATTTTGTAGGCGTTCAAAAATACTGGTTTAGACCCGCAGCGCGCCGCGGAAACCCCTGGAGGAGTAGAAGGTCGGCGCGCTGTTGTGATACACGAAGACGTGGTCGTAGCGGCGGTCGGCGAAGAGCGCGCCGCCCAGCTCCCTGATCTCAGGGAGTGTCTTGATCCAGCTTGAGGTTCTGGTGTCGAACTCCCCGAGCTCCTGCAGCTCGCGATACTGCTCTTCGGTCAGGAGCTCGATGCCCATGTCGGCGGCGATGTCAACGGCGTTGCCCGCCGGGTGCACGCCTTTCTTCTCTCGCTCCCGCTGCCCCTCGGCGTCGTAACAGATGTTCTTGCGCCCGTCCGGAGTCTCCGCCGAGCAGTCGTAGAAGATATACTCGCCCGTCTTCTTGTCATAACCGACCACGTCCGGCTCGCCGCCGGTGCTTTCCATCGCATTCAGCGACGCCAGTTTTTCGGGCCGGGCTTCCAGCCTTGCCAGGACGTCAGACCAGTCAAGCCCTTTGTGGCGGCTCTTGTTGTCATCAAACCGCGCTTTCAGCGTTTCGAGCAGCTCTTCACGCTGCTCCGCTGACACGTCCAGGTTGATCTTGACTCTGGGTATGCGCTTGCCGCTGCCCTTCGATCCCTTCTTTGCCATGAATGAACTCCCCTCAATGAATGGCCGTAATACCTGGCGGGCCCCCTGGCTTGCCCCACTCACCATTCTAACGGCATCGAATCTGGCTTTCATACCCCGGCAGCATGGCCCGCCCTGTTGAATTCCCAACTCGCAGAATCTATCCTATAATGGTCTTGATTATCGTTTTCCCCCGGACTTCTCCGACATCCGAGCTTCACCGACCCGGCGGGCGTAGTGTGCTGGAGGCAACCACGATGGCAACTGAGGTAGACCGCAAGCGGACGCAGGACATCATCCAGTCAGAGCACGAGGTATACCCGCCGTCCGAGGACGTGACCGGCCAGGCGCTGGTTTCCCCGGAGGCCTATGAAGAGCTGCGCCAGCAGGCCGAGCAGGACCCCGTCGCCTTCTGGGAGGCGCGCGCCCGGGAACTGGTGGACTGGTACGAGCCGTGGGAACAGGCACTCGACGACAGCGAAGCACCCTTTTATCGCTGGTTTGTGGGGGCCAAGACGAACATCGTCCACAATGCCATCGACCGCCACCTCACGACGTGGCGCAAGAACAAGATCGCGCTGATCTGGGAGGGCGAGAAAGGCGAGCACCGCACTTTCTCCTACTTCCGGCTGGCGCAGGAGGTCAACCGCTTCTCGAACGTGCTGCGCAGCATGGGCGTCAGCAAGGGCGACCGCGTCACCATCTACATGGGGCGCATCCCCGAGCTGGCCATCGCCATGCTGGCCTGCGCCAAGCTCGGCGCGATCCACTCCGTCGTGTACGGCGGGTTCAGCGTCGAGGCGCTGGCTGACCGCATCGAGGACGCGCAGAGCAAGGTGCTCGTCACGGCGGACGGCGGTTATATGCGCGGCAAGATCGTGCCGCTGAAGCAGACCGCCGACGAGGCGGTGGCGCGCTCCCCCATCGTCGAGGCGGTGATCGTCGTCCAGCACACCGGCGAAGACGTCAACATGGAGATCGGGCGGGACTTCTGGTACCACGAGCTGGCCAAGCTGCCCGTCGCCAACGGCTGCTGCGACACTGAGGTGATGGACGCCGACGACCCGCTGTAC
>CAZDLX010000256.1:0-3800 GCA_964506005.1 uncultured Anaerolineae bacterium | reverse complement strand
CGGAGAAGATCGACTTCGTGATCTTCCGCGAGAACACCGAGGACGTGTACGCCGGTATCGAGTATGAGGCGGGCACGCCGGAAAACGCGAAGGTCGCCCGCTTCCTGCGCGAGGAGATGGGCGCGGACTTCTTCGAGGGCGCGGGGATCGGCATCAAGCCCATCAGCGAGTTCGGCTCCAAGCGCCTCGTCCGGCAGGCCATCCGCTACGCCATCGAGCGCGGGCGCAAGAGCGTGACGCTGGTACACAAGGGCAACATCCAGAAATTTACGGAGGGCGCCTTCCGCAACTGGGGCTACGAGGTTGCCGCCCAGGAGTTCGGCGACTACACTATCACCGAAGACGAGCTGTGGTCCCGGTACGATGGCCAGCAGCCCGACGGCAAGATCGTGGTTAAGGACCGCATCGCTGACATCATGTTCCAGCATATGCTGCTGCGCCCGACGGAGCACAGCGTCATTGCGACCCCCAACCTCAACGGCGATTACCTGTCCGATGCCGCCGCTGCCGAAGTCGGCGGGGTAGGCATCGCACCCGGCGCCAACATCGGCGATGACGTCGCCCTCTTCGAAGCCACGCACGGCACCGCGCCCAAGTACGCGGACCAAGATAAGGTGAATCCCGGCTCTTTGCTATTCTCCGGCGTAATGATGTTAGAATATATGCGATGGTGGGAAGCCGCGGAGCTCATCACACGGGCCTACGAAGCCACAATCGCCCAGAAAATTGTGACGTACGACTTTGCACGGCAGATGGAAGGCGCCCGCGAAGTCAAGACGTCTGAGTTTGCTACCACGATCATCGAAAACATGGACAGAGTGTAAGCCCGGCCTCGCGAGGCCTCTGGTTCCCATTGCGGGAGATACAAGGGCTATGTCTACCCAACCAGGTCCAGACGACCGCACGCAAGCAGAACTCCTTTATTATTTGTGGCACGGCACGCAGGGCGAGCAGGAACGCGCGCTGGAACGGCTCTCCGCCGTGGGCGAGGCGGAGGCGCTGGACGCAGTAATTGATTACCTGCGCGACCAGCCGGAGGTTCAGAGCGCCGCCGGGTTGGACGCGCTGCGCGTTCTGGCCAACAAATACCTCCCGATGGAGCGCTACAGCCTGACGGAAGCGCTCACCCCTTACCTCTCTGCCGAAGATTGGGAGCAGCGGCTCGTCGCGGTACGGCTGCTCAACGCTTATCCCAACGAGCTGGCCATCGACGCGCTTCAGGAGGTTGTGGACGAGGCGCGGGAGCGGGTATACGAGGAGCGCCGGCAGAAATCCTCCCATACCCGGGCGCTCGTCGAGCGCGTGCTGGGCGAGAGCATCATGGCGCTGGCCAATACCGGGCGGCTGCTCGTGCTGCCGGAGATTCTCGACATGCTGGAGGAGCCGCCGCTGCGAGTCGTGGCAACGCGGGCGCTGGGCGTGATCGGCTCGGAGACGGAGCGCCTGACGCTTGACGAGCTGTGCGAAGACGACGACCCCCGCGTGCGGGACGCCGCCCAGTGGGGCCTGGGCTTGATGGACGAGCGCGCCGAGCAGTTCACCAACCCGCCCGACGATTACCCCGAGCCGCCCCCCAACCGCCTGCACCCGCTGTACTGGTCGCACCGGCAACTTCAGGCGGGCGACGGCGACCTGCTCCAATTCCTCATCGTGCGAATCGGCATTGAGAACCTGATCCTCGACCAGTTTTTGAGCGAGGGCCGGGTGCCCGAACGATGCATTATTCTGGTGCGCCGGTATACGGGCACCACCCCGCCCGACCCGCGCAGCAACGAGGCGGAGCTCGTCGGGCGCTGGGAGTACTCCTGGGACGGGCCGGCACTCGTCCAGCAGAAGGCGCTGCCGCACCCGCGCTGGCGCAGCAGCCGCGAAGAGCCCACGCCAGTGCGCGCCAGCTCGATTACGATTAATTACCCCGAAGATCTGCCCTATGATGAATACGGCGAGGTGAGCTTCGACTGCCGCTTCGGCCCGCTCAACGGGCAGGGGTGGGTGTATACCGTGCAGTTCCACGAGCACGAGGGCTGGGGCTTCGTCGACAAGCGCCGCACCTGGACCCGCTAAACGCCTCACCAGACAACCCGCTCAAAACCCCGGAGCCCGCAACATTGCGGGCTTCTTCACATAGGGGTAGAATCCTGACAAATCCGATAACCGTTCTATTCAAATGTTCCCCAACTTGATTAGGCCCATGGTGTTGCAGACAGAAAGGGAAGGGCTGTATGTCAACCCTGGTCACGACCGTCCGCGATCTGTTCAGGTATCGTGGGGCGGTAGGGCAGCTCGCCTGGATCGGCCATCGCCTGGCCGGCCTGGGGACGCTGCTCTTTTTTACGCTGCACGTCGTTGATACTTCGTGGGTTTACTTCTGGCCGGAAGGCTACGAGCACGCCATTGCGCTGTACAGGCACCCTGTCTTCTTCGTCGGGGAGCTGCTGCTCGTCGCCGCCGTGATCTACCACGGCGTGAACGGGCTGCGCGTGGCGCTGATGGACTGGCAGCCGCGGCTGTGGCACTACGAGCAGCAGATGGCGCTCGGCGTGTTCGCGCTCACGGCACTGCTGTACCTTCCAGCCGCGTTCATCATGATCCGCCACCTTGTGACGGCATAGGGGGCTGAGATGACGGTACCGAAGACGACCGCACACGATTTCACCCGCCGTACCACAGCGGCCCGTGCCACCAACCGCTCCGCCACGTTCTGGTGGCGCTTCATGCGCTGGTCGGGCGTGCTGCTGATCCCGCTGGCGTTCATCCACCTGGCTATCGTACATCTCATCACCAGCGTGGCGGAGATCAACTACCAGTGGGTCATCGAGACACGCTGGTCGCTGCTGGGCTGGCGCCTCTACGATGCCTTTCTGCTCTGGTTTGCCGGCCTGCATGGCTACCGGGGCGCGCTGTACGTCGTCAACGATTATGTTCATAACCCGCGGCTCAACCGGGCGCTGACCATCATTCTCGCGGTCCTGCTCATCGCCATTCTGGCACTCGGCAGCATCGCGCTGATCGGCGCGCCGTTCGAGCTGCCCGGCTAGGAAGCGACTCACACGCCATGCAAACGCATCAATTTGACGCAGTCATCGTCGGCGCCGGCGGCGCCGGCCTGATGGCGGCTCTCTACGCCTCCCGCGAGGTTAAGACTGCCGTCATCAGCAAGCTCTACCCCACCCGCTCGCACACGGGCGCGGCGCAGGGCGGCATCGGCGCGGCGCTCGGCAACCACGAGGAAGACCACTGGGAGTGGCATGCCTTCGACACGGTGAAAGGCTCTGACTACCTGGCCGACCAGGACGCCGTGGACGTGCTGTGTAAAGAGGCCATCGACACGGTGATCGAGCTGGAACACATGGGCCTGCCGTTCGACCGCACCGAGGATGGGCGCATCTCGCAGCGCCGGTTTGGCGGCCACACCAACAACGAGACGCAGCAGCCCGTGCGGCGGGCCTGCCACGCCGCCGACCGCACCGGCCATATGATCCTGCAGACGCTGTACCAGCAGTGCATCAAGAACGACGTGAACTTCTTCGACGAATTCCACGTCGTTGACCTGATCATGAACGAGGGCCGCCCGGCGGGCGTCATCGCGGTGGATATCGCCACGGGCGAGCTGCACGTCTTCCAGGCCAAGTCGATCCTGTTCGCCACGGGTGGCTGGGGCAAGGTCTGGCAGATCACGTCCAACGCGTTCACGCTGACGGGCGACGGCACCGCCGTCGTGTTCCGGCGCGGCATCCCGCTGGAAGACATGGAGTTCTTCCAGTTCCACCCGACGGGCATCTACCGGCTGGGCATCCTGA
>CAZDLX010000255.1:0-3811 GCA_964506005.1 uncultured Anaerolineae bacterium | reverse complement strand
CGGTGGGAGGCTCCGTTGGGGCCTGCGTCGGAGGGGCCGCGGGGACCTCGGTGGGCGGAACCGGCGTCGGCTCCAAGGTTGGGGCGAGGGTTTGCACCGCGGTCGGCGGCAGTGTGGGCGTCGGGGCGGGCCCCTCGACCGGCGGGCTCACCGGCGCGGCGTCGCGCGGAGGCGGCGGATCGCTCTGCTCCGGTGGTCCGCCGGGATCGGTCGCGGGCGTTGGCGTGAGCGTGCCGGTGGGCGTCGGCGTCTCGGTGCCGGTCGGCAGCAGCGTGGGCGTGGCGGTCGCCGTCGGAGTGGGCGTCGCGCAGATCAGCTCGTCTACCACAATCTCGCTCGACCAGAGATCGACGGTCACAACCGGCAGGAAGCCCTCCTGCCGGGCGAACGGGGCCTGCTTTTCAGCCGGCACCGCCTCAAGCGTCTCGTCGTACACGAACACCAGCCTGAACTGGTACGTGCCCGCGCCGCGCGGCGGCTCCATCTGGAACCGTGCGTCAGCCTTCGGCTCTGGCAGCCCGATCTCCTGCTGCATCACGCGCTCGGGTGCGGCGTCTTCGGGCGCGCCGGGCGGCAGGTGCCACAGCTCGAATACGGCCAGCTCGCCGCTCGTCGCGCCGCTGCTGCCGATGCTGGCCCACAGCACTGGCGCGCCCTCAATGCACTCGGCGCCCAGCCCGTGGAAGCCGTAATCCAGCGGGTTGGCCACCCGCTGCAGGCGCATCGTGACCTCGGGCAGGTTGAGCTCGTCGCCGGAGAGCGCGAACGCCTGGAGCACGCCGCCGTCGACGTGCAGGCCCGCCGCAGAGCTCACGACGGCTGCGACGAGCACCGTGAGGGCCAGCCCGAGAATAACTGCGCGTTTCATGAGAGATCGCGACCTTTACTTCGCGTTTGCTTGAGTTGAGTCACGTGGGGGCACCTGCCCCGAGGGCCCCACGCGGTGCCGAACCCGCCACATGGGCATGAGCGGCGGCACGTTCCCCGTGCTCGCCCGCTTCGCCGAGCCGCTACCGCCGAAACCCAGGATGACGAACGTGACTGCCGCGATAAACAGGGCCAGCGTCATTGGTTGTTTGAGGGACAGTAGCCAGCGCCCTGCCCCCGGCAAATGCAGCCACGCCTTACCCAAGATCTCTTCATCTGTTGGTGACCAGGGATCGGGGTAATCCTTGTTATCACCTTGGAGCTTATATCCGTCCGAGGTTACGTCGATGACCCGATGGATGACGTTGCCTCCCTCAGTACGAAACGCAACCACATCACCGATTTCGTAGTGGTCTTGCTTTTGAAGCACAACGAGGTCTCTAGAGTAATAGGTCGGTTCCATGCTGAAACCGGAAACAATGATGTAAGAAGCGGGGCCGCCCAGCACAATCGGACGAAGCCAGATAAACCAGCCGGAAAGCAGTAGAACGGTAATGAGAGTTGAGAAGTAGCGGCGTACCATAGTGCCCTCAGTTACTTGCCGTGCTCTTGGTCGATTCTGGCGGGGTGCAGTCAGCCACTTGCCGACTACTGGACGAGCAAGAGTCACCCCTGGCCCGAGTCCGGGCCAGGAGTGACGGGCTGTGAATGGAGTCTAGTCGGAAATCGCGACGCGAAGCTCAAGGATGTCAGCAGCCAGCGGGTAAGGAGAGGTGAAATCTACTCGCTGCGTGACGCCAGTGATCGCCACGGTCTTGGTCTGAATCTCGCCGCTCCCCCAGAGACCGACGACCATTTCCTTGCCCATGCATGCACCGTTGATGCCGCCGATGCGCACATAGCGAACGGTCATGTCGTTGTTCTCATAGCCCCAGCCGTCAACATAGACGCCGTCTGGGTCGCACGTGAGATCAGCGTCAACTCCAGCTTGGATCGTACCTTCGACATTGAGCGCCGCCGCCGAGGCGTACACGGCACCGAACAGAACTGCAGCAACAACCAGAGCAAGAGCAATGCGCTTCATAGTATTTTAATCCCTCCAAGGATTGTGTGTCGTGCAACAGATTTAAAGAAGACGTGGAAGTACAGCATCGCAACGACCAGCCTCGCCCGATAGTGCCTCCTTTGGGACTAGCGGCCAGGCGTCTCTGCATCCTGGAGGGTGCAAAGGTGTTCCGCCACCTGATGCCCGGCCGAATGGGCTCTTTTCAACCATCCTGAGATGGTGGTTGACAGGTTGAAGGACCAACAACACAGGAGAGCTACGACAACCACTACGGAGTTACCAGCATCACTACGCGACAGCCAGCCGAGTTGAAGAAGGAGATTAGGAGACGGGTTCGATTCAGTGGGTCAGGTTGTGCTGGGTGCAGTTCCCGGCCAAGGGAGCAGACCGTTATGTCACTGTAACCATCATACGACCAAGCGTTCTGCGGAGTCAATAGGAAAGTGTGAAAATCTTGTGAAAATCACACTGACAGGCGCAGTGACACAAAAGGGCGGCTTGCGCCGCCCTGCGTTACTCACAATGGTGGTGACGGGCTAGATCGCGGCTTCCGCCCGGCGGCGCCGCGTGATCAGCGTGACCAGCATCACGATGGACCCGACGATCCGCACGAGCAGCGCCACCAGCGCCACGACGGAAACGATCGCGCCGATGATGGTCGAGGCGTTCCACGCGCCGTTGCGCAGCCGCTTCCAGCGCGCCGACGTGCGCTGCCGCCGCGCCTGCTCGCGTTCGAGGTCGGCACGCAGGCCGTCCACAAAGGCCGCCGAAGGCCGTACGGGGGTCAGCACCCGCACGAGCTGCCGCACCAGCCCAAGCAGCACGCCCAGCATCGAATAGCCCGGCGTGCGTTCGACCATGCGGGCAGCCGGTTCGTCCTCGCCTGCGAAAAGAAGTTCTGTGTAGCGGTCGAGCAGTTCACCCAACTGCTCATCGGTCATCATCTGGTGAGTCATCTCGCTCATAAGTTGCCTTCTAAACCTGTCGCGTCCGGCCCTTCACCGTCGTTGCGGTATACGACCTATCAAACACCGTATCTGCCACAAAGTTGCACGGCGAATTGGCGTTATCCGTGCCTGCGCTTGAACAGCCCTCGCCTTTCGACGGGTGGCTCCTCGTCGAGCCGCTGGATCTCCTCGCGCAGGGAGACGAGCGTGCGGTGGTACAGGGACTTGATCGCGCCCTCGCTGCGCCCCATGATCTCGCCGATCTCGGCGTTGGGCAGGCGGTCCACAAACTTGAGGATCAGAAGCTGCTGGCGCTCGTCAGGCAGCGCGCGAATGGCCAGCAGGAGCCGCTCGGCTTCGTCAACGCGCTCGGCGACGCTCTCCGGCGCGTCGCGGCGGAAGCTGCTCAATACCAGGCTGTCGAGCGGGACGAGCTTCTTGCGGCGGTGGTCGCGGTGGTAGTTGGCGACGAGGTTGTGCGCGATGCGGTACAGCCACGCCGAGAACGGCAGGCCGCGATTCTCATATTTGTGGATGTGCTGGAGCGCCCGGTGGAACACCCGCGCCGTGAGGTCTTCGGCGTCCTGGCGGTTGCTGGTGCGGTAGTACACGTAGCTGTAGATTTTGTCTACGTAGCGGTTGTAGAGCTCGCCAAAGGCGGTGCTGTCCGTCTTGGCGAGTTCGACGAGACTGTCCTCTCCCAGCTCGGCCAGCATTCCGGGTTGGTGTGACACGTCGGCTATTCTCTCAGTCATCTGTCCCAGCAAGCGGATCGGTGGTCGTGCGCTGCAGGCGAGTATACCAGCGGTCGGCAGTTTCCCACAGGGGAGGCGCAAGTCGATGGTAGGGGCGGGTCAACTGATACGATGGCCTGATGACCAACCGGCCACCCCCTCTGCTGGGCTACGCCCGGCATCTCCCCCTTGCAGGG
>CAZDLX010000254.1:0-3824 GCA_964506005.1 uncultured Anaerolineae bacterium | reverse complement strand
CTTGGTAATCTCTGCGCGACTTCACCACCTGCTGGTTTTGAATGGGTCAATGAGGGCGTCAAGATTGAATTGTACTGCAATTACGATGCTCAGAGCGCGCTAATCGCGACACTCTTTTACGGGCATCTAACAAATCGAATCGCAAATGGTGTCTACAACTCACCCAACAGTCGAACTCTAGGCAGGCTGGGAAGTCAAGATTGCAACTGTGCATGTTACGATGGTATCCATGTACATACTGAATGTGACAGCTCGGGCTACCGTATACCACGGGGGTGTGGGGTTGGAGTGTATACGACATCTCAAATGTACCGATGGACGGTACCGGACCTATCAGCCTGTCCACAGTGAAGCTCACCCGCCCGCTGGTGGTAGAAGCCAGGAAATGTAGAATAGACTCCCATCTTTGCTTGTGCCGGTACACGTGTTAAATCAATTTTAATCAAGCGGCGATTAGTGATAAGAGGCTATCGGTCCATGAAAAACGCACATTGTCAGATAGCGGCACTCACAATCCTTCTCCTAATCGCTTTGGAAGGGTGTCTCGACAGGATGATCGACCTGCCTGTGCCACAGGTTAATCAAGATGGCACAGTAGCGTCTCCAACGACCTCAAGACTAGCGACAGCGAGTTCGTCTTCAATTGCGATTGATCCTCCAATAGCTACCGGGACGATCATCAAGTTCCTGGGCCTCGAACCCGACGGGGCATGGATAGTCTTTTGGATTGCGACCAAGGGCACAGAGGAAGGCGGTGCTGCTGAACTATCATCTCCTGGTGAGTTGCACTTCTACAACATTGAGATGCATATGCAGTGCGGCTATCCACAGTTTGAGGCGTATATGAGTCTTACCGGCGTCGAATGGGAGGAGAGCCGGGCAATCGTCTCTTATGATGGCGCACGTTACGAGGGCCAACCCTGCGCAACGGAAGAGATGGCTCTGACCTCGGCATCGGGGACCTCGTCTGAAGCAATGGAGGGTGCCTTATCGCTGGACGGTAACTACCATGCGGAAGCTAGGGCAGGAGAAGGAGAGCCGTCGCAGATCGAGGTGGTGTTCACCGAAGTCACAACGGGAACTGTCGTTATGACGGTGGACTACGTCAGCGTGCCCGGTGTGGGTAACCCTTTGCCGGGAGGGGAATGGATCACCGACTCGTTGTACCTGATCTACCAGACGCTTGACCATGGCCCATTGCTGATCGATTTAGAGGCACACCAGGTCCACGAGGTGATGCCGGAGTATTTCCAGTCCCCGTACGAATACACTCCGGAACTCTCCTTCCATGCAAAGGCCCGAGCAGCCGATGCCTCTGATGACTTCCACGTGTTGCTCATTCCCCGAGGGGAAGAAGTTCGTTTTCCCAACGTCCAGATCTATCATTCAGAGACTGGAGAAGTGGAGGATACCGGGTACCAGCATGTGTATCTGGGCGGATTTTCACCCGACGGCGAGTGGCTGCTCCTTGACAGCCGTCCTCAACACGCTGCGCCCGGCTCAGGTATCTTCTACGAGAGCCACGCATTGTACGCGCGACCTGCCGATCCGACGGGCAGCAGCGCCCGGCTTGTCGCTGAAGGCGCTGCTGGGGCGGTGTTCTCACCGGATGGACGGCTACTCGCGATGGCTGATCATGGCTACGTCTTTGGCGCCCCAAACATGCTTTCGGTGTATTCCTTTCCTGAAGGAGATCTGCTCACTGAATGGGAGACAAAGGAATATGTTCTCGACCCCGTAGCATGGTCACTGGATGGGCGCAGGCTAATCGCCTTGGGCAACATTCCCGGTGAATATCACGCCGCACTATATGTCCTGGACATCCAGTCGTGATGGCTCCGACTGAGTCCATTCAACCTAACAGAAGTGGCCTGCTCCAGGATCTGGTTCTTTCGCAATTTATGTAACTGGACTTTGTCTATTTTTCGAAAGAGAGTGCAGGGTAGCTACGCAGGGATTTGAGCTTCTTCGGCTAATTCGTGAACTCTGTATAGCGATAGTGAGTTCACCAATTACCTTGCCCGCCTGGGGCTGTCTGTCAATCGCCCTCGGCTTGGGAAACGCATCGAGCTCATGTCTCTGCACGCACCTCTCACGGATAAGGCCCTCGCACCTCAAGGGCTTGTCATGGGCTATGTCCATCATACCTGTTAACCGCTCATCGTGAACCAAATGGACAAAGTCCAGTGTAACCAATGGTGCTAGTTACTCGAGCCGAACTCGGCAATGGAGAGGCGAACGTAGCCCTCTGCATCCGGTTCGAGACCTTGTTAAGTAACCAGAATATTGAACCTGTACACCTGAGGGGAGGTCAGCCGCTTTTGTGTTCATTGGCCCTACTCGCGGAGCCGCCCTGCCCCGCGTGGTATAATCGAAGGCGGCATATACCCGGAACCTGATAACGCACTCGAAAGGCGACCCAACCCGACATGGCAAACCTCCGCTCCATGCAGACCCTTCTTATCGACGGCGACGGCGTGCTGTGGCATGACGACGAGCCGGTGCCCGGCCTGAACCCGCTCTTCCGCGTGCTCGACCGGCGCGGCATCGACTGGGCGCTCCTGACCAACAACGCCACGCGCACCGCGGCCCACTACGTCGAGAAGCTCAACGGCTTCGGCATCAAGGCCGGCATCCAGAACGTCTACACCAGCACGACGGTCGCGGCGGCCTACCTGCGCGAGCGCTTCGAGCCGGGCACGGGCATGTTCATCGTCGGCGAGACCGGCCTGGCGGAGGCGCTGCGCGGGGCGGGCTTCGACGTGTTCAGCGGCGAGCAGATGCCCGACAAGCCCATCGCGGCGGTCGTCGTCGCGATGGACCGCCAGCTCACCTACGCCAAGCTCGACGTCGCCGCGCACCTGATCCGGAATGGCGCGGCCTTCATCGGCACCAACCCCGACAGGACCATCCCCACGCCCGCCGGGCTCTCGCCGGGCGCGGGCACGATGCAGGCGGCGGTCGCGGCGGCGACCGACGTGCAGCCGGTCATCCTCGGCAAGCCCGAGCCGGCGATCTTCGAGGCGGCGATGGCGCACTTCGACGCCCGCAAAGAGACGACCTTCATGCTCGGCGACCGCCTGGAGACGGACATCCTCGGCGCGGTGCGGGCGGGCATCGGCAGCATCCTGGTGCTGACCGGGGCCTCGACGCGCGAGATGATCGCCGAGCGGGACTACGCGCCCGACTACGTGTTCCCCAGCATCAAGGAGCTGGCCGAAGAACTGGAGAGTTATGAGGACTGACCCCGCCCGCGCCGGCAGGCCGAACGTCTACGATCTCTCGCGCGAGGCGCTGACCGCGCTCGTCGAGTCGTGGGGCTACCCGCGCTACCGTGCCGACCAGCTCTGGACGTGGCTGTACCGCCACAAGGCCACCACCTACGACGAGATGCACCCGCTGCCCGCCGCGCTCCGCGCCGACCTCGCGGAGCGGACCCGGCTCGGCGCGCTGGAGACGGTGCGCGAGGTGCGCTCCGCCGACGGCGAGACGCGCAAGTACGCGCTGCGCCTGCCCGACGGCCAGGTGATCGAGGCGGTGCTGATGCGCTACGAGGGGGTGCGCCGCACGGCCTGCATCTCGTCGCAGGCGGGCTGCGCGATGGGCTGCGTGTTCTGCGCGACCGGGCAGATGGGCTTCGCCCGGCACCTGACCGCTGGCGAGATCGTCGAGCAGGCGCTCGTCGTGGCGAGGGTGCTCGAAGCGCAGGGCGAGCGGCTCAGCAACGTGGTGATGATGGGCATGGGCGAGCCGTTCCACAACTACGACAACGTGCTCGAAGCGGTCCGGCGTCTGATGGACGAGGACGGGCTGGGCATTGGCCA
>CAZDLX010000253.1:0-3870 GCA_964506005.1 uncultured Anaerolineae bacterium | reverse complement strand
TCCAGCGTCTCGACGCCGTGGGCGCTCATCCACTCGTCGAGCTCGGTGAGCACGCGGCGCAGCCCCGCCGCCCCATGCCGGTGCGCCACGGTCGCCAGGCCCACCGCCGACGCCCCCGCCATGATCATCTCGACGGCATCCTGTCCGCGCATCACGCCGCCGGTGCCGATGACCGGCACGTCCGCGCCGAACGCTTCGTACAGCTCGTAGACCATCCGCACCGCGATGGGCCGCAGCGCCGCGCCGGAGACCCCGCCGGTGCGGTTGCTCAGCACGGGCTGCCGTGTCTCAATATCAATCACCATACCGGGCATCGTGTTCGAGACGGTCAGCATGTCCGCCCCGGCTTCGAGCACCGCTTCGGCGATGGGCACGATGTTTGCCACGTTCGGCGCGAGCTTGACGCTCAGCGGGCACGACAGCGCGGCGCGGGTCGCGGCGGTCGCGGCGGCGGCCGGCTCGCACTGCGTCGCGAACGGCGTGCCGAACTCCGCCTCGACGTTCGGGCAGGAGATGTTGACCTCGACCATCTCCGGCTCGACCTGCGCGATGGTGCTCGCCACATCGTAGTAGCGGTCGGCGGTGTCGGCGAAGATGCTGACGATCAGCACGGTGCCCTGCCGCTTGAGCTCGGCCTTGAGCGCGCGCAGCTCCTCGACGGCGGCCTCCGCGCCGGGGTTGGCCAGCCCCACCGCGTTGATCAGCCCCTCGCCCCAGTCGTGGATGGTCGGCTCGGGGTGGCCTTCCCTCGGCGCGGGTCCGACCGACTTGGCGGTCAGCGCGCCGAGTGTGCCCTGCGCCAGCCGCGCGCCCTCGCTGCCCCACGGGCTCGAGGCGAGGATCAGCGGCGTCTGCAGCGTCAGCGGGCCGAGCTTGGCGGTGAGGTCAGGCAGTATGGCTTCCATGTCGGGTCGTCTCCAACCAGTTAATGACGGACTTATGCTGCTCGGGCGTGATGCGCCCCAGCGCGGCGAGCGTGTCGAGGATCTCCTGCAGGGTGAGCAGCGCGTGCAGCGTGTAGCCGGCTTCAGCCAGCAGGTCCGCGCCGCCCATCTGCCGGTCAACGATGACAAGCAGGTCGCGCACGACGAGCGGCACGGCTTCGAGCTGCGCGATGGCCTCCAGCTTGCTGTCGGCCCGCGAGATCACGTCGTCGATGAGCAGCACGCGCTCGCCGGGCTCGTACACGCCCTCGACGCTGCGCCCGGTGCCGTGGCCCTTGACCTGCGGGCGCGGGTAGATGAGCGGCACGCCGGCTTCGAGGCTGAACGCCACGCCGATGGGCAGCCCCGCCAGCGGGATGCCCGCCGCCCGGTCGAACGCCAGCCCGGCGGCCTTCTCCCGCATCATGCGGGCGGCGTGCCGCAGCACGTCCGGGCGGCTGACGAGCAGCCGCAGGTCGAGGTAGATGGGCGACGTCTCGCCGGATTTCAGGGTAAACTCGCCCAGCTTCACTGCGCCGATCTCGTCGAGCGCGACGATCAGGGCTTCTTTATCCGCTGTGCTGGCTGGCACGCTGCTCGCTCCGTTCTCTCAGCTCGTTGATGGTCGCGTTCAATTGTAACGCAGCCTGCCGCGCCGCGTCGGCGAAGTCCGCGCCCGGCGAGGCGTACAAAACCCCGCGCGAGGCGTTGATCACCGGGCCGAGCCCGCCGGCGGTCGGGCCGTAGGCGACGGCGGCTTCGGGCGTGCCGCCCTGTGCCCCGACGCCGGGGATGAGGAACGGCAGCTCGGGCGCGCGGTCCCGCAGCGCCTCAAGCTCCGCTTCGTAGGTCGCGCCGACGACGAGCCCCAGCGTGCTCGCCGGGTGGGCCTGCTGCCACGCCTGCACCGTGCTCGCCACCTGCTCGTAGACGTGCGGCGGCTCGCCGGGGTGGTCCTGAAAGCGGCCCGCTGCCGGGTTGCTGGTGCGGGCCAGCACGAACAGCCCGCGCCCGGGGTACGCCTCGGCGAGCGGCAGCACCGCGTCGTCGCCCACGTAGGGGCTCACCGTGACGGCGTCCGCACCGAGCGCCTCGAAGGCCGCGCGCCCGTACTGGTGCTGCGTATTGCCGATGTCGCCGAACTTGGCGTCGAGGATCACCGGGATGTCCGCCGGGATCGCCGCCCTGACCTGCTCCAGCGCGCGCAGCCCCTCCACGCCGTGCGCGAGAAAGAAGGCGAGGTTCGGCTTGAAGGCGCTGACCGCGTCCGCTGTGGCCTCGACGATGGCGGTGCAGAAGGCCGCCAAGCCCCCCGGTCCCTTGAGCTCGTGCAGCTCCGGCACGCGCGCCGGGTCAGGGTCCAGCCCGACGCACAACCACGAGCCGCTGCGCGCCTGCGCGGCCTGGAGTTTGTCTCGGAAAGCTGGCATGGTGTGCTCCTTTGTGGTGCTGGATAGCAGTGGTGAACCTTTGCCCGCTGCTCAGTCGGCAGCTCGCTGCTTTCCCTCACCCCTAGCCCCTCTCCCGGTCGCGACCTGTGGTCGCTGGGAGAGGGGAAATTGCTGCGCAATGAGAGGCGGTGGTGATCCGGCGCCCCTCTCCCAAGCTTGCGCAGCAAGCTGCCCGGGAGAGGGGCAGCCCGCGCAGAATGCTTGCATTCCGCGCGGGCGGGGTGAGGGTATCTACGCCTTGCCCAGCACCGCGGCCAGTAGCGCCATGCGGATGTACACGCCGTTCTGCATCTGGCGGAAGTACGCGGCGCGCGGGTCCTCGTCAACCTCGTAGGTGATCTCGCCGACGCGCGGCAGCGGGTGCATCACGACCATCTCTTCCTTGGCTTCCTGCAGCAGCTCCGGCGTGATGGTGTACGCGCCGTTGACCTTCTCGTACTCGGTCAGGTCGGTAAAGCGCTCCTTCTGCACGCGGGTCACGTACAGTACATCCACCTCACCGATGACCTCCGCGACGTCCTCGTGCTCGGTAAACTCGCCGCCGGCCTGGCTTACTTCGTCGCGGATCTCCTCGGGCATGCGCAGCAGGCGCGGCGAGACGAAGCGGAACTTCACGTCGCGGTCGAGCAGCAGCCGGGTCAGCGAGTGCACCGTTCGGCCAAAACGCAGGTCGCCGACCATGCCGACGGTCAGCCCCTCAAGCTGGCCGAGCTCGCGCCTGATGGTGTAGGCGTCGAGCAGCGCCTGCGTGGGGTGCTCGCCCACGCCGTCGCCCGCACTGATGACCGGCTTGCTCGCCCAGTGGGCGGCCTCCGCTACCGAGCCGGCTTCAGGGTGGCGCAGCACGATCACGTCGGCGTAGCACTCCAGCGTGCGGACGGTGTCCGCCAGCGATTCGCCCTTGCTGACGGAGGAGAACGTCACGCCGTTGATCGGGATGACCTGCCCGCCGAGACGCTGCATCGCCGCCATGAAGGACGAGCTGGTGCGTGTGCTGGGCTCGTAGAACAGGTTAGCCATGATCTTGCCCTGCAGCAAGTCGGCGGAGCCAAAGCGCTCGACCAGCGTGTTCATCTCGTCGGCAACTCTGAACACGTAGTCCAGCATGGCGGGTGTAAACTGCTTGACGGAGAGAATGTCCTGCCCGTACAGGCCGTTGGTCACGTTGTCTGCTGGCAGGGGCCGTGCGGGTGCTGGGTTGGGCTGCATCGTCCTGTCTCCTCGACTAAATGCTCATCGTATAGGGTCCTGCCAGAGTGTGGCGCGCCGTCCGGGCACAAAAAAAGACCCCTGGAATGTTCCAGAGGTCTCAATGAATGGCGAAAGCCAATGACGGGCTCACCCGCGTGAGCGGCCTCTCTTTCTGTGTGCTGGGCCTCTTTCCCGCCATCCGTGTGGCTCCTCGCTGTGCCGGTTTCCGGCAATCTGGCAAAACTTCGCGAATTATAAAGGCTGATGATCGCGCTGTCAAGGGGGAATGGGGTAACGGGGCTGGC
>CAZDLX010000252.1:0-3904 GCA_964506005.1 uncultured Anaerolineae bacterium | reverse complement strand
GCAGAAAGAACTCGGCGACGGGCCGCATGGACGTGCTCACGTCGAGGAACATCACAAGCCTGGGCTTGCGGCGCTTGCGGCGCATCTTGAGCTCGACGGGCACGCCGCCGTACTTCAGATTGGCCCGGATCGTCCCCTTGGCGTCGAGCTTGCCCCGGTGGCCGCGCTTCGGGCGCTGGGCGGCGCGGCTGCGCAGCCGCGCGGCGAGGCGTCGCACCTGGTCGCGCAGGACTTCCAGCTCGTGCTCGTCAAGCGAGCTGAACGGGCGGTCCATCAGGTCGTTAGCGGTCTGCCGGCGCTCGCGCCACTGGTCAACCCGGTTGTCCTGGATCTGCTGCCCCGCATACTGCTCAAGCTGCTCGCCGAGCGCCTCCTGGTTCTCCGCGACCTGCTGCTGCAGGCGGGCCAGCGTCTCGGGGTCCATGCCCATCTGGGCCAGCATCTCCCAGAGCATCTCCAGCACATCTTCGAGCCGGTCCCAGCCGAGCATGCGCTGCATGCGGCGCGCGTACCACTGCGACTGGTAGGGCGCGTCGGCGTTCTCCATGCCCGCCTGCTCGGCGAGGTCCTGAAGCTCCTCCTCGGTCGGCCCCTGCCCGCTGAGCAGCCATGACAGCAGCTCGGAGAGGTCCTCCGCAAGCTGCTGCAGGGCGTCCTTGAGCATGTTCTGCTGATCCTCGGTCAGCTCGGCCTGGGGGTTGAGCAGCGGCGGCACATCCGTCCCGAAGTACAGCGGGAACAGCTCGTCGAACGTCGGGAAGTCCGCCGCTTCCTTGACGAGCGTCGAGCGCAGCGTCAGGTAGAACAGGCGGCGGTCGGTGATGCCCATGTGCTCGACCGCGATCCAGGCATCCTGGCTCTCGGCGATGGAGATCCGCACGCCTGAGGCGCGCAAACCGGCGACGAAGCGAGCGATGCGTTTTTCCATAATCAGCCCTCAGAAGCTCTCTCAGGGTGTGCTTTCTGTGCCGCGTCCCCGGCAGCGTTCAGCGGCAGCGTGTAGACCATCTCGCCGTCGTACACGCGCCCCGCGTCCACAAAGCCCGCGCGCTCATACAGCCGGCGTGCCGGGTCATTATCAGGGTGGACGGTGAGGTTGAAACGCTCCGAAGCCGGGTACTCCCGGCGCACCAGCGCGATGACTTCCCACAGCGCCGCCGTGCCGTACCCCTGCCGCTGGTACCGGCGGTCGATCTGGAAGGCGTTGAGCCAGTAGTTATCGACCGGGCCCTGCTCGCAGGTCAGCGTCAGGAAGCCGACCATCTCGCCGCCTGCCATGATGGCGTACGGGTAGACCGGCCCGCCCTCGGGGCGGATGTAGCACTTCGCCAGCGCCACCGAGACAGAGGGAACGTGCGGCTCCTGCTCGGGCTGCACGCGCAGTTCGAGCGCATCCAGCCAGTTATCCCGCGTGACGGGCACAAGCGTGACGGCGTTAGGCACGTGCTTCATCTCTCAGGCCGCGCCCGAGCCGCAGGACTTCCTGCACCAGCACGTCGAAGTCCTCGCGGCGGCTGCGATGGTTCGTAATCGCCGCGCGGATGACGTACCTGCCGCCGAGCCGCGTGTAGCTGGGCAGCGCGGTGCCGCTCTCGTGCAGGCGGACCAGCAGCTCCTCGTTCAGCGCGTCGAGCTGCGCGTCGTCGAGGCCGCCGGGGTTGTAGCGGAAACACACGATGTTCAGCGGCGCGGGCGCCAGCCGCTCAAGCTCGGGCTCGCCATCGACCAGCCTGGCGAGGTACTGTGCCTGTGCGACGTTCTGCTCGATCAGGCGGCGGAACGTGTCGAGACCGTGCGCTTTGAACGACATCCAGACCTTGAGCGCGCGGAAACCGCGCGAGAGCTGCAGGCCATACTCGCTGAACCACGGGCCGCCGGCGTGGGCGCCGCGCGTGCCGTGTGCGAGGTAATCCGGCGTGACGGAGAACGTGCTCAGGTGCGCGGCCTGATCGCGCACAAGCACGCAGCCCACCTCTATCGGCAGGTACATCCACTTGTGCATGTCGAAGGCCAGCGAATCGGCGCGCTCCATGCCCGCGACGCGCGGTGCGAGCTCCGGCGAGAGCGCCGCCAGCGCCCCAAACGCCCCGTCGACGTGGAACCACAGCCCCTCACGCTCGCAGAGATCCGCCAGCGTGTTGAGGTCGTCCGTCGCGCCGGTGTTGACCGTGCCCGCATGCCCGATCACGCAGAACGGGTAGCGGCCCGCCGCCCGGTCGGCGGCGATCATGCCCTGCAGCGCGGCGATATCTATCTCAAAGTCGTCGTTGACGGGTACGAGGCGCAGCGCGGCGCGGCCCAGCCCGAGCAGCTCCGCGGCCCGGCTGTTGGAGCTGTGCGTCTCGCGGCTGGCGTAGAGCACCATCTCGCGCGGCGCGGCATGTACGCCGTCCTGCCGCACGTCGATCTCGGCTCGCGCGTTGCGAGCCACCGCCAGGCCGACGAGGTTCGCCATCGAGCCGCCGCTGACGAGCAGGCCGCTTGCCTCCGCCGGGTAGCCGAGCATCTGCTTGCACCAGTCGATCACCTGCTGCTCGACGTCGTTGGCGGCGTGGTCGCCGCCGCCGAGGTTCGGGTTCACGCCCGCCGCGAGCATCTCCGCCAGCATCGCGAAGGGCGTGCCGGTTCCGATCACCCAGCCCCAGAAACGCGGGTGAATGTTGCCGAGCGGGTACGGCTGGACGAGCTCGCGGAAGTCCTGGTAAGCCGCCGCCTCGCCCTCCCCCTCGACGGGGAGCGGCTGGCGGAAGCGCGCGCGGACCTCGTCGGGCATTGGCTGCCACACAGGCCGCTCGCGCAGCGTCTCAAGGTACGAGAGCATGTCGTCCAGCATCTGGTGCCCGAGCTCGCGCAGCGCACCCCAGTCCTCGGGGTCGAGCGAGATCTCGTTTACTTCCTCGCGGGCGTCCATCAGCGAATCCTCGTCATCCGGCTGAGCGCGAACGTTGGGCATGGGTGACGAGGGGCTACCAGTTGCGCGGCGGGCGGCGCGAGCCGCCGGGGTCGCTGCCCCGGTCGCCGCGCAGAATGCGCCGCGCGCGGACGACGTCCGCCTCGTACTTGAGCAGCACGGTCAGCGTATTTTCGAGCACCTCACGGTCGAGCGACTCGGCGTTGAGCGCCACGAGCGCCCGCGCCCAGTCCAGCGTCTCGCTGACGCTCGGGTTCTTCTTGAGGTCCATGCTGCGCAGCGACTGCACCGCCTCGACGGCCTGCTCCGCGAGCCGCGGGTTGAGCTCCGGCACCTTGAGGCGCACGATCTCAAGCTCCGCCTCGACGGTGGGGTAGTCGATGTAGATATACAGGCAGCGGCGCTTGAGCGCTTCGCTGAGCTCGCGGGTGTTGTTGCTGGTCAGGAACACCGCCGGGCGGTGCCGGGCCATGATGGTGCCGATCTCGGGGATGCTGACCTGAAAATCGCTCAGGATCTCCAGCAGGAAGGCCTCGAACTCGGCGTCCGCCCGGTCGATCTCGTCGATCAGCAGCACCGTGGGATATTCGGCGTTGATGGCACGCAGCAGCGGGCGGGCCAGCAGGAAGCGGTCCGAGAAAAAGACGTCTTCCTCGGCGGCAAGCCGGTCGGCAGCCTCACCCAGCGTCTCGGCCTGTGCAAGCAGGTCGGAGAGCTTGTCGCGCAGAAGCTGGGTATAGAGCATCTGCTTGGCGTACTCCCACTCGTACAGGGCCTTGCTCTCGTCGAGGCCCTCGTAGCACTGCAGACGCACCAGCGGCTGGTTCAGAGCCGTGCTGACCGCCTTGGAGAGCTCGGTCTTGCCAACGCCTGCCGGGCCTTCGAGCAGCAGAGGCTTGCCCAGCGTCTGCGCGAGGTACACAACCGTCGCGATCTCATCCGACGCAATGTACTGCTGCTCTGCCAGACAATCCTTCACGTTCTGCACAGACT
>CAZDLX010000251.1:0-3905 GCA_964506005.1 uncultured Anaerolineae bacterium | reverse complement strand
CGTGCCGGAGTGAGGGTGGGCTTGAGGCGATGGCATCGGCGATGCCAACGCCTCAAGGTCGGGGTGAGGGGCGACGCTGAGGCAGCACAGCCCGATTGTTAAAGAGTGTCGTGTCACCAGCCCCCAGCAGGGAACGGGAAGTGTGCGTTTTCCCCTCCTTGCTGGCGGGGAGGGGGTGGGGTCCCCACGCTGAACACAACCCTAGTGGTTGTTCTGAAGCTCCTCGGGGAACACGACCAGCTCCTTGCCTTCCAGCTTTTGCTGGATGCGGTCGATGATGATGCCGATGTGTTTCTCGTTGGTGACGAAGTTCAGGTTGTCGGCGGGGATGGTCAGCACCGGGCACCAGTTGAAGCCTTCCAGCCACTCGGCGTAGTAGCTGGCCAGCAGGCTCAGGTAGTCCTCGCTGATGCCGGTTTCCATGTCGCGGGCCCGGCTGCGGATGCGCTGCAGCAGCGTTGGCACGCTGGCGTCGAGGTACAGCAGCAGGTCCGGGCGCGGCAGCGACTCCACGACGAGGTCATACACGCGGCGGTAGGCGACGTAGTCGCGCTCCGTCATGTTGCCCATGCTGTAGAGCGCCCGTGCAAAGATGTGGGCGTCCTCGTAGATGCTGCGGTCGATGATCGCCGAGCGGCTGGCGGCGGCGAGCTTGCGGTGCATGTCGGCGCGTTCGCCCAGAAAGTAGACCTGCAGGTGAAACGACCACTGGCGCATGTCGGCGTAGAAGTCGGGCAGGAACGGGTTGGTCGCCACGGTTTCAAAGCCGGTCTCCCAGCCCAGCCGGGTACCGATGCGCTCGGTGAGAGTGGTCTTGCCCGCGCCGATGTTGCCGGCGACGAGCAGCAGGTGTTTGGCCATATGATTCTCCAGGGCGGCGCGGCGGAATGTTGGCCCGCCGATCATTCACCATACCACAACGCACAGCACGGTAAGCGAATGCTTGAAGTTAGTAACTATACGAAGCCAGAAAAGCCCGGCGCAGGTAGTCGGTGGGCGCCGAGAGCACGAAGATCCAGTCGCCGTTCGCCCAGGCCACGTGGTACTCACCGCCGAAGCTGAAGAACGTGCCCTGGCGCTGCCCCAGCGCCTCGTCCGGGCCGACTTCCGTAGCGCCGGGCGGCAGCCCCGCCAGCGCCGGGCCAACCTGCTCCTGGGGCACCTGCCGCACGCGCAGGCGCACCGCGCCCTCCGGAGCCTCGTAGACCGCCAGGTCGACGCCCGTCTCTGCTTCGATGCCGGGGCCGCTCGTCCGCGCGAACGGGCCGACCTGCTCGGGGAACAGCGCCGACGTGTCGAGCGCCGGCGGGGCGCAGGCCGCGGCAAGACAGATCAGCAGCAGGGTGGAAACGGCGAGCGGCACGAAGCGCCCGGGCATGGATGCCTCCGGGGTGAGCTGGGAACGGGCAGCGGTGTACCGCTAGAAGCGTGGCCCCGTCGCATAGCTGAAGGCCAGCCACAATGGCACGTACACCACGACGATCACGATGACAAACAGGATGGCCGTAATGCTGAACGCGCCGCGCCAGCTAATCTTCTCTTTGCGCAGCGCCCAGACCAGCACCGGCATCGCCAGCAGTGCCAGCGCAAGCAGCGCCTTGCCCACCGGCGAACCGAACAGCCACGGGCGGAAGCCGGAATAGAACGACACCGCGCCCGTCGTCAGGATGAAAAATACCGACGCCAAACCACTGGAAGATTTCGCCACTTACGATGCCCTGGAAACAACTTCGCGTGCAGCCCTCCAGATGATACCATCCGGCGCGCGGAGGGGCATCCCTGTTAGCGCGGTGCGCTCAGCAGCCAGGTCAAACCGAACACGATGGCGAAGGTGACGACCGCGACGATGCCCAGGAACCGCGCAACAGCGCTCATCTCGTACTTCTTCGAGCGCAGGAAGTACACAATCGTCAGCACGACCGACCCGACAGCGCCGATGATGACGCCCCAGAACAGCACCGGCGGAAATTCGACGGCGACCGTCATGCTGCGCGCGAGCACGTAGCCCACCAGCCCAATGGACGCGACGAAGATGCGGAGCATGGGATTAGCGAGTTCTTTGGTCAAGCGGGCCTCCGTGAGCGGTAAGGTGTCGATGACAGCCGACATTATATACCGGCTGGGAGGATGGGGAAAGGGGCGCACCCTCACCCGGTTTCTTGAACGCCAGAGGCGGCGCGATGGCCAACCTCCCACCCCCTTCGACGACGCTTCGCGTCGCCACTTCCCCCTGATAGGGGGCAGATGGGTATCTCCGTGCAGATCAGCCATTCGCCCCCTTGAGGGGGAGATGGGGTTGCGAAGCAACCACAGAGGGGGTGGCATGCTGGCTACCGGACGCCCTAATCCCCCGGCGGGGTGGTGAAGTGGCGCGCTGGTTTCTCCTGGTGCCAGTCAGGGCGGCCGGTGCCGGGGTACACCCAGTCGTCGCGGCGGCTGAACAGCGCGCGCAGGTCCATGCGCAGCTCCTCGACCGTCGGGCGGCCCAGAAACCACCAGCCGTTATAGATCTTGTAGATCGTGCGGTCGTGGTCGAGCACGAACGTGTATGGGATGTAGATGTCGCCGTGCCGCTTGTCCGTCGTATCGACCATCTGGAGCTCGTACAGCAGCGAGCGGTCTTTGTCTATCAGGAAGGGCCACGTCGCGCCGAGCGTGTCGCGATACTCGATGCCGTCCAGCCGGTCGCCGACGAACACCGTGATCAGGCTGCAGTAGTTGACGAACAGCTCGGGCTGGAGCTCCCGCGCCCAGTTGAGCAGCATGCGGCGCTCCTTCGGGCAGAACGACCCGCGGCTGAAGTGCAGCACGCCGGGGTACCTGCCGAGAATCTCGGATAACTTGCGCGGTTTCCTGCTCAGGTCGGGCAGCTCAAAATCGGGGAACTGGCTGCCGGTGCGCAGATCGTCGCGCATGGGCAGGCGGATATCCGTATCGCGCTCGGTCGGCATATCGCTCGCTCCTCTCCGTAGTCGGGTCCTGCCCTGAGTGTAGCGGATCAGGTGGGCCGGGGTCGCGGCATCCGGCTGATTGCAGCGATCAGACTCTGTATACTCAACCCTGTTGTACGCCAGGACATGGAGCAGGGGCGATGGCCAAGCGGAACAGCCAGTTCGACGTGTACTTTGAAACGGGCGACAAGAAGACGTTTGCCGCCGCGGTAGACTGGCCGGGCTGGGCCCGCAGCGGCAGGGACGAGCAGAGCGCGCTGGAGGCGCTCGTGGCATACGGCCCGCGCCACGCCCGCGTGCTGGAGCCGTCGGGCTTGACATTCACGCCACCCGGCGACGTGGCAGGCATGAAGGTCGTCGAACGGCTGGAGGGCGGCTCAGGGACCGACTTCGGCGTGCTGGGCGTCGTGCCTTCTGCCGACGCCAGGCCGGTCGGCGAGGCGGAGCCGGAGCGCCTGCAGGCCATTATGGACGCGTGCTGGCAGGCGTTCGAAACGGCGGCAGCCGCCGCCGAGGGTAAAGAACTGCGCAGGGGTCCGCGCGGCGGCGGGCGCCAGCGCGACAAGCTCGTGGAGCACGGGCTGGGCGCCAGCGAAGGCTACCTGTCGGCGCTGGGCTGGAAGTTCAAGCTCGACGAGGCCGCGAGCCCGGCGGAGCAAATGCGCGCGGTGAGGCAAGCGGAAGCCGAGGCGATGGCCGCGAAGCAGCGCGGCGAGCTGTCCGAGGTCGGGCCGCGCGGCGGCGTGCGCTGGCCGCTGCGCTACTACGTGCGCCGCGCCGCGTGGCACATCCTCGACCACGTCTGGGAGATCGAGGACCGGGTGGAGGGGTAGATTAAGCTGGCGGTAGATCTAGCTTGCGACGGTATTTATTGATCACGGCGAGTGTGTGAGCCGACCAACGTTTTTTATGATACTCCCATCTGTCAGGGTATCTTTCTGGTTCGTTGAGTAT
>CAZDLX010000250.1:0-3998 GCA_964506005.1 uncultured Anaerolineae bacterium | reverse complement strand
CCAGAATGGCCCCGTCCATCTGCGCCGCCCCGGTGATCATGTTCTTGATGTAGTCCCGGTGCCCCGGACAGTCCACGTGCGCGTAGTGCCGCGCTTCCGTCTCGTACTCCACGTGCGAGATCGCGATCGTGATGCCGCGCTCCTTCTCCTCCGGCGCGTTGTCGATCGTGTCGAAGCCCCGGTACGAAGCCCCGCCCTTCATCGCCAGCACCTTCGTGATCGCCGCCGTCAGCGTCGTCTTGCCGTGGTCGATGTGCCCGATCGTCCCCACGTTCACGTGGGGCTTCGTGCGCTCAAAAACCTGCTTTCCCATGGTCCCTCCCAGTTATTCTCTGAACTCAGATCTGTTCGTTTAGGCGCTCTCGCCGCGCAGTATCTTGTCGGCGATTGACTTGTTCACCTGCTCGTAGTGGTCGAACTCCATCGTGAAGTTCGCCCGGCCCTGCGACATACTGCGCAGGTCTGTCGCATACCCGAACATCTCTGCCAGCGGCACGTAGGCTGTGATCGAGCGTGCGCCCCCGGCCTGCGGTTCGGTTGCCTCGATGTGACCGCGGCGGGCCGAGATGTTGCCCTGCACCGCCCCGACGTACTCGTCGGGGGTGGTCACTTCCACCTTCATAATCGGCTCCAGCAGCACCGGCTGGCCCTTCTGGACCGCTTCTTTGATCGCCATGCTGCCTGCAACCTTGAAGGCCATCTCTGACGAGTCCACCTCGTGGAACGCCCCGTCGATAAGGCGCACGGTCACGTCCACAACCGGATAGCCCGCCAATACGCCGGTCTCCAGCGCCTCGCGGACACCTTCTTCGGTCGGGCGGATGAACTCGCGGGGGATGGAACCACCGCGGATCTCGTCCTCGAACGTGACACCCGCGCCTGGCGCCGCCGGCTCGACGGCCAGCTTGACCCGCGCATACTGGCCGCGCCCACCGGTCTGACGCTTGAACGTCGTATCGGTCTCGGCGGCGCGCGTCACCGTCTCACGATAGGAGACGCGCGGGCGACCCACGTTGCAGCCCACCTTGAACTCCCGCTTCATGCGGTCCACGATGATGTCAAGGTGCAGCTCGCCCATGCCGGAGATGATCGTCTGCCCGGTCTGGTCGTCGACGTGAACCCGGAATGTCGGATCCTCTTCGGCCAGCTTGCGCAGCGCCTCACCCATCTTGTCCTGGTCAGCCTGCGTCTTGGGCTCGACAGCCACCTGAATGACAGGCTCGGGGAAGGAGATACTCTCCAGCAGGATGGGGTGGTTCGGGTCGCTGAGCGTCTCGCCGGTGAAGGTATCCTTCAGGCCAAGCGTCGCGGCGATGTCGCCCGCGCGCACTTCCTCGATATCCTCACGGCGGTCGGCAAACATCCGCACGATGCGCCCCACGCGCTCAGTCTTGCCCTTTGAGGCGTTCAGCAGGCTGCTACCCGCCTTGATAGTGCCCGAGTACACCCGGAAGTAGGCCAGCCGCCCCACATACGGGTCGGTGACGATCTTGAACACCAGTGCGCTCAGCGGGGCATTGTCATCCGGCGGGCGCGATTCAACCTCTTCGTTATTCGGGTTGATGCCGTGGATGTCGGGCACGTCGAGCGGCGAGGGCAGGTAGTCGACGATCGCATCGAGCAGCGGCTGGATGCCCTTGTTCTTGAGCGATGAGCCGCACAGCACGGGCTGGGCACGCCCGGAGAGCGTTGCCCGGCGCAGCGCGCCCTTGATCTCCTCGACCGTGATCGGCTCGTCGGCGAGGTACTTCTCGACGAGCACGTCGTCGGTCTCGACGATGCGCTCGAAGATCGTCGCACGTGCCTCTTCGGCCGCCTCGATCATGTCGTCGGGAATCGGCTGGTACGCCGGCTCGGCGCCGAGCTCGTCGGCCCAGGTGATGGCCTGCATCTCAAGCAGGTCGATCACGCCCTTGAGCTCGCTCTCCCTACCCCACGGGATCTGCACCGCGATCGGGTTCGCGCCGAGGCGGCGGCGGATCATGCCCACCACCCGCACAAAGTCGGCGCCGACGCGGTCCAGCTTGTTCACGAAGCAGATGCGCGGTACGCCGTAGCGGTCGGCCTGCCGCCAGACCGTCTCAGACTGAGGCTCAACCCCCGCCACGCCGTCGAACACGACGACGCCGCCGTCGAGCACGCGCAGGCTGCGCTGCACCTCGGCGGTGAAGTCGATGTGGCCCGGCGTGTCGATGACGTTGATCTGGTGGCCCTTCCACATAGACGTGATAGCAGCCGCCGTGATTGTGATACCGCGCTCCCGCTCCTGCTCCATCCAGTCGGTCGTCGCGGTGCCCTCATGCACCTCGCCGATCCGGTGGATCATGCCGGTGTAATAGAGAATACGCTCCGACGTCGTCGTCTTGCCCGCGTCGATGTGAGCGATGATCCCTATGTTGCGGATGCGCTCTAGATTCCTCGGGGTTGCCATTGTTCCTCAGCCTTCAATCTTCTTTGACTACCAGCTAATCTCTTATTTCGATCCCAGTACTGGTGAATACCATTTACCAGCGGTAGTGCGAGAATGAACGGTTAGCCTCCGCCATGCGGTGCGTGTCGTCCTTCTTCTTCATCGCCGCACCCTGGCCGTTGGCCGCGTCCATTAGCTCGCCAGCCAGCTTGTCTGACATATCGCGCCCACCACGGCTGCGCGCCGCGCTGAGCAGCCAGCGCATGGCAAGCGAGGTGCGGCGGTACGGGTTCACCTCGACCGGCACCTGGTACGTCGAGCCACCGACACGCCGCGGCTTAACCTCGACCATCGGCGTCACGTTCTGGAGCGCCTGCTCGAAGATCTCGACCGGGTTGCGCCCGGTACGATCCTCGATCTTGTCCATCGCCTCGTACATCACGGCGCGGGCGGTGCTCTTCTTGCCATCCTTCATCAGACGGTTGATAAACATCGCGACCTGTACGTTGTTGTACTTCGGGTCTGGCGCAACACTACGTTTGGGCGGCCTGTATCGTCTGGGCATACCTTTTCTCCTGCGCGTCACCCCATCTGGCGGGGCGTCTCTCGTCCTATGTCAACAGCCAGGTAGACCAGGTCTACTTGGGCTTCTTCGTCCCGTACTTGCTGCGGCCCTGCGCCCGGTCGTCGACGCCGGTGGCGTCCAGCGTCCCGCGTACGATGTGATAGCGGACGCCCGGCAGGTCCTTAACACGGCCGCCGCGCACCAGCACGACGGAGTGCTCCTGCAGCTGGTGGCCCTCCCCCGGGATGTAGGCAGTGACCTCCAGGCCGTTGGAGAGGCGCACACGGGCGATCTTCCGCAGAGCCGAGTTCGGCTTCTTCGGCGTCATCGTACGCACCTGCGTGCACACGCCACGCTTCTGCGGGGCACCCTTGGGCTGCTGCTTGCGCTTCTGCTGGTAGCTGTTAAACGTGTACTGAAGCGCCGGCGACTTGCTCTTCTTTTTTCTTGTCTGGCGGCCCTTACGGACCAGTTGGTTAATTGTTGGCACAAAAGCCTCCTGAAAGGCTACCGATCTGTACGGCACACCCGCACACGATCTACTTCTACTCACTCTGCGCGCGAAACGGGCGTGCAGCACGCCAACGCCCGTTCTCTCTTGGCAATCAACAAGGTCATCGCAAGCAATTATTGATGACCCTGATTGCACCTTTGGTATCTGATTCAGCAGTATTGGCTCGCAGCCACACGAGCTTGCTGCCGACCTTAGTTCAGTGCCGACGTGTGATTTTACCCACCCTCACGGCAGGTGTCAAGGACGAATACCGCCCTCTCTACAAGAAACGCATCTGAGAGCAAGACGGGGCCGTGCGAGTCGCAGGGCCCCGTCGTATGCCTGTCTTCAGTTAGCGGGTGAAGCGGGTCGCATCGGCCAGGCCGAGCAGCCCCACGTCCAGCCTCGGCGGGCGGCTCTTCTCCTCGTCCTTGCCGAAGCGGATCACGTCGCCCGTGTCGGTGATGGCCTCCACGGCCAGGCCCAGGCTCTGAAGCTCCTTGACCAGCACGCGGAAGCTCGCCGGGATG
>CAZDLX010000249.1:0-4014 GCA_964506005.1 uncultured Anaerolineae bacterium | reverse complement strand
CCCGGCAATAAGCCAGGCTCTTATCTTTCTTTCAGCTTTATACGGGAGCGACGGGGATCGAACCCGCGATCTCCGGCTTGACAGGCCGGCGTGTTAACCGCTACACCACGCCCCCTTACCGCAGTGGAATTTAACATATTCCCAGCACCCCGTCAAGGATTTCACGGGGCAATTTGCCTCTCTTACGTCTTTATTAGACGAGTGTTTATCGTTCGGCGGACTAATATCACTGATGCTATCTGCCTGTGCTGTGTAAAATGTGCTCGACTGACTCTTGGCGCAGGTACACCTCATGAGGATTAAGCTGCCTTCTACTTTTAACACTCGCATATTCCTCCCGCTGACCTTTGGACTGCTGTTCATGGTCGCGGGTTTTGTTGTCGTGCAGCTCCTGTCTTTCAGGGAGATTAAGCAGCAGATCGAGAGCGACCGCCTCATTCTTGCGAACGTGGCTGCGGAACGCGTCGACACCACGCTTCAGGATATGAGCGAGTACTTCCGCCTGATGGTCAATGAGTCCCGCCTCGACCCGGCGGACTTCACCGAGAAGAATCAGCTTGCCCTTGAGACGATCTACGCCAATTTCGATGGTATGGTCGACTTCATCATCCTGACGGATGCTCTGGGCATTGTGACGGGCAACTACCCGCTGCTTGAGGAAGGTATCGGGCGCGACCTGGCGGATGACGAATATGTCCGCCGGATACTCGACGGCGAAGACTGCGTCTTCACCAACCTGTACCCGACACCGCTGGACATCACGCCCTGTGCCTGGATCAAGATGAGTGTAACGAACCCCCAGGGCGTACTCATCGGGGTGATCTTCGCCCGGCTGGATCTGGACCACGCGCGCATCGCCGATCTCATGCAGCCGGTCGGCCTCGGGGACACGGGCTTTGGTGAGCTGGTCGACGAGAACGGCCTGGTGCTGGCCTCAGGCCGGTCGGGCCGCACGCTACAGGCCGTCGACTGTGAGGGGTTGTTCTGGCGGTTGGTCAGAGAAGGTGACCAGTACTCGGGTGAGTACCCGGCCTGCACGGAGGGGATGCCCGACGAGATAATCGCCTTTTCGCCTCTCGAGCAGGCGAGCTGGGGTGTCGTCATCCGCCAGTCCAAAGACGAGGCGCTGGCCTACTCTCGCTCCATCCGCGACCGCTCGATGGTGGTTGCCGTCGTCGCGGCTGGCGTCGCAGGGGTGCTCATGCTGCTGGTTGACCGCGGCTTTATGCGGCCTATGAAGGCGCTGTCTACCGCCTGTGAAGAGATCTCCCTGGGCGATCTCGATCACCCGCTGCCTGTGACGGAGTACAAAGAGATCGACGACTGCGTCACCTGCTTCGAGATCCTGCGGCAGCGGCTCAAGGCTTCGGTCGAAGAGATCGAGCAGATGAATCTGGAGCTCGAAAACAAGGTCGCCCTGCGTACCGAAGAGCTCCAGCAGGCTGAGCAAACCGTCAAGCAGCTCCTGCATCGCATTGTCGCTGCCCAGGAAGAGGAGCGCCAGCGGATTGCCCGTGAGCTGCACGACGAGACGAGCCAGAGCCTGACCGCACTGACCGTCATGCTGAACACGGCTGTCCTGACGCCTGCCGACACGCCCGACGAGGTCAAAGCCCGGCTTGCGCCGATTCAGGAGGCGACGACCAGCATCCTCGACGAGATCAACCGCATCATTCTCGACCTACGTCCTGGCATCCTGGACGATCTGGGGCTCGTACAGGCCATCGATTGGTACGCGAAGATGCGGATGCGAGAAGCCAACATCGAAGTCGAGACCTGGGTGCTTGGCAAGGAACGGCGGCCCTCGCCCGAGGTGGAGGTGATGGTCTTCCGCATCGTGCAGGAAGCGATTAACAACATTGTCAAACACGCCGGCGCAACTCGCGCCAGTGTCAGCGTGAACTACCGGGAAGATGCGGCGGTCGTCACCGTTGAAGACGATGGCTGCGGCTTCTGCCCTCTGGACTGCACCGCACAGGGCGCTACGGCCAAGCATTATGGCCTGCTCGGCATGAAGGAACGTGCAGCGCTCATTCAGAGCGAACTTGAGGTCGCTTCTGAGCCCGGCCAGGGTACTTCTATTAAGCTCACCATTCCTTACGGAGGAAGTAATCATCATGTCTGAGCAGAAACCGATTCGCGTCATGCTGGTCGATGACCACGTGATTCTGCGAGAAGGTTTGAAGACGATGCTCAACGTCAACGCCGACATCACCGTGGTGGCAGAGGCCGGGGAAGGGCACGAGGCGCTCAAGTATTTCGCTCAGGAGCAACCCGACGTCGTCATCATGGACATTGCGATGCCCGGCATGAACGGCATCGAAACCGCCAAGGCGATGATCGCACAGCGGCCAGATACCCGAATCCTCATCCTGAGCCAGCACGACTCCGAGCACTACGTGCTGCCGATGCTCCAGGCGGGCGCCATGGGCTACATTGCCAAGCGCGCGGTGACTGAGGATCTCATCACCGCCATTCGCACCGTTTACCAGGGCGAGCCGTACCTCGAGCCGGGCATCGAGCGCATGATGCTCAAGGACTACCAGTCGCGGTCGCGCGGTGTCGAGGATGAGGCCGACCGCTACCATCTCACCGACCGCCAGCGCGAGGTCCTCCAGCTCATCGCGGAGGGGCATACCAACACCGAGATTGCCGAGCTTCTGCACCTCAGCACTAAGACGGTGATGAGCCACCGCGCCAACCTGTACCAGCGGCTTGGCACGTCCAACCTTGCCGACGTCATCCGCATTGCCATCAAGATGAATCTCATCGACCTCGACCCCAACGCCTAGCAGAAGCCCCAAGCAATGGCACCGCCGGTTGGGCCCGCCTGGCCCTGCCAGCGGTGCCGTTTCATTACCTCGTTGTTAGGCAATCCCTGTGCTCCACGTTCGGGGCTGGGACGCCAACGGCATCCCGACGACTGAGACGCTGCAGAAGTACGGCATCGAGTTCCTTGAGCCAGCGCTCGCGAAGCTGCGCGCGTAGCCGTCAGACTGCTGCTTCGCTGACTGGAGAATCAAGAGGGCCAGCCGGACAGGTTGGCCCTTTTTGGTCTATTTTATCGCCGGGCGAGCGGCCTTAATACCGATGTCGCTATCAGGCATAGACCGGATATGTGCGTAGGGTCTGTAACCTACGATGTGCAAAATTGTGGACCTGACTTGAGCCTATTAGCACACTCCCCGCGACAAAGTGCGCCCATTCACCTTTGTGACATAGTTACTTAAAAAGTAAATATCAGGCAGGAGTCTCCGCCTGAATCGGCTCATTGTCCGGTGGATATTCAGTCGGTTTACGGATAGAGGCCACAACATTACAGTACGATAATTCAGAGAGATGACCCCTAATCTCCCTCGGGTTCCGTCTACGTGATGCTCCCTGGAGCAGTTCGTTCTCCGTCCCCAACTGTATAAGGAGTGAAGCATGACCGACCACAACGATGAGAAGAAAAAGCTCTCACGGCGTGATGCGCTCATCCTGGGTGGCGGCAGCCTTGCCGGCCTGCTGCTGGGTGGGTGCGCTCAAGCGCCGCCCGTTGAGGCACCGGCGGTCCCGACCACTGCCCCTGCGGTGGAGCCGCCCGCACCTGAGGCTGAGGCGCCCGCTCCGGTTGCCGAGCCGGTGGTGCAGGAGATCGCGCACCTCAACACGACGCCGGTGAACTACGTTGGCCGGTCGCTCGAAGTTTGTGAGGGCTGCCGGCTGTGCGAGATCGCCTGCTCCCAGTTCCACGAGAATGGAAAGTTCTGGCCTGCGGCCTCCCGCGTGCGCATACACGAGTATCATCCTGGGCTGGAATTCCCGGTGCTGTGCTACCAGTGCGGCAACGCGCCGTGTGTGGAGGCCTGCCCCGAGGGTGCGATCAGCATCGACCCTGAGACCAGCACCATGATCTACGATCCGGAGCTGTGCCTGCGCGTTGTCGAGGGTGCCGACTGCACCGAGTGCTTCGACGCCTGCCCCGGCAACGCCATCACCTTCCACCCCGAGAGCCAGCTCCCGATCTCCTGC
>CAZDLX010000248.1:2280-4043 GCA_964506005.1 uncultured Anaerolineae bacterium | reverse complement strand
TGATACGCCGGCTGAAGCCGGCCCGCTGGCTAACGTGCCAGCTAACGGTCGATTTCAATCGACGCATTTTTGGTAGCCTGAGAATTCCATTCTCAGGCGGCTCCCGGCGAGGCTCGGCCAGCTCCGCCCCAATTCCGCACAAGCTGCCTATCCCCTCAGCTCTACCAGGCGCTGGTACTGCCAGTCGCGCTCTGCGGCGACCGCCGCCTCGGCGTTGGCGGCGCTTGCCGCCCGGTGGACAGCCTGCTGCGCGTAGATCGCAGCGCCCGGCGCGTGCGTGCGGACGTGTGCCGTCGCCACCGCCTGCCCCGCGGCGCGGGCTGCTGAGCGGGCGGGGCTGTCCTCACCCACGTCGCGGGCCGCGGCATGAGCCCCCAGCGACGCCCCCCGGATCACCGCCATCTTGAACTCCCCGGTTTCCAGCCAGCAGCGCAGCGTATCCAGCGCCTCGCGCGGGCGGGTATCCTCAGGGTAGGCTTCCTCGAAGTACGGTAGCACGCGCTCGGCGCATTCGATGGCCCACACAGCCAGCGTCCGGTGGTCGGTCTGGCTGACCAGCTCGTCCATCGCCTCGTCTCTGCGGCGCAGCGAGAATTTCGGCTTCTTGAGCACTGGCTCACACGATGACCACCAGCGTCTGGTTCTGCTCGACGCTGTCGGCCGCATTGACGTTGATGCGCTCGACGCGCCCGGCACGCGGCGCTTTGAGCTCGTTCTCCATCTTCATCGACTCCAGGATCACGAGGTTGTCACCCGCCTCGATCATATCGCCCAGCTCGACCGGCACGGAAACGACGAGCCCCGGCATCGGTGCCTTGATGGCCACCTCGCCGCTCTCGGGCACCATCGGCCCCGAGCGGGAGCGCAGCAGGCGCGAGCGCTCGTCAACGACCTGCGCTTCGTACAGGTCGCCGCGCAGCAGGATGCGCCACGTCTTGTCATCCTGCTCGACCAGCGCCTCAAACGACTCGTTGTTCACCAGCAGCGAGTACAGGCCGCTCTCGCCGATCACGTTGAAGTCCACGTCAACCAGCTCGCCGTCGAGCAGTACCCGGCCTTTCTCGTCAATCGTCACGATATAGACGTGCTCGCCTACGGTTACTTCGTATTCCACCTGTGCCTCCGCCCGCTAGACCTGGCGCATGCGCTGCCAGCGCCCGATCATTTTCCAGTTGCTGGTGTCGCGCTCGTTCCGGCCTACCACCTGCGCCGCTTTCTGCCGCTGCTCGTGCGCGACGAGCGTCGCGAGGATGGCGGCGATCTCCGGGCGCAGGTCCTCACCGCCGGTCAGGTCGAAGCGCTCCTCGACGAAGGTCGTGTCGAAGTGCCCGGCGATGAAACGCGTGCTGTCCAGCAGCGTCTGGTGGAAGGGTATGTTGGTCTTCACACCCATAATCCGGTACTCCGACAGCGCCCGGCGCAGCCGCAGGATGGCCTCGCCGCGCGTGTCGCCCCAGCAGATCAGCTTGGCGAGCAGCGGGTCGTAGTACGGCGTGATCACGTCGCCCGTCGTCACGCCGGAGTCGACGCGCACGCCCGGCCCGGCAGGGATCGTCATACCGACGATGCGCCCCGTCGAGGGCAGGAAGTTGTTGTACGGGTCCTCGGCGTTGATGCGGCACTCGATGGCCACGGTCTGCATATGCACGTCTTCCTGGCTGCGGGTCAGCCGCCGCCCGCGCGCAATGCGGATCTGCTCCTTGACGATGTCCACCCCCGTTACCAGCTCCGTAACGGGGTGCTCGACCTGCAGGCGGGTGTTC
>CAZDLX010000248.1:0-2270 GCA_964506005.1 uncultured Anaerolineae bacterium | reverse complement strand
TGCGGTCTTTGTCGAGCAGGAACTCGATCGTCCCGGCGTTCACGTAGTTGACCGCCCGCGCCGCCGCCACCGCGACCTCGCCCATGCGCTGGCGCAGCTCGTCGTCGATCACCGGCGATGGCGACTCCTCCAGCAGCTTCTGGTGCCGCCGCTGGATGGAGCACTCACGCTCGCCGAGGTGAATCACGTTGCCGTGGCTGTCGGCGAGGATCTGGAACTCGATGTGCCGCGCCCCTTCGATCAGCTTTTCCAGGTACACTGCCCCCTCGCCGAAGGCTGCCTTGGCCTCGCGCCGCGCGGCGTGCAGCGCCCGCTCGAAGTCCTCCGGGCGCTCGACGCGCCGCATACCCTTGCCGCCGCCGCCTGCCGTGGCCTTGATCAGCAGCGGGTAGCCGATCAGCCCGGCGGCATGCGCCAGGTCCTCGTCGGGCAGGTCGAGCTCGGTGCCGGGCACGACGGGCACGCCCGCCTTCTCGACCGTCTCACGCGCCACGACCTTGTCGCCCATCGCGCCGATGGCGCTGGCGGGCGGCCCGATGAAGGCGATGCCCGCGTCGCGGCAGGCCTGCGCGAACTCCGGGCGCTCGGCCAGAAAGCCGTAACCGGGGTGGATGGCATCCGCGCCCGAGCGCTTGGCCGCGTCGAGGATTTTGTCGATGCGCAGGTAGCTGTCGCGGGCGGGCGGCGACCCGAGATAGTAGGCCTCCGTCGCGTAGCGGACGTGCATCGCGTCGCGGTCCACGTCCGAGTACACGGCGACGGTCTCCAGGCCAAGCTCGCGGCAGGCGCGGATGACCCGCACCGCGATCTCACCCCGGTTGGCGATCAGCACTTTCCGGAACAGGGTTGGTGTCTCTGTCATCGCTGTGGTTGGTTCCCCTCTCAATTCGCTGGGGTGTCTCGCCTAAAAGATCAGAATGACAACGCATTACCCTCACCCCGACCTCGGCATTCTGCGGAGGCCGTCGGTCTGCCCCTCTCCCGACCGGCCACTGTGGTGGCCTGGGCGAGGGGCGTAACAGCCTATCCGATGCCTGCTCCCCTCTCCCAGCGACCGCAGGTCGCGATCGGGAGAGGGGCCGGGGGTGAGGGCACACACCCTACAACGGGATATTCCCGTGCTTCTTGGGCGGGTTGGTATCGCGCTTGTTCGTCAGCACCTCGAGCGCGTTGATCAGCCGGGCGCGCGTATCGCGCGGCTCGATCACGTCGTCGACATACCCGCGTGAGGCGGCGACGTACGGGTTCGCGAACTGCTGCCGGTACTCTTCGACCAGCTCCGCCTTCCGCGCCACCGGGTCTTCCGCCTCGGCCAGCTCGCGCCGGAAGATAATGCTCACCGCGCCATCTGGCCACATCACCGCGATCTCGGCGGTGGGCCATGCCAGGTTGAGGTCGCCGCGGATGTGCTTGCTGCTCATCACGTCGTACGCGCCGCCGTAGGCCTTCCGCGTGATGACCGTGATCTTCGGCACTGTGGCCTCGCAGTAGGCGAACAGCAGCTTGGCCCCGTGCCGGATGATGCCGCCGTGCTCCTGCCCCAGCCCTGGCAGGAAGCCGGGCACGTCTTCGAACGTGATGATGGGGATATTGAAGCAGTCGCAGAAGCGCACGAAGCGCCCCGCCTTCACCGAGGCGTTGATGTCGAGCACGCCCGCCAGCACCGCGGGCTGGTTGGCCACGATCCCGACGCTGTGCCCGCCCAGCCGCGCAAACCCGACCACAATGTTCTGCGCGTACTGCTCGTGGATCTCGAAGAACTCGCCGTTGTCCACGATCATGTGGATGGCGTCTTTGATGTCGTAGGGCTTGTTCGGGTTGTCAGGAACGAGCGTATCCAGCCGCTCGTCGGCCCGCAGCGGGTCGTCGGTCGTGGCCTCAAACGGCGGATCCTCCAGGTTGTTCTGCGGCAGGTAGGTCAGGAGCTGCCGGATCAGCGCGAGGCACTCCGTCTCGCTGTCCACCGCCATGTGGCTCACCCCCGAGATGGCGCTGTGCGTCATCGCGCCGCCCAGCTCCTCGAAGGTCACATCTTCGTGCGTCACCGCCTTGACCACGTCCGGCCCGGTAACGAACATGTGGCTGGTGTTCTTCACCATGAAGATGAAGTCCGTCAGCGCCGGGGAGTAGACCGCCCCGCCCGCGCACGGGCCCATGATGGCGGAGATCTGCGGCACGACGCCCGAGGCGAGCGTGTTGCGCAGGAAGATATCGGCGTAGCCGCCGAGCGAGACGACGCCCTCCTGGATGCGCGCGCCGCCCGAGTCGTT
>CAZDLX010000247.1:0-4066 GCA_964506005.1 uncultured Anaerolineae bacterium | reverse complement strand
TCGAGTACGCGGGCGCGCTGCACGACCCCGTTGCGGCGACGGTGTTCTGCGCGCCCGTCGGTGTGGACTTCTCGATGATCAACGGGCGCACGGTCGTGAGGGAAGGGCGGCTCACGACGCTGGACATCGGCCCGGTGGTCGAGCGGCATAACGCCATCTCACGAGCGATGATTAACCGGGAGCCTATCCCCGGCGTCAAACCGTAGGCGAGCAGCGGGAGCAGAAGCGAGATGACCCGTACAGTTATCAGAGGTGGGCAGGTTGCCAGCAGCCGGGAGGTGCGCCGCGCCGACGTGTCGTACGCCGGTGGGCGCGTCGAGCAGGTGGCAGAGCACATCGAGCCGCAGCCCGGCGACCGCGTGATCGACGCGGAGGGGCTGCTCGTGCTGCCCGGCATCGTCGATGCGCACACGCACATCCAGCTCGATACCGGCATCTACAAGACGGCGGACGATTGGCTGACCGGCACGCGCACGGCGGCGGCGGGCGGCGTCACCACCGTCATCGACTTCGCGACGCAGTACCCCGGCCAGACGTTTGAAGAGGCGATTAACAACCGCCATGCCGAAGCGGCGGACGCCGTCGTCGACTACGCCCTCCACTGCATGATCACCGAGTTCCCGATTGGCCGCGAAGAGGAGCTCAAAACGCTGATCGAGATGGGCGTGCCGAGCTTCAAGGTCTACACGACGTACCGCCCCAACTACTACATGGACGACGCGACCTTGCTGCGGCTGCTGCAGGCTACGGCGCGGATCGGCGGGCTGGTGATCGTGCACGCCGAGAACGACGACATCGTGACGGAGGCCACACAGGCGCTGGTGGACGCCGTGCAGACCGAGTGGCGCTTCCACGCGCTGGGGCGGCCCGCCATCGCCGAGCAGGAAGCGGTGCACCGCGTGCTGTTCCTCGCCGGGGCGGCGGACGCGCCGGTGTACATCGTGCACTGCACGACGGCGCGCAGCGTCGAGATGGTGCGCGAAGCCGCGCAGCGCGGCCAGCGGGCGTGGTGCGAGACCTGCCCGCAGTACCTGCTGCTCGACGAGACGGTGTACAAGAGCGACCACCCCCAGCACTACATCCTCCAGCCGCCGATCCGGGCGGAGGGCGAGCCAGGGAAGCTGTGGAGGCTTGTCAGCCAGGGGGCGGTCGACGTGATCTCGACTGACAGCTGCGACTACACCATCCAGCAGAAGGTGGAGTACGAGGAGTTCGTCAACACGCCGGGCGGACTGCCGGGTATCGAGACCCTGCTGCCGCTGATGTACACCTACGGCGTGGAGGGCGGGCACATCGCACTCACCGACCTGGTGCGCCTGATGGCAGAGCGACCGGCGCAGATATTCGGGCTGGCCCCGCGCAAGGGCTTCCTTGAGCCGGGCAGCGATGCCGACATTGTGCTCTATGACCCGCGCCCCACGAAGGCCATCCGGCATGAGGACCTGCACTATCTCGCCGGGTACAGCCCGTACGAGGGCTTCCGGGTGCAGGGTGAGGTCCATACGACCATCTCGCGCGGCGAGATCGTGTACCAGAACGGCGAGATTTGTGGCAAGCCGGGGCGCGGCAAGTTCGTGCCCGGCAAGGCGCTGCCCGTCGAGAAGCCCGAGGAGGCGTGATGGAACGCGAGAAGCTGATCCGTATCGCGCGGGGCGACAAGCCTGCTGCCGTCCTGCTGAAGAATGCCCGGCTGGTCAACGTGTTCACCGGCGAGGTGTACCCGACGGAGATCGCGATCCGGCGCTCCCGCATTGTGGGGCTGGGTGAGGGCTACGAGGCCGAGCAGGTGATTGACCTGGGCGGCAGGTACGTGGCGCCGGGCTACATCGACGCGCACGTGCACATCGAGAGCTCGATGTGCACCCCGCGCGAGTTTGCGCGAGCCATTCTGCCGCGCGGCGTGACGTCCGTCGTCACCGACCCGCACGAGATCGCGAACGTGCTCGGGCTGGATGGCATCAGCTTTATGCTGGACCAGGCCAAGTACGGTGCGCTGAGCATGTATGTCATGGTTTCGTCGTGCGTGCCTTCAACGCACATGGCAACGGCGGGTGCGAACCTCGAAGCGGACGACATCCGGCACTTCATCGGCAACGAGTGGGTGCTGGGGCTGGCGGAGGTTATGAACTACCCCGGCGTCGCCATGGGCGACCCGGCGGTGCTGGCCAAGCTGGAGGCCTTCGACGGCATGGCCATCGACGGACACGCGCCGGGGATGACGGGCAAGCTGCTCAACGCCTACGTGGCGGCGGGCGTCCGCTCAGACCACGAATGCACGACCGTCGAAGAGGCGCAGGAAAAGCTGCGGCTCGGCATGACGATCTTCATCCGTGAGGCGACGAACGCGCACAATCTGGAGGCGCTGCTGCCGCTCGTCACGCCGGAGAACAGCCACCACATTTGCTTCTGCACGGACGACCGCCAGCCTGCCGACCTGCTCGACCAGGGCTCCATCGACTACATGGTGCGTGTGGCCATCGAGCGCGGCATCGACCCGGTGCGGGCGATCCAGATGGGCACCATCAACACGGCGCGCTACTTCGGCCTGAACGATCGGGGCGCGCTGACGGTGGGCCGCCGGGCAGACTTCTTTGTCTTCTCCGACCTGCAGCGCCCCGAGGCAGAGATGGTCTATCGCGGTGGCTATCTCGTCGCGAAGGATGGCGAGATGCTGCCCGCCGAGGAGCCCCGCCGCCCGGTGCAGCTTCGCAACTCGATGAACGTGGACTGGGACCGGGTAGACTTCTCGATCCCGGCGAACGGCAGCCGGGCCCGCGTGATCGGCAGCATACCGGATCAGCTTGTCACCGAGCACCGCGTGCTGGAAATCAGGGCGGAGGACGGCTGCGCGGTCGCCGACGTCGAGCGCGACATCCTGAAGATGGTGGTGATCGAGCGCCACCGCTCGACGGGCAACATCGGCAAGGGTTTCATCCAGGGCATCGGGCTCAAACGCGGCGCCATCGCAGGGACCGTGGCACATGACCACCACAACCTCGTGGTGATCGGCGCGGACGACAAGAGCATGATGACCGCGGCTCGCGCCGTGGCTCGCATCGGCGGCGGGCTTGCCGTCGCGGAGGGCGACAAGGTGCTTGCCGAGCTGCCGCTGCCCGTCGCGGGGCTGATGAGCGAAGCGAGTATTGGCGAAGTTCGGGCAGTCATGGATAATCTGCTGGGGGCAGCCCGTGAACTGGGCTCTCCACTCCATGACCCCTTCATGGCTATGAGCTTCATGGCCCTAGAGGTCATTCCCTCTCTGAAACTGACCGATCAAGGGTTGGTGGATGTCGAGAAATTCGAAAAAGTTCCATTGTTCGTTGACTGAGCTTCCCTCCGTTCCGAAACGGATGAAGGCTGTACGTATCTACTTCAATATCTAGGAGGTTGCACAGACATGGTTGAAAATCAGGCGGTCGTCGACACGATCAAGAGCCGGGTCGCCGAGCAGCGGGAGGACATCATCCGGTTCATGCGTGAGCTGGTCGCCATCCCGAGCATGGAGAGCGAGATCCGAGAGGTCGGCGAGCGCATCGAAGCCGAGATGAAGAAGCTGGGCTTCGACGAGGTATGGTGGGATTCGATGGGCAACATCGTGGGCCGCATCGGCGATGGGCCGGTCAAGCTGCTGTATGACAGCCACATCGACACGGTTGGCATCGGCGACCCGGAGGAGTGGGAGTGGGACCCGTTCGAGGGCAAGGTCGAGAACGGCATCCTCTACGCCCGCGGCGCCTGCGATGAGAAGGGCAGCACGCCCGGTATGGTCTACGGGCTGGCGCTGGCCAAAGAGCTTGGCTTGCTGGAAGGCATCACCGGCTATTACTTCGGGAACATGGAAGAGTGGAACGACGGTATCGCCCCGCACGCCCTGGTCGAGCATGAGGGGCTCAAGCCGGACTTCGTGGTCATCGGCGAGCCGACCAAGATGCAGGTCTACCGGGGCCACAAGGGCCGTGTCGAGATGAAGGTCGTCGCCAAGGGCAAGAGCGCGCATGCGGCCAGTAACTTCCTGGGCGACAACGCGATCTACAAGCTGGTGCCGATCATCGACGCGATCAGCAAG
>CAZDLX010000246.1:0-4093 GCA_964506005.1 uncultured Anaerolineae bacterium | reverse complement strand
ACCGTGCCCGCCGCCGGCGCGACGACGCGCATCTCCATTTTCATCGCCTCAAGCAGCAGCAGGGGCTGGCCCTCCGCCACCCGCTCCCCTTCTGTCACAAAGACTTCCATGACCTGCCCCGGCATCTGCGCGGTGAGCGCCCCGCCGCCCGCCCGGCTCGCGACTCTCCCCCTTGCTGCCCCGGTGACTCGCTCCACCTCGAAGAAGCACGTTTCCCGGTCTACGAGCGCCACGTAGCGCAGCCGCGTGCCGGTCTGCGGTGTCCGCACGGCAGCGGTGTAAGCATGCACCCGCTCGCCGTCGATGAGCAGGTTGAGCTGCCCCGGCTGCCCGCGCCCTACCTCGACGGTCAGCTCGCGGTCGCCGGTGCGGGCCAGGTAGCTGCCGTCGGGGCGTGGCTCCAGCCGGACGGTAAAATCCTGGCCGTTGAAGCGGTAGCGGAATTCCATCGGGGGCTCCTATGCGCCGAGGCGGAACGAGTCCGCCCGCGCCCACGGGCTGTAGCGGTCGGCGTCGGACGGTGCGCTGCCGGGCTCGCCGTTCTCCGCCGAGAGCAGATCGGAGAGCGCCAGCGCGATCAGCGCGGCGTCGGGCAGCTCGTCCGGGCACGACTCCGCCCACCTGTCGAAGCCCTCGTCCACGAACCGCGTGCTGATCTCCCCCGCAACGAAGTCGGGGTGGCGCAGCACATCGCGCAGGAAGGGCAGGTTAGTCGTCACGCCGAGGATCACATACTGCGCCAGCGCCCAGTCCATCTTGCGGATGGCATCCTCACGGCTGCCCCCCAGCGCGATCACCTTGGCGATCATCGGGTCGTAGTGGATGCTCACCTCGTCGCCGGTGACTACGCCTGCATCGACGCGCACGCCGGGCCCTGCCGGCTCGACGGTCCGCAGCACAGGCCCGGTGGCGGGCAGAAAGCCGTTCGCCGGGTCCTCGGCGTAGACGCGGCACTCGACGGCGTGGCCTCGCTGGCTGAGGTCGGCCTGAGTGAAGGGCAGCGGCTCGCCCGCCGCGATACGGATCTGCTGGACGACCAGATCGACGCCCGTCACCATCTCCGTGACGGGGTGTTCGACCTGCAGGCGGGTGTTCATCTCCAGAAAGTAGAAGTCACCCGCCGGCCCGGCGATGAACTCGACCGTCCCGGCGCTCACGTAGCCGACCGCGCGAGCGGCCTCCACCGCCGCCGCGCCCATGCGTTCGCGCAGCCCCGGCGTCACGAAGGGGGAGGGCGACTCCTCGACGATCTTCTGGTGGCGGCGCTGAACGGAGCACTCGCGCTCAAACAGGTGGACGACGCTGCCGTGCTCGTCGGCGAGCACCTGCACCTCGATGTGCCGCGCGGGCTCGACGAATTTCTCAAGATAGACTGTCGAGTCGCCGAAGGCGTGCTGGGCCTCGCGCCGGGCGGAGGCCAGCGCGGCGAGCAGCTCCCCCGGCTCGCGCACGGTGCGGATGCCCTTGCCGCCGCCGCCCCCCGCCGCCTTGACCATCACCGGGTAGCCGATCTCCGCCGCCGCCTGCAGGAAGTCGTCGTCGCCGGCGTTGGCACTCTGGTAGCCGGGCACGACGGGCACGCCCGCCGCCTGCATGATGGCCCGGGCCTCCGTCTTGACGCCCATGGCGCGGATTGCCGCCTCGGGCGGGCCGATGAAGACCAGCCCTGCGTCGCGCACCGCCCCGGCGAAATCCGGCGCTTCGGAGAGGAAGCCGTAGCCGGGGTGGATGGCCTCGCAGCCGGTGGCACGCGCCGCCTCGATCAGCTTATCGCCGCGCAGGTAGGACTCGGCGGGCGGGGCCGGGCCGAGGCGCACCGCCTCGTCGGCGAGGCGCACGTGCAGCGCATCCACGTCGGCGTCGGAGTACACGGCAACCGCCCGGATGCCCAGCTCGTGGCAGGCGCGGATTAGCCGCACGGCAATCTCGCCCCGGTTGGCAATCAGAATCTTGCGGAAGAGGGCTCTGGCCTCAGCCATGTGTCAGGCGTACGCGTCGCTGGTCTTGGCGGCCATGATGAAGTCGTTGCGGTGCAGCCCGCCGATGGCGTGGGTCCACCACTGCACGGTGACCTTGCCCCACTCGGTTTTCAGCAGCGGGTGGTGGCCCTCCTCCTCGGCCAGCTCGCCGACCCGGTTGGTGAAGGCCAATGCCTCGGGGAAGTTCTTGAAGTCGAACTCGCGCTGCAAGCGCCGCACACCGCCCTGCTCGACGATCTCCCACTCGGGGACCTGTTCCTGGTACTCGCGGATCTCCTCGTCCGTGGCCTGCGGCTCGTCCCCGCTGCACGGCACACACTTCATCTGTCTCAACTGGTCGGGCATCGCTGTGTCTCCTTTCGGTCGCGAATGGCGAATAGCTTATGGCGTATGGCTGATGGCTGATTCGCTGTAGGCTGTACGCTACTTGCCGGGATCGACCATCCGCGTATCATCGATAGTGCGGACTGTCAGTACGTTGTCTGCGCGGAGCGGCTCAACGCTGGTTTGAGGCACTATCACGACAGCAAGTGAATCTCCAAGTGCGTTGAAAACCTCAAGGATGCACCCATCTTCTTCACCTTCGGGGTGTTTTACGTAATCGATTAGCGTAGCGACATCCCCTTTCTGAAGGTGATGTTCGGGGAAATCGCGCGTCAGAGCCACTTCCTGATAGAGTTCTAGCTTCATTCTCGCTTCTCCTGATGTGGCTTCAATGTCACAAATCGGAACTGCTTGTCTGCGTAATCTTCTAGCCAGATTGTGATGACTGGCAAAGTTCTGCCAGCTGGTCCTACCAACTCCCCTTCGACGCGATAGAAAATCCCGTATGCGCTCCGTCCATCCTCAACTGCTTCATGCATTGCGGCATGCTGCCGGATCGCATTTCTCAGGTCTTCAGGATTCTCTGCTGTAAACCCCGCTTGTTCGAGATACTGTGATTTGTCATTCCGCTCGCGCAACTTTAACAGGTATTCAGTCAGCTTCTCGTCAGGGATGGCGGCGTCTCTCGGAACTCTCATGATGGCTCATTCTATCAGCGTATCGCTCTTATACGCTATCAGGCCGGCAGCAAGACAATTGCTAGCAAACTCAACAACTGCGCGCCGAAGATCAGCCAGTGTGAGCGGCTCATCTCGTAGGCGCTGAACACCTCATCGGCCAGGATGAACGCCGCCCACAGCCCCAGGCTCACGGCGAAAGCCAGGTACACCGGCGTGGGATCGCCCGCGCCCCACGCGAGCAGGGCGCGCCACATCAGCACCATCGCCGCGATCTCCCACAGCACCGCGCCCGCGAACAGCAAACCTACGATCCAGCCCGGCGTGTCATATCTGGCTGTGACCTCGCGCATCGCGTCGTAGTTGCCGGAGGCGAAGCGCCACGAGCCGGGCAGCGCGCCCGCCGCCTTCAGCCCGTCGAAGATGTTGGTCACGACGACGAGCGTGAGCCACAGCGCCCAGAAGGCGAGCAGCCCCACGCGGATCGCGCCCGGCCAGTCTATCGCCATCACATGCGGAACACGCCGTAGCGCGTCTCTTCGAGCGGCGCGTTCAGACAGGCAGAGAGCGCCAGCCCCAGCACGCGCCGCGTCTGCGCCGGGTCGAGGATGCCGTCGTCCCACAGGCGGGCGGTCGAGTAATACGGGCTGCCCTCGCGCTCGTACTCGTCGAGGATCGGCTGCTTGAACCCGGCGAGCTGTTCGTCCGTCATCAGCGGCTCGCCGCGCCGGGCAAGCTGGTCCTGCTTGATGGTCGCCAGCACGTTGGCGGCCTGCTCGCCGCCCATCACGCTGATGCGGGCGTTGGGCCACATCCACAGGAAGCGCGGGTTGAAGGCCCGCCCCGCCATGCCGTAGTTGCCCGCGCCGAAGCTCCCACCGATGATGACCGTCAGCTTGGGCACCCCGACGTTCGAGATGGCGTGGACCATCTTGGCGCCGTCTTTGGCGATGCCGCCCGCCTCGTAGTCTTTGCCGACCATGAAGCCGGTGATGTTCTGCATGAACAGCAGCGGGATTTTTCGCTGCCCGCACAGCTCGACGAAGTGCGTGCCCTTGAGCGCGCTCTCGCTGAACAGCACGCCGTTGTTCGCCACGATGCCGACCGGGTAGC
>CAZDLX010000245.1:0-4273 GCA_964506005.1 uncultured Anaerolineae bacterium | reverse complement strand
CGTCAACCGCGCCAGCGCCTCCACAAACGTTGTTGTCCAATCCATAGATAAGTCCGTTTCCTGCCGCTCTCCTGCAGCGGCCTACGTTAGTCACATCGTTACCCTCGCGGCATCAGGCATACTGACCGCCGGTGGCGACAGAGCCAGCCGCGTTGCCTGGCAGGTAGTTGGCACCACCGCCGTTCGTAAAAATGATGCCGTTGAGGGAGACATCGTAGCGCTTCCCCGTAGCCGTCCCCGATACCGTCATGGCGTAAAACGAGATCTGCCCCGTGCGGCAGTACGCAAATGAGCCTGTGAAATTCGGGGTGCCCGTGATCGTCAGCGAGGTGACCGCCGACCGGATGCGGCCACTGAGGTCGAACTGGAACAGGCAGTAGGCCGCCCCGCTGCTGATATGCCAGTCGTACAGGTCGACAAACCCGCCGAGCAGCGTATAGACGTGCTGCGTCCAGCCCGAGCCAAACTCAACATTTTCCGCCCGGATCTGGGCGTTGTTCGAGGCACGCAGCGCATGCGTCTCGGAAGTGCTGCTTTTGACGAATTTGATATTGCGCACGGTGACCGGGTGGGGCGTCGTGGACATAATGCGACCGTCGAGTATGGTGGTGCGGCTCGTCGATGCGCCTGCGATAATGAGCGTCCCGCTGCCAACCGGCGCTTTCACGACGGGCGATTCGACGTATGTCCCTGCGCCGATGCTGATGGTCACGTCGTAAATGGACATATCCAGCGTCGCCGCTACGTCTATCGCGTGCTGGATGGTCGCAAACGCACCGACCGACGAGTTCGAAAGCCCGTCATTGCTATCCGATCCATCCGTCCGTACGTAGTAGGTGCGGTTGGCGGTCAGAACCTCCCGGCCCGCCGCCGGTGCCTCCCAGGCCGCGCCGCCGGCGCCGTCTGCCGTCAGCACGTCCCCGTTCGACGCCGCGCCGCTCGTCAGGTTGGCGGCGTCGAACGTGCCGCCGTCCCCGGCGTCGCCGCTGTGGTCGTGGTCGGGCAGGGTGCCGCCGCCCCCGGTCGTCTCGATCCACACCGCGGCCCCGGCGCTCGCGTCCAGGCACACGTACTCGGCACCGTTCGTCGTGTCCAGCCAGCGCGAGCCGACCGCGTAGCCTGCTGTCTCATCGTCACCGGTGCCCGGCGGCGCCGTCCCGCCGAACTCGCATTTGACGACGCTCAGGGCCGCGCCGGCCGTGCGCTGCTGCACAAGGCCCGGCCCTGTGGCGCTCAGGTCCGCCTCCGTCCCGCCGCGCTCCAGCGCCAGCGTGCCGCTCGTGATCTCCCCGGCGTCCAGCGCCCCGCGCTCGCCGCCCCACAGCCGCCAGTCGAAAATGATGTCCGGCGCGAGGATGCGCGTCATGCCGTGGTAAAACCGGACGGCGCACACGGGGTAGTATGCGTCGGGGATGGCGATGGCGGCCACGTCGGTCGCCGTGAACGGTTGGTTGTACACCCCCGGCTGGTGCAGGGCGTCGTCTACGCTGCTGTCGGCGCCGTCCACGACGGCCAGCGTGTTAGTGTCCCGGTCCAGGCACAGGATGACGAAATGCTGCACACTGCCGTCGCCGGGCACGTAGCCGCTCAGGTCCGGGCTGTCGCCGGTCTCCCACAGCTTCAACACACCGCCGTAGCGGTAGACCGCCTGCTGTACGCGAACGGCCATGCTCGGCGGAGTGGTCGGCGTCGCCATCAGCGGAAGCACCTGCAAGCCCTCGACGTACAACGCATCGGGCGCCAGCCTGCCGTGCATCCAGGCATGCGGTCCGGCGCCGATGGGGCGGTTGCCGCTGTACTGCGCGGCCCAGCTCCCGTCCGTGCCGATGACGGTCAGCAGCCCGCGCCGCATCGCCACGCGCACCGGCAGATTGCGGACGTGTGGCACGGTCGTACAGCGCGCGACCGTCTCAGACTGCCCGTGGTTGCCGTCCAGCGTGACCCATACCCGGTCGGCGTAGGAGTTGCCCAGCGCGTCGATGTAGCGCAGCGTGCCGTCACGCCGCCCCAGCCGCGCGGGCTGTCCCTCGTCGTCGGCGGCACCCCACACCGCCCGGTTGAAGGCGCGTCTCAGCTCGTCGCTCATCATGGCACCCACACGATGTCGATAGAGTGGAGGCTGTCCCACGCGCCGATGGCGCTCTCCCAGTCGCCTAGCAGGCTGTCCCACGTCTGTCCGGCGTCATACGTCATGTGCGGCGGCAGCGAGCCGCCCACGACAAAGAAGTCCTCGTTCCAGGGCCAGCCGGCCAGCCAGAGCCCGAAACGGGTGCTGTGGCTGAGGTTGGGTGTCGTCGTGGAGGTAGCCCACGCGTCGTAGGTGTGGCGCAGGTTCGTGAGAGCACCACTCCCCACGCTGCTGTCGTAGCCCAGCAGAGCCACCCGCTGTTCGTCGAATGTGGCGACGTGAATGACGTCCGTCGGTGGCTGGGTAAACAGCCCGGAGGCTCTCGCGCCGGTATAGGAGCTGCTGCTGCCGTCGTAGTACCACAGATTGCTCCACTGCGCTGAATCGCCTACGGTGTAATAGAATTTGTCGTCGTTCGGGTTGTTGGCGTAGGGGATTTTTACATCTCCCCGCATACCTTCGTTGAAGCCATCGTGCGTGAACCGCAGGCTGACGGTTTGGCCGTGATCTCGCGAGATGAGCACCGAGCGCCGGTTGAAAGTGTGATAGCCACAGACCATGATCAGCGTCCCGGTGCCGTTGTGCCCGGCGGCGGCCTTGGCGAATGTGTCAGTCGACAGCACGGTCTCGGACCACCCCGCGCCGTAGCCGAGCCGCCGCGCGACGCGCGTGCCGGGCGAGTAGACGAGGTACAGGCCGCCTTCGATGTCAATCGGGCTGATCAACTCGACGTTGCCTGCCGCAACGGTCGAGGTGTACAGCAGGTTAACGGACTGGGCGCCGGCGGCGGCGTCGAGGTTCGTCACCTCCCAGACGTGGGCGATGTCGCTGCCGTCCTTTGTGACGACGTAGGCCCGGTTTTTAGGGTCCCAGCTGTCGAGCCGCAGCCGCACCAGCGTCTCGCTATCGAAGGCGGAGCTGTCGAGCACGGTCTCCCACTGCGGGTTTGGCACCCCCGGCGTCCGGTTGCGGGCGATCACGCCCGGTGTCGTCACGTACATCGCCGGCGACTGCGTTACGTCGAGCGGTTCGAGCGGCCCGATCTCCCCCTCCGGCATCGGGTCCCAGGGCATGGGGTCCCAGGGCGGGAAGTCAATGCTCGGCCAGTCGGAGATCTCGTCCGGTGGCTGGACGACGGTCACCGCCGGCGTGCCGGTGGTCTCGACCTCGACGACGAGCTCGACCTCTTTCGCGAGCCGCCCCTCCGGGTCCACGCCGTAGCGGTGGACAACCTCGACTGGCAGGCAGCGCTGGCTCGCGAGCCCGTACCCGCGCGGGTTCGTGCCCGCATCCACCGTCCAGCGCACCCACTCCAGCAGCGCCGGGTCGATGCCGGCGTCGCCGGCGTGCGCCAGCGAGATGCGGCCCGGCAGCCACGGCGAGTTCACGCGCGCGTACTCGTGCCCGACACGTGCGTTGAGCTCGGCCTGGCTGGCGACGATCTGCTCGGGCATGTCGCGGCGCTCCGCGCCCTGGCCCGGGGCCAGACCCGGCGCCCGGCAGAAGACGGGCGCCGCGCCGCTCGTCACCCCGCTGCCGGAGATCCAGTACTCGCGCGGGTGGCGGTCGCGGTCCAGGGTGTACTCGCTGTAGTCGTCGCCGTCCAGGTCGACGATCACGGTGGCTGTCCGGCTGCCGGCATCCTGCAGCATCGGGTCGTCGAGCACACGCAGCACGCCGCGCTGGTCGCAGGTGAGCCGCTTACCCATCGCCCCGGCGACGGCCCCGACCTGGTCGAAGAGGTTGCTCTCTGGCGCGTTCAGCCCGGGGTAGGCGGCCCCCAGATCGTCGAGGACGAGCGGCGCCACCTCCAGCGCGGTGCTGTGCCAGGCGAGCTGGTACATCATGAAGCGAGCCGGGGTGAGGGACGCCATCTCCGTCCAGTTCGAGGGACTGGAGGCGCTCTCTACCTGGTTCGGCAGCAGGTTGATGCGCCGCAGGCGGGCGGCCGTCGAGATGCAGCGCAGCTCGGTCCCCTGCTCGACGCCGGCAACGGTGGCCCGCGCCTGGCTGATCTCGGCGTCGTGCCAGCCGACGAACTTGACGTGCCCGACGGTCGCGGGCCCGGCCAGGCTGCCCGAGGTGCTGCCGTAGCGCTCGGTCTCGAAGTACATCACGCAGGCGCCGTCGGGGCAGTCGCCCGGC
>CAZDLX010000244.1:0-4305 GCA_964506005.1 uncultured Anaerolineae bacterium | reverse complement strand
CACTCACTGTGCTGCTCTTGCGCTTAGATCAGGAATGGGTATAGGCTGTAGGTGCAGGGCATGGTTCTATATTGAGGCAGCGAGTTCAAGTCGACGCACCTCAATTACTAACGGTAACGACAATGAGAAGATACCTGTTCAGCGTTACGGTCGGATTGTGCTTTCTGGCATGCTCAAGTTACGTCAACGAGCCCAGTGCCGCCACCACTTATTACGTGGCACCCACCGGGAGCGACTCTAACCCCGGCACCGAAGACCTACCATTTGCAACCGTTCAGCAGGGTATTGAAGCGGCAGACGACGGGGACACCGTTTTCATAAGAAACGGCACTTACGACCTCGAGTTGTTGGCTGCCACAGTCACCGAGAACATCTCCCTGATCGGTGAAAGCCGGGAAGACACGATAATCACCAACGGGCGAAGGCTGATGTTCCAGACAGGCTTTGCAGCCAGGAATCTCACCTTCAGGGATTTTGACAGTACCGGCTTTGACTACGCGGTTTTCGCCCTTTATGCGCCTGAGGGAAGCTCAATCGATGGCGTGTACCTCGAAGATCTGATTGTCGAAAACGTGCCGAGTTTTGTTTATACACTTGATTCTGCGGGCGACATTACCAACGTAAACATCGTTGATTGTGAAGTCTCGGATCTTAACTCTGCATGGTCTGTAAACGGTATCTATCTGGACACCTCAGGCACGTTGAGCGACATAACGATTACCGGTAATTCGCTGACCAACGTCTACACCACAGACGAAACACGGGACGCGTTTGGCATCGTTATCGGATCGGACGCCCACTATAACGATCGGAAGGTTCCCAGGCCCGAAAGGATAACGATAGAAAATAACACCCTGGATGGATTAGCAGGGGGCACAGAGCCGAACATCTACTACGATGCTCAGGCCCGAGGGATACTGGTGTATGGCGACGATATCACGATCAATAGAAACACCGTAACGAATATCCTTCCGCCCTCAACTGCCCACAACGCGATTTACATAAAAGGAAGCAATTCTCACATTACCAATAACATCGTGCACAACGGGGGCAGCGCCAAAGCTACGCCTGACGTCGGAAGCGGCGACATCACCATCAAAGGCCCTGATAATCAGGCCAATGTTATTTCGGGGAATAGAATCACCAGCGATTACGACGCTCCGGGGATAGGCATCTACACCACCGGGGAAGTTGAGATATCGAATAACTACCTGCAAAAGACTTCGGGTTACTTCGGTATATATTCCTACGACCTCGCGGGTAAATCGCTGGCCATCATAGACAACTACATTGAGATAGGCGCCAATGATGGTGTGGCGATCAGGATCAGCGAGGCCGATCGCGGAGAAATCGCCTATAACGCGGTCATCCACTATGAGGGTGAGGCGGTCTTTTTGGGCAGCTCTGTCAATGTCGACGTGCACGACAATGTTATCTGTGAAGGCTACGACTGTGGGGTAATCATCCCCCCGAGGCCAACCTGCCAGAACCAGGGTTACCTCTGCTGCGAGACCTGCCTGGGTGATGCTCACCCTGATTACGATGACAGCTGTGTTGATGGCTGCAGATGCTGTGCAGCCTGTGGTGATACCGAGCCAGTACCTTCACCGACGCGGACTGATCTCCCGCCTACTGCCGTGAGGAACCATAGACATACCTGAAGTGGCAGCCCCGGCAGGCGTCCTGGTGCTCTTATCGAGGGTCTTCTAGGCTAGCGACCAGATCTACCACCGTATAAGACTAAGCCCTACCTGATGAGTTTCAGATAGGGCCTTCTCATGCACTCTCAGGAATGCTAGCTTGTGCTAGGTCAATGGGAGCTGGATCTGCAGAACGTGCCCGATGCTCCGCGTGCTGAGTCTCACGCCCAGAACATCTCTCCGGCCTCTTCAAAGATCCCGGCGTCCATCAGCAGGGCGACACCCTTGGCCAACCCTTCGCCGGTCGACATCATCGCGTCTTCGTGCTCGATGGAGATCACGTAGTCGTAGCCGACCATCCGCAGCGCGCTGATGATGTCCTTCCATGCCTTCACGTCGTGCCCGTAGCCGATGCTGCGGAACGTCCAGGCCCGGTCGGGGATGCGGTCGTAGGGCTTGTTGTCGTTGACGCCGTTGACGCGCACGTTGTGCGGGTCCACCGCTACATCTTTGCCATGCACGTGGAAGATCGCCTCGCCCAGCGCGCGGATCGCCTCGACTGGCTCGACGCCGTTCCACCACAGGTGGCTCGGGTCGAAGTTGCAGCCCAGCACCGGGTTGACCTCGCGCAGGCGCAGCAGCGTCTCGACGTTGTAGACCAGCATGCCGGGGTGCATCTCGAAGGCGACCTTGATACCGTGGTCGGCGGCGAACGGCGCGGCCTCGCGCCAGTACGGCAGCGTGACCTCGTTCCACTGGTAGTCGAGCGTTTCCAGGAAGTGCGGCGGCCACGGGCAGGTGACCCAGTTCGGCATCGTGTCGCCGGGAGCGCCGGCAGGCAGCCCCGAGAACGTGTTCACGACCGGCACGCCGAGCGCCCCGGCAAGCCGGATTGCCTTGCGGAACGTCTCGTCCGCTTCGCGGGCGACCTCGGCGTCGGGGTGGACGGGGTTATTGTGGACGCTCAGCGCGCTGAGCATCAGCCCGCGCGACGCGATCGCGCCGAGCCACTCATCGCGGCGGTCCTGGCTCTCCAGCAGCTCGTCGACCGGGCAGTGCGGGCTGCCGGGGTAGCCGCCCGCCCCGATCTCGACGGCCTGCACGCCGGCTGCCACGGCTTTGTCCAGCGCCTCCTCAAACGACAGATTGCCCCACAGCGCGGTGAAGACACCAACCTTCATTGTCGGCCTCCCTGATGACTGGTGAATGCAGCAGATGAACGCCGGGCGAGTATCACCCGGCAGGGTCAAACAGACGGTGAGTCAAGTGCATCCTGCTCGCGGCGCAGCCGGACGACCGTGCTGCTCTCGTCGAGCGCAACGTCATCCCACGTGATGATCTGGCCACCCGCGACAGGCCGCACGACCTTCGCGCCGGGGGCCAGCCCGACCGGCAGCGCATTGAGCCCGCGGGCCACCCCGGTGCGGTCCATCACGCCGTACTGCGTGTACCCGCCGAAGGTATCCAGCGTTTCGCCGGGGGAGAGGTCGCGCTTGGCGACCGCCATCACGTCCGCGACCGCACGGTCGAGCGGCACGAGCGTCGGCTCCCGGTGCAGGTGTGCGCGGGCGATGGAAATCGGCGCTTCGAGAAACCACAGATGGTAGGGGCGGAAGAAGGTGAAGTACTTGCCGCGCCCGACCTTCAGGTAGTTGAGGTCGGCCTGGATGCGCTCGTCCGCAATACGCACCGTCACGAACACGCCACCCGCCATCGCTTCGCCCTGCACGAAGTCCACGATGCCGGGGTAGGGCGCCAGGCCGCCGTCCGCCTCCAGCGCGAACACCTGCGAGACGGTCTCCAGTGTGGCCTGCGGCCCCATCATGCCGCGCCGCACCGGCAGGCAGCCCGTCGCATTGGCGGCGCTGGTCATCTCGAACATCGTCTTAGTGCCGTCAACGTAGGAGGCGACCTGGTACGGGTCTTTGTCAGCCTTGCGCGCCGATTCCGCCACCGTCTCCGGCGTGGCTGAAGGGTCGAGCGGGTTGTTCTTGCCCTTGCCGATGGCGATGACCTCGTAGCCGAGGGCGGTCACGAAGTCCACCAGCTCCATCAGGCAGCCGGGCTCGTCCCCACCCGAGACCGAGTACAGCACGCCTGCCTGCTCGGCCTTGCGGCGCAGGATGCGCCCCACGGTGACGTCCGCCTCGATGTTGACCAGCACCACGTCCTTGCCGTGCTCGATGGCCGCGCAGGCGGTCTCCGCGCCGGTAGCGGGCGACCATGTCACGTCGGTGACGATATCCACGTCCTCAAGCTGCGCGGCGAGCCATGTCGAGCCGGTGGCGACGACCTGCCCGGCGCGCAGCGCGTCCATCGCCGGGCCGGGCGCGCTGGCCTCGGCGATCTGCTCCGGCGGGACCCCGGCTTCCACGAACGCCGCCCGCGCTGCGGCTGCGTCGTCGTCGGCGATGACGTTGACGACCATGCCCGGCACGTGCCGGACCGCCGCGAGGAAGCCGGTGCCCATCCAGCCGGCGCCGCTCATGCCGACGCGGATAGGGCGGCCCTCCCGCTCGCGCTGGGCCAGTTCTGCGGAGATCATGCTGCCACCACTTTCGCCGCCACGACCTCGCGTGCCGCCGCCGCGATGTCGTCAGGGGTCAGGTTGTACTTTTCCAGCAGGTCCCAGGGGTCGCCCGACTCGACGTACACGTCGCGCAGC
>CAZDLX010000243.1:0-4339 GCA_964506005.1 uncultured Anaerolineae bacterium | reverse complement strand
CTCTAACTCGCTATACTCTATGGCGAAGCGTTGAGTGAGTCCACAGATGACACAGATTCCACAGAGGAAGCGCAAGTTCGTCCACGAGTGACACGAAGCACACGGATGCCTGCTGGGTTTCCTTAGTGTCATTCGTGACATTCGTTGACAATGCGCCCTAACACCGCGCGCCCGCAAGGGGAGGAGAGACGACAGTGGCGAAGATCGGACTGTACTTCGGCAGCAACGAGGGCAACACCCACATCGCCGCCGACATGATCAAAGCAGAGTTCGACAAGTACGAGCAGGATCTCGTCGAGGTCCACAACATCGCAGATGCCTCGCTTGAGGAGATCGCCGCGTGGGATTACCTGCTCTTCGGCATCTCCACCTGGGACATCGGCCAGCTTCAGGACGACTGGGCGGCATTCCTGCCGCACATGGACGACCTCGACCTGACGGGCAAGAAGGTCGCGATCTTCGGCCTGGGCGACCAGTACGGCTACCCCGACACCTACATCGACGCGGCGGGAGTGCTCGCCGACAAGGTCATGGAGCGCGGCGGGGAGCTGTACGGGCTGTGGTCGTCCGAAGGCTACGAGATCACGGGCTCCCGTGCGTTGTTCGAGGATCACCTGCTGGCGCTGGGTCTCGACAACGACAACGAGGGCGAGAAGCACCGGTCCCGCATTGAGAAGTGGGTGAAGGTCCTCGCCTTCGCCTGGGGCTTCTCCGAGCCGTCGATGGCGTCCGCGTAGGGCATGTGTCCAGAGTGCGCCGCGACCCGTCCTCAACGACCGCCGCAGGCGCTTGTCCCCTCCCTGCCGGCAGGGAGGGGACGGCGTGACGCTTTTGGCGTCTCGACAGGGGTGGGGTCCCGGCGTTGAACTCGAACTGACTCTCTACCCAGATCCGTAACAGACTGTGGCATCCATCCCCGTCTACGAATTTGGCGGCAGCGGCCCGGTGATCCACCTGGCGGGTGCCAACGGCTTCCCGCCGGAAACGTACCACCCGCTGCTCGGCCCGCTCACCGCGCAGTACCGCGTGCTCAGCCTGCTGCCGCGCCCGCTGTGGCCTGCCCCACCGCCACCGGACGCGCTCGGCGGCTGGCACGAGCTCGCGGCCGACCTGCTGGCGGGGCTGCGGGAGCGGCAGCTCAGCGGCGTGATCGGCGTGGGGCACTCGATGGGCGGGGTATTTTCCATGCTGGCCGCCCTCGCGGAGCCCGACCGCTTCCGCGCCCTGATCCTGCTCGACCCGACCATCCTGCCGCCGGCAGCCTCGCTGGGCATCCGCACAATGCGCACGCTGGGCTTGGAGGAAAACCTGCCGCTGGTGAAGGGCGCGCGCAAGCGCCGCTCGATGTTCGCCAGCACGCAGGCCGCCTACCGCTACTGGCGCGAGAAGCCGCTGTTCGATGGCTGGCCGGACGAAACCGTGCGGCTCTACGCCGAGAGCATGACCCGCCCCGATCCGCTAAACGGCGGGGTGCGGCTGGCCTGGCCCCGCGAGTGGGAGGCCCGCGTTTACGAGACGGTGCCCGGCGACCTGTGGCGTGAGGTCCCCAAGCTGGCCGGGCTGCTCCCGGTGCTCGTGGTGCGCGGGGCTGAGACGGATACCTTTACCGGCGCATCGGCGCGGCGCTTTGCGCGGCTCGTGCCCCAGGCAGAGATGGTCACCGTCGAGGGGCACGGGCACCTGTTCCCGCACTCCGCGCCAGACGAGACGCGCGGCATCGTCAAGGGTTGGCTTGCCGGGCTGTGAGACGAGCGCCCGGCTACCGGCGGCGCGGCCTGAACAGCAGCGCCAGCGCCAGCACTGCCGCCGCCAGCGGCCACGCCCAGGCCAGATCGCCGGGGCCGCCCGGCCCGGTGCGCGCCGTCGTCCGGCGAATGCGGACGAGGCGGTAGTCTTCGAGCAGGCGGCCCAGCTCGTCGTCCGACAGCCGGTTAGGCCAGACGCCCTCGAACAGCGGGGCGGCGAAACCCGTCGCGACGAGCACCCTGCGCCCGATGTCGAGCCGGTTCGGCGCATCCGACACGTCCTCTGCGTGCCCCTGCCACCAGCCGTGCGGCAGCCAGATCTCGACAGCCGGGTGTGCCATGACGTTCTTGTACCAGTCAGAGGCCGCACCAAAGCCCGACATGCAGTACACGTCTTCCCCGATGATCGCGTAGTTCACCGGCGTGTGATACGTCTTCCCTGAGCGGCGGCCTGTGTGCTGGATGACCATGATCTGCCCGATGACGTCGGGCCACGCGTTGATCAGAGGCCCAAGCCCGAGCCGCCACATGGGCAGCATCATCGACTGGTTGCCCAGCTTGAAAGCTTTCTGCAGCATGCGGTCGGATTGGCTGAGTGAGGTCATAGGGAGTGTCCTCTCGGTACAGGGGCAGTATTGCTCGTTCACTCACAGTGGGAATCTAGGAGTCCACAGCTTGCACAGGTGATTTCCTGTTTTCATTCGTGCTCTTCGTGTCATTCGTGGATCATCTTTTTGTGCGCAATCTGTGGACTCAACTCCATTTTGCCCGGCATCCACATTGTAGCACGGTCGTAAGCCCCCCAGAGCCTCCGTCTTTTGGGGGAACGCTTCGGGCAGGATGCGCGTTATAATATCGATGCAGCACACGATGCAGGTTTACAGGTAGAACAGCATGTCGCGTCCGACGACCGCACGCAACCGCTCACAGCCCGCCCGCCGCCGCCCTGACCGGCGGCCCGTTTCGCGTGCCGGGCGTGATCGGGCGGCACGCGACCACGCGGTGCCCGCGCCGCTTCCCGGGCATGAGAAGCGTGTCCCGCACGTCCGCCCGCGTGGCGAAGCCGTCGCCTCGCGCACCAACGTGGGGCTTGACGTGCGCCGGCTGCGAGCCATGCTCACCGGCGGCGCGATTGGCGCGGGCGGCTTTGTTCTGCTCGCCCTGGCGATGGTGTTCAGCTTCTACCTCTATTTCCAGCTTTCGGGGCGGATCCTGGCGGGCGTGCGGGCGGGCGACATCGGGCTCGGCAACCTCACCACGGAGGAAGCCGCCTCGCGCCTCATCGCCGCCTGGGTCGAGGACCGGCAGCAGGTCACGCTGACCGAAGGCGAGCGCGAGTGGCAGTTCTCGCCCGAGGACATGGGCCTGACGCTTGACGCGGACGCCACCGCCGAGCGCGCCCTCGCCATCGGGCGCGGCGAGTCGATCCCCGAGGAGATGCGCATCACCGCCGACGCGGTGCTGACCGGCTACCGCATCGCGCCGGTCGTCACGCTCGACGAGAACATCGCCCGGCAAACGCTGGCCGCGCACGGCCAGACCATCGCCGAGGCCCCGGTTAACGCCAGCCTGCGCTTTGAGAACGGCAAACCGGTGGCAGTGCCGGGCACGCCGGGCCGCGCGCTCGACGTCGAGGCCACGCTCGCCCTGCTGGCGACCGACCCCGGCACCATTCTGCGCGATGGCGAGCTGCCGCTGGTGATGGTCCCGGTCGCGCCGCGCATCGCCGACGCCACGCCGGTCGTCGCCGAGGCGGAGCGCCTGCTCAGCCGCCCGCTGACTATCGCCGCCTACGACCCGATCACCGACGAGCAGCTTGAGATGAGCGCCACGCCGGAGATGATCGCCGACTGGCTGGACGTCGCGGAAGTGGAAGACCAGCTCGTGCTTAGCATCGACGACTCGCGTCTCGTCGGCACCGTGCAGGAGCTTGCCGCCGGGCTCGGGCAGGGGCGCACCGTCGACGCCGAGGGCAGCGGCGAGGAGCTTCTCGCCGCCCTGCGCGAGGGCCGCACCGCCAGCCTGATGGTGCAGTACGAGCCGACGACCTACACCGTCATCCCCGGCGACACGCTGATCAGCATCGCCTGGAAGACGGGCATCCCGTTCTGGCGCATCGCCGACGCCAACCCCGGCATCGACATCGACGCGCTGACGGTGGGCCAGGTGCTGACTCTGCCCGCCAAGACCGACCTGCTCCCGCTGCCCGTGGTGCGCGGCAAGCGCATCGTCGTGAGCATCAGCGACCAGCACCTGTGGGCCTACGAGAACGGCCAGCAGGTCGCAGACTACGTGATCAGCACCGGCATCGAGGACTCGCCCACGCAGCCGGGCATCTTCCAGGTGCAGTCCCACGAGGTCAACGCCTATGCCTCTGCCTGGGACCTGTGGATGCCGCACTTCATCGGCATCTACGAGGCCTGGCCCGGCTTCATGAACGGCTTCCACGGGCTGCCGTCGCGCAACGGCGGGCAGATCCTGTGGGCGAACTCGCTGGGCCGCCCGACCTCCTTCGGCTGCATCATCCTCGACCTGCCCGCCGCCGAGTGGCTGTACAACTGGGCCGAGCAGGGCGTCGTCGTGGAGATCACACC
>CAZDLX010000242.1:0-4348 GCA_964506005.1 uncultured Anaerolineae bacterium | reverse complement strand
CGAGCCCGAGCAGCCCACCGTGGAGGCGACCGGGGAGGCGGCTGCGGAACCGACCGTCGAGCCCCCGCACGCCTCTGCGAACGTCGTCTATTTTGCTGCCGACGGCACTACGCTGATGTCCTACAACACCGGGACTGGCGAGTCGTGGCCGCACTCGGGGGTGAACTACCCGCTTGAGTTCCCGATGCCCAGCCCGGTTACCTCTTTCGATACGAACGTCTACGGGCTGGCGCGTATGGATGACGACGCGCCGCTGCAGGTGTTCGAGATCACGCCAGTCCAGACGCGCGCGCTGGAGCTCGACGTCGAGGGTGAGCCGCGGGCCATCGCGGTTGCGGTCGCACCGGGCTCGCCGGACATCCGGCTGGCGGTGGGCACGATCAACATCACCGAAGGCCCATTTATGTCCAGCCTGCTGCTCCAGACGGTCGATGCGCCCGAGGGCGAGCTGATCGCGGAGCAGACCGGCGAGCTGATCTGGTACGCGCCGGTGCGCTGGTCGGAGGATGGCCAGCGGCTGTACTACAGCCAGGAGCCGATGGGCATCGGCGGCTACATCCTGTTCAGCGGCTGGTCGTCGCTGCTCGTGTATGACGTCGCCGCGCAGACCTCGACGCCACTGATTCCGTTTGACGTGGCGACGTTCGGCATCTGCCTGGACGACCTCTCGCCCGACGCGCAGTGGGTGGCCCATCACTGCGAGCCGGAGGCGGGCATCACGCTGGTGAAGGTGGCGGCGGATGAGCCGGACGTGGTCATCGCGCCGCCGGAAGAGATCGCCGGCGAGGTCGGGCAGCTTGGCAGCGCGCGCTTCAGCCCGGATGGCTCGCGCATCGGCTATGCGCTGGCCCGCGGCGTACCCGAGTCGGAACAGGGCTGGGTCGCCGTGACCGACGACCTCACGGGTAGCTCGCGCCTGCTGCTGACCGGCGAGCCGAACACGTACTACAACGTCATGGGCTGGGCCGACGACCAGACGCTGGTGGTCCAGCAGTACGGTGCCGCTGGCGGCTCGGCGAGCGATACCGCTGTCTGGCTGGTACCGGTTGGCGGCGGTGAGCCCGTGATGATCGGCGAGGGGCACTTCGTCACGGTGATCCCGCCGCTGGAACCGTAAGCCGGAGCGCCGGGGCGGGTGCTATAATCGGGTGACTAACCCACCCCCATCCCCCTCCCCGCTGGCGGGGAGGGGGATGGGGGGCGGTGTGTCGCTGACGCCGCCAGTTGTCCTCCCCTCTCCCAGCGACCGGCGGTCGCGGTCGGGAGAGGGGGACGGGGGTGAGGGCGTCAGGCAGCCAGCTTATTCTTGAGTTTCCACTACCCTCAGCCCGAGGACAGCCCATGCCCATCGTCACCGCCGGCGAGCAGGACATCTTCTACTTCGAGTACCGCGTTTCCGCCTCACGCTTCCCGCCCGTACTGCTGATCCACGGCGCAGGCGGTCAGCACACTCACTGGCCGCCGCAGGTACGCCGCCTGCCGGGCGCGCGCACGTTCGCGCCCGACCTGCCGGGGCACGGGCGCTCGCCGGGTGAGGGCCGGAGCAGCATCGCCGCCTACGCCGCCGACATGCTGGCGCTGATGGATGCGCTGGAGCAGGAACGCTTCGTCGTGGTCGGGCACTCGATGGGCGGGGCCATCGCGCAGGAGATGGCGCTCGCCGCGCCGGAGCGGGTCGCCGGGATCGGCATGATCGCGACCGGGGCGCAGCTCCCCGTCTCCGAGACGCTGCTCTCAAGCTGCCTGACGGACTTCGGCAAGGTGGTGGACTTCGTGATGGCCTACGGCTTCGGGCCGCACGTGGACGAGAACGCCCGGCGGCTGGGCCGCCGCCAGCTTGCCGCCTGCCGCCCCGAGGTGGTCTACGGCGACTACCTCGCCTGTGACCTGTTCGACACGAGCGAGCAGTTGGGCAAGATCGCGGTGCCCGCGCTGGTCGTCGGCGGGACTGCCGACCGCATGACGCCGCCGCGCCTCGCGCAGCACCTCGCCGACCACCTGCCCGATGTGGAGTACTACCTCGTGGAGGAAGCCGGGCACTTCCTGCCCTCCGAGTACCCCGACGACGTCGCGGAGATCATCACAGACTGGCTGGAGCGCCGCTTTGGCGCGGCGTGACGGCTAGCCGCCTTCGCCCATTTCGTTGAGCAGCTCCTCCAGCGCCGGGCGGATATTGCGCAGCGCCTCGGCGCGGTGGCTCAGGCGGTTCTTGACCTCCGGCCCGGCTTCGGCCATCGTCATGCGCAGGCCCGGGATGTAGAAGACCGGGTCGTAGCCGAAGCCCTGGGTCCCGCGCGGCTCCAGCGCGATGCGGCCGTTGATGGTGCCCTCGGCGGTGGAGACGACGCCCGCCGGCGTGCTCACCGCGACCGCGCACACGAAGCGGGCCGCGCGCTCGTCGGGCGGCAGGCCCTGCAGCTCGCCGAGCAGCTTGCGGTAGCGGTCGGCGTCGGACGCACCCGGCCCCGCATAGCGGGCGGAGTGCACCCCCGGCGCCCCACCCAGCGCCTCGACCTCCAGCCCGGAGTCGTCGGCGAGCGTGAGCAGGCCGCTCTCGCGGGCGTAGGCCACCGCCTTGAGCACAGCGTTCTCCTCGAACGTCGCGCCGGTCTCCTCGACCTCCCCCTCGATGCCGAGGTCGTCGAGCATCACCAGCTCGACGGGCTCGCCGCCCGCGGTCAGGTCGCCGAGCATCTCGACGTACTCCCGCAGCTTGCCCTCGTTGCGTGTCGCGATCAGGATTCTCACCGGGGTTGTCTCCTCGCTTGACGGACTAGATGATGCCGTGTCTCCCGGCACTGATGTTATCAGATCTGCGCAAACTTCAACGCCGGACTTCCACTCAAGGGAGCAGCAATCGTCGCATCGACTCCGGGGTCAAGAAGTCAACCTCACCGGGGTTCATCAGGAAAGGTCGCACGTCGCTGGTTGCCTGCTGCCAGTCGATGTGGGCGAGTTTGTCCCACACTACCTGCCGCCAGTTTCGCGCTGTCAGCGGTTCACCCGGCCAGCCCGTCTGCGCCAGCGCAGCGTTGAGCATCACCAGGTTGGGCTCGGGCCAGTCAGGATTAGCAAGATACCAGTACAGGTCGTACAGGTCGCGACCCTTGGCATACGGGCGCTGCAAAATGGCGTGAAGCTTCCCTGCGAGCAGGGATGGGCGATCGTGGTGCTGGAGGTTCAGCAACACATAGCGGCGTATAACCGTTGTCTCCAGCGTTGCCCCTGCGGGTGGCCGGGTGTCAACTTCCACTTTAATGGGTAACACCTGATTCTGCCTGGGTGAGAGGCCAAGCTCGTACAGCAGTCCACGGAAGCGGATCGAGGCATTGTGAACGGCTGTCTGATCCTTTACCCGGATGTCCACCATGTATCCTTCAGCCAGGAAGCTGGATTCAATCGAACGCAAATACCGGCGGAAGTCGTAGGCATCCCGGGTGCCGTCGAGCGCAAAGTCGAGGTCTTCCGAGTAGCGCGGAATGCGGTACAGGAAGCGCAGCGCGGTGCCGCCATGAAAGGCCAGCGCCGTAAATGCTCCGGCTGTCTGCAAACCGGAAAGGATGCGCGCCTGGAGATACTCCCGCGTGATGTGACGCCCCTCCAGGGGTTCCCGCGCTCCGGCGACGAGCTCGCGTAGATACTCTTTCACAGGGCGCTGTCGCCTTCCTCTTCGCGGGCAAGAGCTCTCACTACCTGAGCAGTGCGCAGCAGCTTGGGTTTCTTTGCCCGGTGGGCCAGCTCGTCCATCTCCCCGATGTCCAGTTCATCCAGATTTTGCAGCCGCAGGGAGGCGAGATACTCCGGCGAATCACCGCCCGGCGTGAGGTACGCCAGGTCGAGTAACGCCTTGGCTGGCGACGCGACGAAAGCGTGCTGTCCTGGCGCGACCCGCTCACGCCGGTAGCCATACAATAAAGCAGGCTGAATGTGCCGGTATAGATAAGTGCCCAGTGGTGTATCCCACTCGCCGGGGCGCTGCGTGCTGACGCTGGTTACGACCGGCACGTGCTCGGGGATCAGTCCATAGTAGCCCAGCGCGGCCTGCAGACTCACGTAAGAGCCCTCGACCAGCCGGTTGGCGACCAGAAACGGGTGCGGCGGCGTCTGCTGGTAAGGCGGGGCGAGCGCATACAGCCCTCGCCTGAGCTGCCATATCTTGCCGCTGGCGACCCACGCGGAGAGCTGTCGACGAACGTACCGGGGCGAACGCTCCCCTGCGAGCAGCAGCCCCGTCCCAAAGACAGGTTCGTCGCCAACTAGAGAGAGGAGCTCCTCGAATTCCATTGCAGTAATTTACACTTTTTTGTAACTTACTGCAACGGAATCAACGAGTAGTGCTCCTGCGCAG
>CAZDLX010000241.1:0-4352 GCA_964506005.1 uncultured Anaerolineae bacterium | reverse complement strand
ACTCCTCGAACGGGCCCATCTCGTGCGCGAAGCCCCACTTGATCGCGTTGTCCACGTCGGCGAGCGTCTCGGCGATCTCCGGGATGCGGCGCGAGGCGTAGGCCAGCCGGTTGTACAGCGTGCTGCGGATGTACTCGCCGGCGCGGTCCTCGGCGCTGGCCAGCGCCTTGAGCCGCTCGCCCAGCGGCTCCAGCTTGCGGTACTGCCCCACCGACTCGAAGCGCACTTTCGCCGGGCGCTCGTACTCCAGCGTTTCGAGGTTGAGCGTCCAGAACTCCTTCTGGCCGTTCTGCTCGACGCGCTTGTAGAAGCCCTGCCCGGCCTTGTTGCCGAGCGCGCCGCGCTCGACGAGAGTCTGGATCAGCTCGGTGAGGCGCGGGTCGCGCAGCAGGTGCGCGGATTCATCCTCCGCGATGGCGTCGGCGAGGTTGGTGTTGACGTGCGCCATCACGTCCAGCCCGATCAGGTCCAGCAGCCGGAAGACCGCCGTCTTGGGCCGCCCCACCAGCGGGCCGAGCAGGCTGTCCACCTCCTCGACGGTGTAGCCGTGTTCGAGAGCGTAGGCCATCTCGTACGCGCCACTGATCGAGAGCAGCCGGTTGGCGATGAAGTTCGGGGTGTCTTTGGCGACGACCACGCCCTTGCCGAGCTCGTCCTCCAGCACGGCGGTCAGCGCATCGACGAGCGCCGGGTCGGTGCTCGGGTGGGGGATGACTTCGACGAGCTTCAGGTAGCGCGGCGGGTTGAAGAAGTGCACGCCCAGAAAGTGGCGGCAGAAGTCATCACCGCATTTCCCGGCGATCTCGGCGATGCTCAGGCCCGAGGTGTTGGTCGAGACGATGGCACCGGGCTTGCGGACCTGCTCGATACGCAGCATGAGTTCCTGCTTGACGGGCAGCCGCTCGACAATCGCCTCGATGATCCAGTCCGCCTCGGCCAGTCGCTCGAAGTCGTCCTCCAGGTTGCCGAGGCGTACCCGCTCGGCGTTGCGGGCGTCGTACAGTGCGGCGGGGCGCGCCTTCAGCGTGGCCTCCCAGCCGCTGCGTACGATCCGGTTGCGGACCTCGGCGTCTTCCAGGGTGAGGCCGCGCGCTTCCTCCTCGGGCGTGAGCTCGCGCGGCGCAATGTCCAGCAGGTCAACCGGAATCCCGACGTTGGCCAGGTGCGCGGCGATGGCACCCCCCATGGTACCAGACCCGATCACCGCGGCACGGCGAATCGTATAGGGCATCAGATACTCTCCTGGTGTTCAGAGGCGGATAGTGTCGCCCGCCCGGCGGGCAGAAACGGCTCATCGCGTGTGTACTTTGATTTAAGCAGGCGGGTCGGCGGAATTCAAGCCTACCGACCGGTCGGTAGGAGCCCTCATCCCCTGTCCCTTCTCCCGGGGGGAGAAGGGGACCGACCATCATCCGAAATTTCGCAGTAGGGGCGCAGCATGCTGCGCCCCTACCGAAGCGCGTCACACGTGTGGCGCCTCATCTGCTACACTCTGCCTACCGTTCACACAGCCAGACGCAGGGGACGAGCCATGCCAGACAAGCCAATCTACCTCGACTACAACGCGACCACACCCATCGACCGGGAGGTGGCGGATGCCATGCTGCCGTACCTGTACGAGCACTTCGGCAACCCGTCGAGCGCGCACCCGTACGGCCGTGCCGCCCGTGAGGCGGTGGACCGGGCCCGCGAGCAGGTCGCCGCACTGCTGAACGCCAGCCCCGGCGAGGTCGTGTTCACCAGCGGCGGCACCGAGGCCAACAACATGGTGATTAAGGGCGTTGCCGAGGCTGCCGGGCGGGGGCACATCGTCACGTCGGCGGTGGAGCATCCCGCCGTGCTGGAGCCCTGCCGCTGGCTGGGCGCGCGCGGCTTCGAGATCACCGTCGTCGGCGTCGATGCAAAGGGCCGCGTCGACCCCGCCGAGGTGCAGGCCGCTCTGCGCGACGACACGGTCCTGGTGAGCATCATGCTGGCCAACAACGAGGTCGGCACAATCCAGCCCGTTGCCGAAATTGCCCGGCTGGCGCACGAGCGCGGCGCGCTGATGCACACCGACGCCGCGCAGGCGGTCGGCAAAATCCCGGTTGACGTGCAGGCGCTGGGCGTGGACTTTCTCTCGGTGGCAGGGCACAAGCTGTACGCGCCGAAGGGTGTCGGGGCGCTGTACCTGCGGCAGGGCGTCGAGCTGCCGAAGTTCATGCACGGCGCAGCACACGAGCGCAACCGCCGCGCCGGCACCGAGAACGTGGCGCAGATCGCCGGGCTGGGGATGGCAGCGGAAATCGCCCGGCGCGATATGGCGTCCGGCGTCGCCGCCCTGCGCGAGACGCGTGACCGGCTCTACGGCGCACTCACCGCCCGCCTCGACGATATCCGGCGCAACGGCGATCCCGACAACTGCCTGCCAAACACGCTCAGCCTGAGCTTCAAGGGCGTGCAGGCCAACGTGCTCGTCGAGCGCATCAGCAGCCAAGTCGCCGCCTCGGCGGGCGCAGCCTGCCACGCCGATCAGGTAACAGTCAGCACGGTGCTGGCGGCAATGGACGTGCCCACAGAGTATGCGATGGGCACGCTGCGGCTCTCCACCGGGCGCATGACCACCACCGGGGAGGTCGACGCCGCCGCGGCGTTCATTGCGGAGGCCGTCGAAGCGCTGCGGGCGGCAAAGCAGGAAATTTGGCATGATCCGGCGTGAAAGGCCTCAATTGACAGCGCATCCGGGCCGTCAGTACAATCGTGCTAGCCGGCACATGCCTGGCTGTGCGTCAGTCGGCACGGCGAGCCGCGCGCACACAAGCGGGGGAGTCGACATGTCTCAAGAAAATGAGTGGTTAAGCCTGGGCGAAGCTGCGGAGATCCTCGGCGTCCACCCTTCGACCCTCCGCCACTGGGCCGACAGCGGAGAGCTTCCCTCCCAGCGCACGCCGGGTGGGCACCGCCGCTTTCGCCGCGGCGACCTCCGGCAGTGGGCGCTCAGGAAGGAGCGCGATATGGCCCCCGCCGAGGCCCGCCTGATGCTGCAGAGCGCGCTCGGGCGCGCCCGCCTGGAGATCAGCGAGGGCCAGCTCCACGGGCAGACGTGGTACGAGAGCATGGACGAGGAGGCTCGCCAGATTCACCGGCGGCTGGGCCGCCGCCTGCTGGAGCTGCTGAGCAGCTACCTCACCGAGCCGGAGGATTACAACAGGCTCCGCAACGAGGTGCGCAGCATCGGCGAGGAGTACGCGCAGCTCTCACTCAGTGAGGACCTCAGCCTGGCGGACTCCGTGCGGGCCTTCCTGTTCTTTCGCGACCTGCTGCTCGACAGCGTGACCCAGCTCGCCGAGATGCTCAACCTGCACACCCCGCAGGACTGGGGAGGGCGTTTCCGGCAGGTCTACACCGTCACCGACGACCTGCTGCTGGCCCTCATCGAAGAGTACGAGTAGCCCACTCACCTTCATGCCCCGGACTCGATCTGACTGGATCGTTCTGACACTCGTCGCCGCCGTGCTGGGCGCGGTGTGGATCGCCACCACACGCGTCGACCCCAGCGCCCCGGCGCTGGCGCTCGGCGAGCCCCTGCCCGAGGTCGGCCACCCCGCCCCCGATTTCACGCTGCAGGCCCCTGGCGGCGGCGAGGTCCGCCTGAGCGACCTGCGGGGCAAGCCTGTCGTGGTCAATTTCTGGGCGACGTGGTGCCCGCCCTGCCGGGCGGAGATCCCTGCGCTGGAACAGGCACATCGCGACTTCGGCGGCGATGTGGTCATCCTGGGCGTAGACGTACAGGAGAGCGAGGCCACCGTCGAGGCTTTCATGGGTGAGTTTGGCATGAGCTATCCTGTCGCGCTGGACCCTAACGCAGCGGTCGCGCGCGGCTACCAGGTCCGCGCCTACCCGACCACAGTCTTCGTCGACTCCGGGGGCGTGATCCGGCATATCTTCACCGGCCCGCTGAACGACCCCCTGCTGTACACCCGTCTCGCCGAGCTGATGGGGCACTGACCATGCTGCCTATCCTCCAGCTTGGCCCACTGAGCATCCGCACGCCCGGCCTGGCGCTGCTGGCCGGCCTGTGGATTGGCCTGGAAGTCGCCTCACGCGCGGGCCTGAAGCGGGGCATCGACGCCGACCGCCTGTACAACTTCGGCTTTCTGGTCGTCGTGGCGGGTATCCTCGCCGCGCGGCTGGGCTTCGTGCTGGCGAACCTCGGGCTCTACACGCGCATCACGCCCTGGACGCGGTCGCTCGGCGCGGTGTTCGCGCTCTCGCCGGGCACGGAGATCGTCTGGGCGGGCGTGCTCGGCGCTGGCGCCGTCGCGGCGCTCCTCATCTGGCGCTGGAAGCTGCCGCTCGCCCAGCTTGCCGAC
>CAZDLX010000240.1:0-4412 GCA_964506005.1 uncultured Anaerolineae bacterium | reverse complement strand
AGGATTGTCATAGCCTGTCGATCTCTTCGGGTGCATGGCCGTTGCGTGGCATGTTGGCCTGCCTCCTTGCCTTGTCTTTCCAATCCTAACTCAAATTAGAACTGTCTTTGGGCAGGTCAGATGTATGTGAAGCGAAGATGCGGTGGGGTAGCTTCGCCAGCTCTCGATATGGGGGGATATGGTCAGTGATTCCGCCCGACTTGTAGACGGCTCGAGAGCGCTTTTGCTTAGGGTTTGCTCGCGTGCGGTGACTATTTAAGGCGCGTCGAACGTTCTTCGACGCAGCGCCCATTGGCCTGCGGCGCCGCTCAGTGAAGGGTCACCACTGCTATTTTGCGGACAGCATGGTCGACCGGTTCGACGTCGAACCAATAAAGAGATACGAAGGCAGTAATTGCGGCGGGAGAGCGTCTCCCGGTACGCTTCAGCATGCATCGTTCAAGACTCGAACCCGGAAAGAATTGGTTAAGAGTCAACTGCTTTTACAGCGCTATCCCAAATACAGCGCCAATTCGTCCAGATAGCCGCTCAGCATTGTATCGTCGCTCAAGGCCTGTGCCGGTATGGCAACCACCAGATAGCCCTTCATTTTCGCTTTGGCCCGCTTCAGTCGATCCTTCTGCTGCTGGATGGGACTACCGTGTAGAGAGTCTGACATACCGTCGATGAAGACTAGAACCTTGGCCGCGGTGTAGGCAAAGTCCGCGACAGTAGCCTCACCGTTTCCAAGATCAACCGTATACTGCGCCTGATCGGGGAGCGGGAACTGGCGCTCACGCAAGATAGAGATGAACTGCTCTTCGGCCGTGCTGTCCGCTTGAGCTTCATGCCCGTCATCCTGTAGCTGAGACTCAGGAGAGATTATGGGTGGAATCTCATACTCCCTGTTCGGAGCTAGTTGCAGATCGCTCAGCAGGGCCGATGCCTGGTGCCGGTTATACAGTTTGTGATGCTGCTGATTGCGGAAATGCTTCATGCACTTGTAGCAGGCTGTCTCACAATCACAGTCCAGCAGCACGCTGATTCCTCGCTTACAGACCACTTCCCAATGCGCCAGGATCTCCGGCAGGAATCCAGAGCCCCCGGGAAGCGGATCGTACAGGATCGCCCACACTCCCCCGCCCTCGTCCGTCAGTGCAAAGCCTTCAAGCTCTCCCTCGCCCATATCCAACACCATGCGGGCACCGATGAGCAGCCCCTCTAAGACATTGACCGCCTCCTCTCGACTCGCAAAGGGGCCGAGTTGCAGCACATCAGAGTTAAGGTCGACATGCACCGCTGTCCAAATGATGTCGGAAACTTTACAGCGCTTACGGTGTCCATCTCTGAACGTGTTAATCTCGGCCTCTGATGCGAAAGGGCTACGCGTCTCGCCACAACGCGGACAGACAGGAAAACCAACGCCGTTAGGGCTGGCCGGTCCAGCGAACGTCGGTCCCATGTTAACCAGGCGGATCTTCTCCTGACGGAGATAGGAGAACTGTCGATTGCCGATGTCTCCCCCTTCGCCACCCTCGTGCTGGCCCTGCAGCATGCCATAGATCTCGTAGGCGAAGCGCACCCGATACTCGCGCTGGTCGTTGATCTCCTGCTCGAGCTCCATCTCGACATCCGTGAGCTCGTAGGACTCAAACGCGGTGTGCGCCGCACCTCCACCTTCTCGCTGTTGTTTGGTCGGGTCAAACACACGCTCTAAGACCGGATCGAAGTGCAGCATGCGCCGCAGCAGGTCAGGCGTCCACTCACTGTCTAACGCGTGCAGCTTGTAGAAGTTCAGAGTCTGCACGCGGAAGACGTTCTTATTTGCGTATAGGAGGCTACCGGGTGTCAGTTCGCGCAGAGCAACGGCTGCGGGACGCGAGAGCTGTAGAAACGGCTGGAGAGACTGGGCAATCACGCTCTGCCGACTGAGGGCATAGCCCGGCAGGAAGCCGGTGTTGCTGAGGTAGCCCAGCGTCCAGTTCTCCAGAGTTTCGCGCTGGTAGGTTTGGAGCGCATACCGGAACCGGTTGCGCTGTATCTCTTCCTCCCGTTGCAATCCGTAGCCCTCCCGCTCAATGGTATCAAACTTACGGATGGCCTCGCGGTAGCGGGCGATCTCAGCGAAAAGCAGTCTGACCTGATGCTCGAGCTGCGCCGGCATCTGGCGCAGGTAGTGATCGAGGAGGTCGAGCGATACCGCATCACTGTCCTCATCTGGCCAGGTCTCGGCGAAGGCACGCTGCAGACGCGCCATGATGTGGTCGTCATACTTGGCGATAAGGGCGCGGAGTGACGGGAAGACTGGCGCAGCCTCATAGTACCTGAACCGGTACTCCCCCTCCTGATACAGCACCCACTCGCCGAAGTAGTCGCGTATGTACGCAGGAAACGCCTGTTGCAGGACAGGGTCTTCGTCAATATTTACCAGTTCGCGAAGTGCGGTGAGCGACGCGGAGTGAACATGCTTACGGATAAGCGGCTCGTTTCGCATGCTGAACGCCGGCACCCGGATCTCGCCCGAAATCATCTCGGGGGGATTGTTGAAGAAATAGCGGTCGTGCTGGGCACCGCGTGAGTGGGTAAAGACGACAGCGATCCGGTGACGCCGGCCTGCGCGCCCCGCTCGTTGGGCATAGTTAGCGGGTGTGGGCGGTACGTTCCGCATCATCACCATCTCGAGCTTGCCAATGTCTACACCAAGCTCGAGTGTGGGGGTGGCGACGATGGTGTTGAAGCGGCCATCCTCCTTCTTGAACTCCTGCTCGACCTTCTCGCGCTCGTCTTTGGGCACCTGGCCGGAGTGCTCATGCGCGCGCATCGGGACGAACGAGAGTCGCGTATATTGGACCACGTCATAGTGGTCTACATCCCGTTCGGCAAGCTCAATCCGGCCATCGCAGTTGTAGCCAGGGCACTGGCCTGTAGCCGTCGGCACACTGTAGGCTCGTCCACAGTAGCCGCATACGTAGCGCTCGGCGACTTCGGTGATACCCATCCGGTCAGCATTTACCTGGTACACGTCGCCGGGCTCCAAAACCGGCTCGACGCGTCCATGCCGCTTCCGGACAAGTTCTACAGGGACAAGGAACTCCCTGTTGATAAGCCAGCGCCAGAGCTCTGTGAGGAAGGAGTCTGCGTGCGCTTCACCTCGAAGCGCTGCACTCTTGACGAGTACCTGAGCTGCCGATCGGCCGTTACTGGCCAGCCAGCCCTTTTTATGCGTCGAGCGACTTGCACCCTCGAGCACCAGCGCTTCCGGGCGATAGTACTCGGCTGTTGCCACGATGCCGTCCCGGACTTCCTTGTCGTTGTACGACCAGTAACGTGCCAGCAGCGGGTCGCTGAGCAGGCCGCGACGGCGGTAGTGGTCGAGCAAGAGACGCGTTAGGTCTACAGCTTGTTGAGGTGTGCAGCCCAGAGTATCTGCCCAGTAGGTGAAGAACTCGGGATCGGTCTCCACCTCAAGATCCTTGTACCAGATGGCGGCCAGGCCGAGCTGCTCAAGGCTTGAACGCCGCTGCTGGGGAGAGGCGAATTCCTCCAGCAGGAACCAGCGAACCCGCGTACGCTCATCCTGATCATCCCAGCGTCCGCTCGGCAGGATCTGCCGGGCTTGTGCTTCGTCAAGCAGCGCATCACCAAGATGCCAGTAGCCCCAGATACGCTCCGGCTCGCGGTGTAGAAGCTGGTACAGCAGGTGGCGCATCCGGAAGCGCTTGGAGCGCTCCTCCATCCAACCGGCCTGGAATGCTGCATCCTGCCGGTTGTCGGTGAAGATGAGGAGCTTGCGGAGAGACGGCTCGGGCATCGTCGACAGCATGGACTGGGCCAGAATGGTCACATCGGCGACCTCGGCACTGCGCGTGTGCGTGATGAGCCGGGTGTTGCCCCAGTTCCGCCCGCCACATGCAGCGCACTTCCGCAACTCATTCTCCCAGGCCCACACCGGAATGAGCGCTTCCTCACTCTGACACAGCGGGTTGAGACAACGTGCTGTCTCGCCAGGGTGTAACGCGCCACAGGTAGGGCACAACAGCAGCACGTGCGCCGCTACCTCTTCATCCTCCTCCTGGGTGTGCAGGTGGTCGGTGAAGTAATACAGCGTTTGGTTCTCGTGGGGCTGCTCGAACATGTCGGGCGGGTGCGTGATGCGCACTCCCGCCAACTGCCCCTCGAGATCTACCGCTTCTTCCGCCTCGGCGATTACCTGGCTGTAGTGCTGCCCGCATGAGCGGCACAGCAGCAGCGGGAACAACATCCGATCGGCGGTGTACAGGTCGGCTTCACGGTCGAAATGGAGGTTCAGCGCGTCGTCATCGAAGCTGATGTAGAGCCCCTGGTAGCCCTGCACAAAGTAGTGCAGCTTGGGGCGCAGCAGCGGCTCGTCGTCCTGCGCGGCGATGGCGCCCAGCGTGAGAACGGTCATAACC
>CAZDLX010000239.1:0-4413 GCA_964506005.1 uncultured Anaerolineae bacterium | reverse complement strand
TCTGCAGGTACTCGTCCTTTTCGGTAATCAAGCCGTGGTCCCAGCGGAAGTCCATCCGCTCAATCATCTCCCGAATTTCTGCCATCCGCTCGTCGAGCTTCTGGTCGCCGACCATCTGGGCGATGGCTCGCGTCACTCGCTCGTGCCAGTCGTCGGGCACCTTCAAGCCCATCAACGCCGCGATAATCTGCGCTTCGGCGTCATCCGCGCGGATGCTCTTCTGCTCGCAGTCGTGACCCAGCTCGCGCGCCCGGCAGCGGTGGCGGCGGATGCCGTGGTCGGTCTGCGCGCGGAGCTTCCGGCCGCAGCGCCCGCAGTAGAGGAGACCGCTCAGGGGAAAGGGGCGGCGCTGGCGCGCTTTCACCCCCTTACGGCGTGCCTTGCTGGCCCGTACCTGCTGGCATGTCTTGAAGAGCTCCTCATCGAGGATGGCCTCGTGCCGCCCCTCGAACCAGCGCTCCGGCGCCCGCCAGCTGCGACTACCGTCCGCGTTGCGACGGTACTCCTGGTACTTCACGAAGCCGAGGTAGGTCCGATTCTGCAGGAGGTCACGCACGGTGTCCTTCGAGAAGCGCCGGCCGGTCTTGCTGCGGTAGCCTTTCTCGTTGAGCAGCCGGGCGATCTTCGTGTCACTGTACTTGCCCGTCGCGTAGCGCTCGTAGGCCAGGCGCACGCCCTCACTTTCCCCCTCGTTGACGACCAGCTCGCTCTCCTCGGTCTTGTCGTAGCCGAAGGGCGCTCCGTTGTTGTGATACCCCTGCCGCGCCCGCTCCAGCTTGCCCTTCGAGGTCTCCGTCGCTAGATTCCGGCTGTACCAGTCGGCCACAGACTCCATGATGCCCTCGATGAGCGCGCCCATCGGCCCGTCGCTGTCCTCGCTCGGTTCGGACACCGAGAAGACTTTGACGTCATAGTCGTGGCGCAGGAGCGACTTGACTGCCAGCGCGTTGGCCCGGCTGCGTGAGAGCCGGTCGAACTTGTGCACCACGAGCGCTTCGAACTTGCCCTTGCGGGCGTCCCGGCGCATGGCCTGGAAGGCTGGGCGGTCGTCGGAGCGTCCCGACTGGCCTTCGTCTGCATAGATTGTGACGAGGAGCCCGCCTCGCTCCGCCACCCAGCGCTGGATGGCGTGTTTCTGCGCCTCAATTGAGAAGTTACCGACCTGCTCTTCCGAACTCACACGCACATACCCTGCGTAACGCATCTGCCTATTCCTTCACTCTGGCAGCTCTGGCCGTTCTTAGACGAGAGCTGCGAACGGACGATGAAACTCAATGCGGTCTACGTCCTCACCTCGCACGTACACAGCCTTGATGGTTGCCTGTACCACCTGGCGCCGCTCGGTTGGCGACAACTCCTCCCATAACCGTTCGAAATCACCGGCAAGCCCGTGCGCGTCCACATCAATACTCGTCTTCTGCTGGTTCAAGCGCACTCGCTGGCGCTCGAGCTGCTGCTGTTTTCGCTCGTACTCCGCCTCACTGATGTCGTCCCGCAGGAACAGCCTGCGCAGCCGCTTCTCCTTCGAGCGCAGCATGCGCCGCTCCCGCTCCAACCGCTCCACCTCCGGGGTGGCCTGGGCCAGCTGAGCAATGCGCGTCCGCCAGTGGACCGGGAACTCCAGGCTGGCGAGGGCCTTCGCGACCTGCGTCTCAATCGCCTCGGCCCGCACCCGCGACTGGCCGCAGTCCTGACCCCGCTCGTTCGCCGCATCCCGGTAGAAGCGCACTTCGCCCTCCTTCAGGTGGTCGGTGACGCCGCGCATCTTGAAGCCGCAGCTGGCGCAGCGGACCAGCCCGGAGAGCAGATAGTGACGGCGCTTCCCGGGCTTGCTGCGTGCCACCGCAGCATCACGGCGCACCTGCTGGCTGCGCCCGAAGAGTGACAGGTCGACCAGCGCCTCATGCTGGCCCGGGTAGAGCTCGCCCTTGTACTTGACGAAGCCGAGATACGTCTCGTTCTGCAGCATCGAGCGCACCGTCTCCTTGCTGAAGTGGTCGAGCGAGCGCTCGTCATCTCGTGTGTGCGGCTGGCAGTCCTGCCCGTTCAGGAAATCCGCCACCTCCTGGTAGCTCCGCCCCTGCGCGTGCAGCTCAAACGCCTGCCGGACGGCGACTGCGTTCTGCGGGTGAGGGACCATGAGCTGTGCGGGACAGATGCCGCCGGCCCCCGGATTAGGGCATGGCCCGTTGTAGTTGGGGTCGGCACACGCCGCGCATTCGCCTCGCTGGTAGCCGAAGGGGATGCAGCTGTTCCACAGCCCGTTCAGCGCGCGCTGACGCTTGCCCTTGGCGGTTTCCTCGCGAAGGTTGTTGGAGTAGAACTCACTGATCATGCCAATACTCGTCAACAGCATCCGGCCAGAGGCGCTGCTGAAGTCAATGTCCTCGCTGATGGAGACGAGCCGGACACCCCGCTCATCGAGCTGTTGGACGTACTGAAGAAGCTGGCTGAGATTCCGGAAGAAGCGGTCGAGCTTGTGCACGACGATGAGCTCGAACTGATGCAGGCGTGAGTCGCGTAGCATCATCTTGAAGGCCGGACGCTCAGCCGTGCGGGCAGAGAGCCCTTCGTCTGCGTAGACACGCTGCACCTGCCAGCCCTGGCTCTGCACGTACTCACGCGCCGCCTCCTCTTGCGCTTCGAGGCTGAAGTTGTCGACCTGGTCGGGGGAGCTGACACGCACGTAGATAGCCGCGCGCGGCGTTTTCTGCTCAGTTATCGCGTTATCTACTGGCATTTCTCGTCCTCTGTCCCCTCACCCTTCAGCAATCTCGCCACTGCGCTGGCTAAGACCGCACACAGGTCGTCGACCTCTGGTGTGATCTGCGGCGCTGGTGCCGTCTGGTCTTTCTCTGGTTCATCTCGTTGATTCACGTCCCTCCGCAAACACAAAAGCGGCCAACTGCACTGAAGTAGCGCAATTGACCGCCTGCAGGCGCCGTGTTACAGTAGCGCCTGAGCCCGCCATGCTGCCACAACAGCTTGGTAGGTGAGCCCTCGATACGTGTTCACAGCACGTGTCGAGGGCGTTTTGTATTTATGTTATACTTTCTAATACGTATATACTATAGCCTGCAAGTCATTCTTGTCAAGTTATTGGAGTCGGTAACCGGCGGCAGATCCTTTTGGCGGGTACTTGGGGACGGTACTTATCAGGTTGCTGAAGTGGTGAACTAGACGAGCACTGCGGACTAAACGCGGGGAACGCAAAGCGTACCTGTGAAGTCGTATTTCTTCTTCAGCAAGCCGTCGCTTATAGCAATTGTAGGGCCCGCGCAACTTCTTTCGCTTGGCCCAGGCAATCAGGCGCAATAACTCGGCGCTGCGGTTAACTGTGTGGAGGATTGTCCAGAAGCGACTCCAATTGTGACGAAACTGGCTCCAGCGAATGGTTACTGAGGTTAACGACATGGCGAGGCGAGTCTAGCAGAGCCATGTCAACCAGATCAAGATGCAGTTTCGTTATTTTAATTGGGACAGCACGCGAAGGATGTCGATTGCAGCTCGCTTCACTTCCTCTGAGGAGAGATTATCGAATTCGGAGAGAAGCAGTTCAGCCAACCTCTCAAGGACGATATCTCCCTCGTTGAAGTAGGCAACTGGTACCTCTAAAGCTTCTGCAAAGGCAGGCAGATCCACGGCTGCTAGCTTCCGCTTGCCATGCTCGTACTCTGAAATCGCTCGCTGATCTTTAGACACACGTGCGGCCAAATCTCCCTGTGAGATGCCAACACGCTCTCTCGCTTCGCGAATACGACTACCGAGCAGTTCTGGATCCAAATCTCTGATATCCCTAAATCGCATAAGATATATTGCAATTTTACGAAGTCTGCAATATACTGTCTATAACGGAAACAGAATGATTATCAATGTATATATACATTGATAATTCACTCCAATGGTGACTACCTGACTGTCGGAAGCCCAAGTGAAAGGTGAAAGGGACATGAGCGGTGGAACAGGCACCTGACGAGGTGCCAAGATCGGTGGGCGGTGCACCGGTGGGTGCGCCGCCCTTTGCTGTGGCTTACCATTCCCAGCGCAGGATGTAAGCTTCAAAGAGGCGCGGCTTACCGGTCTGCCATCGCACTTCCTGCCGGCCATCCGGCAGCGTCAGACGATGGGCTGGGCCGAGTCGCATAGCATGGGTTGTGTTCTGCTCAATCAGCGTGGCTCGCTTCGGTAAGCGACTACGGGGGAATACAACAGAGATGGATAGCTGGTCAGTGTGGTGGTCTATCTCAATCTGCAAGTCTTCAACAGCTCGCATGAAACCACAGCGAATGGTGCGTTCAATGAGGAATTCCTCGACATCGCCCCGTTTTTTAGTTTCGCGCAGGGAGATGAGCACGCGATAGCGGTGACCCTCCTGATACCGGTCCACCGGTATGCCAGGTGAGCAACTGTAGT